>CANQNP010000038.1 GCA_947625235.1 uncultured Atopobiaceae bacterium | reverse complement strand
TTGATGGCCACCTGGCCGAGGAGGAGGCGAAGCGGCGGCTCACCGCTCTCGACGGCGGTGACGACGGCCTCGGCCGCGCCGCGCGGGCTCCCCCAGCCGCTCCCGGAGGCCGCGGGGTTCTCCTGGCGCGCCTTGCGGGCGCCGGAGGTGGTGGCGTAGTCGGCGATGTTGGTCTCGTTCACGTTGAGCGAGCGGCTGTAGAAGTCCGTGGCGAAGGGGCCGGGCTCCACGATCATGACCTTGATGCCGAGCGGCGCGACCTCGCCGCCGAGGCCGTCCGTGAGGGCCTCGAGCGCCGCCTTGGACGCGGCGTAGAAGGTCGAGCCCACGGCGGTCTTGAGGGCGGCGATGGAGGAGTAGCTCACGATCGTGCCGTGGCGCGCCTCGCGAATGCCGGGGAGCACGCGCTGGATGAGCGCCACCGGGCCGAAGAAGTTCGTGTCGAACTGCGCCTGGATCTCCTCGGGCGTGCACTCCTCGACGGCGCCGCGCAGGCAGTAGCCGGCGTTGTTCACGAGGACGTCGATGCCGCCGAAGCGCTCGATCGTGGCGGCGACCGCCTCGTCGATGGATTCGCGATCCGTCACGTCGAGGCGAAGCGCGATCGCGTGGTCGGGGTGCGCCTCGACGATGTCTTTCACGGCCTCGGGATTGCGCGCCGTGACGGCGACGTCATAGCCCTTCTCGAGCACGGTCTCGGCGAGCGCCTTGCCGAGCCCCGACGAACAACCGGTGATAAGCCATGCTCCCATGTGTGCCTCCTTAGACGGTGTCCATGCCCCTCGATCATGGTTCTCAAAAACCACTCGCGATGAGCTTCACTGGGGATGATGAGCCGTTGGAGGGCACATGTACAATGCCGATTCATCATCTTGGCGTGCACATCGCGCATAGCGTGAGCCCATAGTCCCAAACAGGGCGAGGTAGGACGCCCTAGAGGTAGTCGGTGGGTTCTGTGAGGTCGGCCTCGTAGTCGGCGGGATCCACGCCACGCTCCTCGAGGAGGTTGGCGACGATGCAGAGCGTCATGATCACGCCGAAGGCCAGGAGATCCACGTAGGTCCGATCGGCAAGCAGCCATTGGAAGAACGCATCCATTGGAGAAGGAACCTCTCGCTCAGTGGCGCCGTTCGATCACCGGCGAACGGCGCCATTTCCTCTCTCAACGGCAGTATACGTGCGCTGAACGGTCAATCGAGAGCCGATATGGCCATCACCCGGCTTCCACATTTGCGCCACCGGGCCAAACCATCGCGGCGCGCTTCGACGCGCCGCCCTCAGCGCGCCTTCGGCCCCTCGTCGCCGAAGCGCCGGTGCTCGAAGTGCTCCTCCTCGAAGCGGCTCACCCGCTGGGAGAGATGCGCGAGCTCCTCGGGCGAGAGTTCGGGCAGGTGCTCGAGCTCCTCCAAGAACGCTGAGACCGTCTCGCTCTCCTTCGCCTTCAGGTACTCGGTGTAGTAGCTCACGACCACGCCCGTGATCATGGCCGTGAGGATGACGGCCATGATCGAGATGCAGACGGTGACGATCCTCCCCACGAGCGTCACGGCCGCGTAGTCGCCGAATCCGATGGTCATCGCGGCGACGTAGAGATACCAGAGCGCGTCGCCGTAGCCGGGGATTCCGGGCTCCACGGCCCAGATGATGAGGGCCGCGACGGTGTAGATCCAGAGGAAGTTCACGAGCATGGCGGCCGTCCCCGTGTGCTTGAGGATGGTCCACATGCGCTTCAGGCGAAACATCGTGCGATTCCTTCGTTTGGAATGGCCACTACTCCCCGAGCCATGCCTTGGGGACGGGGAAGAGGGAGCCCACGGCGGAGGCTACGAAGAGGATGGGAGCCCCCGCCAAGGGAAACACGAGGAGCAGGAAGGCCGCCGCGATGAGCGGCTGGCGCATGACCGCGCCCATGAGCGCGGCCGTGACGGCGCAGAGGGAAAAGACGGGATCGATGCCCGCAATGGCCGCCATGCCGTAGCCGAGCGCGATGCCGGCGAAGATGATCGGGAAGAAATGCCCGCCGTGCCAGCCGAGGTTCAGGCAGAGTTGGGTGGTGAGCACCTTCACGAAGCACGTAGCGACGAGCACGATGACGGGAAGCGTGGTCCACGTCTCGGCGAGTTCCTCGGTTTGCGCCTCGCCCGCGAACATGGCGAAGGGAAGCACGACGCCGGCGAGGCCGAGGAGGCATCCCGCGAGGGCCGCCTTCGCCACGGGGCGCTCGCCCATGGCCGCCGAGATTGTGCGCGCGAGCGCGCCGAAGGGAAAGTACGTCCATCCGGCGAAGCCGCCCACGAGCACGAGCGGCACGAGCCAGAGGAGCTCCGCGCCCCCCACGCTGATCTCTGAGAAGTGCGGAAGGCCGCCCTCGCTGCCGACGAGCGAGCCGAGGAGCGCCATCATCCCGAGCGCTCCCGCGACCGCGAGCACGTAGACGGCGGTCTTCAAGGGCTTGGACGCCCCGAAGCGGATCTCGCTCGCCATGCGCGGGCCCTCGGATTCGTCCGCCTCGCCGAGCATCGGCACGACCATGCCGAAGAGCGGCGTGGCGAAGATCGCCGAGATCACGGCCGCGGTGCCCGATTCGGCGAGCTCGCGCATCTCCGCGCCGACGAAGCGGAGTCGATCCCCCACCCAGGTGCAGAGCCCGGCGATGACGCCGGTGAGGCCCGCCTCGGGGCCGATGGACCCGCCGAAGAGGAGCGGCAGCAGCGCGCCGAAGAAGGACGCGCCCATGTGGTCGTACTCGTAGCGGCTCGTCTTCTTCACCTTCGCGAGGACCTCGTTCATGCCCTCGGGGTAGGCGCCGAAGCGCTTGACGAAGAGCCCGATGCACACGCCGCCGATGACGCAAAAGACGACGGGATAGAAGACCGCGGGCAATCCCGCGGCCTCCAACTGCGCGGGCACCACGTTCCAGAGGAGGTCGATGCCCAGGTTCATCAAGTAGAAGAAAGCCCAGCAAAAGGCCCCGGCAAACGCGCCGAAGACGATGGTGAGCACCACGAAGAGCGCCTTTCGGCCCATGGCACCCCTTTCCGTTCATGGCTCCGCCCAGCTGCCTTCGGCACTACCCGGGCTCTCGAGGGTTTCGCGTTGAGTCTAAACGACATCGCGCCGCAACGGCTTATGGTTCCAAGGGGTGGGCGATGGGCTCGCGGTGGCGGTAGGTGCAGAAGGTCTCGAAGCCGAGGGCCGCGAGGAGAGTGCCGCGATCCTCGACGCCGAGTAGGCGATGCGCGAGAGGCCGCTTCCCTACCACTCGATCTCGTCGTAGGTGAGATCGTTCTCCCTCTTCAGTTTCTCGAGAAGGGCACGAGGAGGGATTGCTGGCACGCTTGATTTGTCGAAGCCATGGGCATCGCGAGTGACGATGTAGTCGGCGCCCACGCGCTCTGCGCACACACTCACAAGACAATCTTCGAAGTCAGGCCATCTGCGTCGAAGCGCTTCGCGGACATCGACCGTATCCACCGCGTGGAGGTAGATGTTTCTCGACAAGGAACCAAAGAGCAGATCCTCCATTTCCTCTTGGATTACCCTGCTCGCCCTCTTCGCGCTTTTCTTCACGATGTAGAAAAGATCCGTGAGCATGCTTGTCGAGCAGTACAGTTTGGCATCGTCGAATTGGGCCATGAGGAGGATGAGGCCCGCGTCGCGGTTGAACTCCCTACGAGGCAGAAATCCATCGAGCATCACATTCGTGTCGAGGAAAAGCGTGAGGGGGAGCTTCATATCGTGTCCTCGTATTCGAGGTGCCCGAGATGCTCGGGAAAGCGCTCCTTCATTACTTCGAACTTGAGACGATCGAAGTCCCGATCATCATGTTCGGGATTCGACTGCGATCGGCCAATTGTGATTTCACGCATGTGATTCCGGAACCTTTCCAGCTCCTCGGGAGAGAGGCTTCGCCCGTGTCGTGCCCGCTGATCTCCACGAGAATCCCTTGGCAGTTCCCCTGTTAAGGAGGTGTACTCGAATGCGGCAAAGATGAGATCGGTCTGACTTTTCCCGAGCTTTAGCAAGATGTCCTTCACCCGGAGGTACGTGCTCTCAGGGATGCGCGCGGAGACCATCACGGTCTTCTCGCGGGCGCGCGCACGCGGACGCTCGTCGCGCGCTTCAAAATCGAGAGCAACGGCCGGCTCGGCACCCATGGCGCTCCCTTCGCCGAACTGTCTTACGGTATGACACGACTATACCCGCACGGCGTGCCAAATCCAGTACCATCATCGCGGGCGAACAACGTGAGAGGAGCCACCGTGCACGTGCTGATGATCTGCGGAAGCCCGAAGCCCAAGGGAAACACCATGCGGGCGCTTCAGGCGGTGGCCGTCGAGCTCGAAGGACTCGGCGTCTCGAGCGAGATCGTGCCCATCGGCAACAAGCCGATCGCCGGGTGCATGGGCTGCGGTGCGTGCAGTAGGAACGGCGGCCATTGCATCGTGGGCGATGAGCTCGTGGAGCCCCTGAAGGAGAAGATGGCCGAGGCGGACGCGCTCGTCGTGGGCACGCCGGTCTACTACGCGCACCCAAACGGCGCGCTCCTCGCCTGCCTCGATCGCCTCTTCTACTCAGCCGATTCGTCGATCTTTCGCTACAAGCCCTACGCCGCCATCGCCGTGGCGCGGCGCGCGGGGACCGTGGCGAGCTTCGACGTGCTCAACAAATACGCGACGATCTCCGAAATGCCCGTGGTAGGCAATCGCTACTGGAACGACATCTTCGGCCGCACGCCCGGCGAGATCGAAGGCGACGAGGAGGGCCTCGCGATCATGCGCCAGCTCGCACGCAACCTCGCTTGGCTCCTGCGCTGCATCGAAGCCGGCCGAGCCGCCGGCGTGCCGAACCCCGCGCCTCGCGAGCCGGTGATGACGAACTTCATCCGATAGCGACGAGTGACCGCAGCCGGCGAAGGAACGCACCACATGAGGTGCCCGTTCGCGCTCGAGCGCCTAGCGTGCCGCGCGGATGGGCATCTTCCCTTCCAGATGGATCGAGCACACGCGAAGGGACGCGTCATGGTCGACGACGAGCTGGGCCAAACACCGGAAGAGGAGCACGCGGGCGAGATCTACGACCGCGAGACGGGAGAGTGGGTGACGGAGCGCCAGATGAAGCACCGCCACCACCAGCGCGAGGTGAAGACGGCCGAGAAGATCGGCGCCGAAGTGGGCAAGGGCGTGGGCTTCATGGCGAGCGAGACCTTCGACGCCGCCGAGCACGTGGCCAAGGAGGCCGCCAAGCTCGAGCACGCGAAGGAGCGGCACGACACCCGCGTGGAGCTCGAGCGCGAACGCGAGGAAGGCGACGCGTAGCAGCGATCGGCGAAAGACGCGCGAAGCGGGCGACGCCCACGCGCCGCCCGCTTCCCTGTGACGTTCGCCCTGGGCGCTAGCTGAGATCCTCGCCGTTGGTGGCGATGACCTTCTGGTACCACGCGAAGGAGTCCTTCTTCGAGCGCGCGAGCGTGCCTCGGTTCTCGTCGTCGAGGTCGACGTAGATGAAGCCGTAGCGCTTCGACATCTGGCTCGTGGAGGCGGAGACGAGGTCGATCGGCGCCCACGTGGTGTAGCCGATGAGGTCGACGCCCTCGTCGATGGCCGCGCCCATCTCGCGGATGTGCTGGCGGAAGTAGTCGATGCGGTAGTCATCGTGGATGGAGCCGTCCGGCTCCACGACGTCCTTCGCGCCGAGGCCGTTCTCCACCACCATGAGCGGCACCTGGTAGCGGTCGTAGAGCTCGATCAAGCTGTAGCGCAGGCCGAGCGGGTCGATCTGCCAGCCCCAATCGCTCGAGGCGAGGTAGGGGTTCTTCACGCCGAGCACGGTGTTTCCGGGCGTGCGCTCCGCGTTCGGGTCGGCCGATTCGGTCATCGTCATGTAGTAGCTGAAGGAGCAGAAGTCCACCGTGCCGGCCTTCAAGATCTCCTCGTCGCCCGGCTCCATTGCCACGTGGATGCCGTTGCGCTCGAACATCTTCAGGATGAGCGGCGGGTAGGCGCCGCGGATCTGCACGTCGGAGTAGAAGAGGTTCTCGAGGTTGCGCGCCTGCGTCACGAGCTCGTCTGCCGGATCGCACGTGCGCGAGTAGCACGTGAGCTTCGTGATCATGCAGCCCACCTTCGCATCGGGGATGATGCGATGGCAGTCGGCCGTCGCGAGCGCGCTCGCGAGGAACTGGTGGTGCATGGCCTGGTAGCACACCTGCTTGAGCTTCCCCTCGGGCACGCGGCTCTCGATGATGCCGCCCGTGGTGAAGGGGTGGCGGATGATCGAGTCGATCTCGTTGAAGGTGATCCAGTACGCGACGAGGTCGCGATAGCGCTCGAAGCACGCGTGGCAGAAACGGCAGAACGCCTCGACGCACGCGCGGTCGGCCCAGCCGTTGTACTTCGTGGCGAGCGCGAGCGGCATCTCGTAGTGCGAGAGCGTGACGATGGGCTCGATGCCGAGGCGCCGCATCTCGCGGAACACGTCCTCGTAGAAGGCGAGGCCGGCCTCGTTGGGCGCCTCCTCCTCGCCCGTGGGGAAGATGCGCGTCCACGCGATGGAGAGGCGAAGCGCCTTGAAGCCGAGCTCGGCGAAGAGCGCGAGGTCCTCCTTGTAGCGATGGTAGAAGTCGATGCCGTGGCGCTTGGGATAGGTGGCCACGTCATCGGAGGCGAGCGCCTCGGCGATCGTGTCGTCGGAAACGGCCCATTGCGTCGCGTAGTCCTTCACGTCGACGTTCGGCTTGTAGCTCGCCACGTCCGCCACGGACGGGCCCTTGCCGTCCTCGTCCCACGCGCCCTCGACCTGGTTCGCCGCCACGGCACCGCCCCAGAGAAACCCCTTCGGAAAGCCCATGCTCAAAACCCTCTCCTCCGATCTCGGATTCCACCTCGAGTGTAGGGAACCGCCGCGAAAAAGGCTCCCGTTTCCATGGCGGGAGCCTTTGCTCGATCGGATGCGCGGCGCGTGCCTAGAGGAGCGCTTGGATGTCCTTCTCGATGTCCTCGGGCTTCGTCTGCGGCGCGTAGCGCGCAACCACGGTGCCCTCGCGGTCCACGAGGAACTTCGTGAAGTTCCACTTGATCTTCTTGCCGAGGCCGCCCCTCTGCGCCTTCAGCCACGTGTAGAGCGGCGCCTCGTTCGGCCCGTTGACTTCGATCTTCGCCATCTGCGGGAACTGCGTGTGGTAGGTGAGGGTGCAGAACTCGGTGATCTCCTCCGCGGTGCCCGGGGCCTGATGGCCGAACTGATTGCACGGGAAGTCGAGGATCTCGAGGCCCTTTTCGTGGTAGGCCTCGTAGAGCTTCTCGAGGCCCTCGTACTGGGGCGTGAAGCCGCAGCCCGTGGCGGTGTTCACCACGAGGAGCACCTTGCCCTTGAAATCGGCAAGGCTCACGTCGTTTCCCTGCGCGTCTTTCACCGTGAAGTCGTAGATGGTTTCCATGGCGCCTCCTCTGGCTGCTCGCAACGTGTGTCCGGGCTGCTTGTTCCCCTACACCTGGAGCATCAGCCAGTTGGCCTATGGTTCTTCGGGATATTCATACCCATAGCAATTGGTATATCGAGTTATATACGTGCTAGGCATGCTCTGGCAGACGGTTTTCATCGTAGAGTGAGGGCTGTCGCACCCCACGAGAGAAAGGCTCCCATGGCTGCCGTCGCCACCCTCCTGCCCGTCTTCTTCATGATCATCCTCGGCATGGTCAGCCGAGGCACGGGATGGATCTCGCCCGAGCAGAAGGCGGGGGCAAACGCCGTCGTCTTCGGCATCCTCTTCCCCATCCTCATCTTCAACCTCATCTGCACCGCGACGCTCAACCTCGCCGACCTCTCGACCATCGCCTACCTCTTCGCGTGCTACCTCGTGATCCTCTTCGCGATAGGGCCGCTCACCTCGCGCTTCACGAGCCCGCGCTTCGCGCACATCTCCAAGTACCTGCTCGTCTCGCACGAGGGCGGAAGCGTCGCCCTGCCGCTCTTCCTCTCCATCGTGGGCACCTCGAGCATCACCGTGATCTTCGACATGGCGGGGCTCTCGATCGCCTTCATCGTGGCGCCCATCGTGGTTGCCCGCGAGGCGGCGGCGGGCAACGCGAACGGCAAGGAGATCCTCAAGAACATCTTCTCGAACAGCTTCGTGATCGCGGTCATCCTCGGGCTCGTCTTCAATCTCACCGGCCTCTACCAGTGGATCGTTGCCTCGCCCTTCGGTCCCGCGTGGACGGCGACCCTTGATGAGGCGACGGGCCCCATCGTGGGGATGATCCTCTTCATCCTCGGCTTCGACCTCGCCATCGATCGCGAGACGCTCGCCCCGATCCTGAAGCTCCTCACGATGCGCCTCGCGTGCTCGGCGGCCATCGTCGGCGGCTTCTTCCTGCTCTTCCCCGAGCTCATGGCCGACCCCCTCTGGCTCATCGCCGTCCTCATCTACTTCTCCGCGCCCACGGGCTTCGGCATGGCGCCGGTGATCGAGCCGCTCTACAAGGACGAGAAGGACGCGAGCTTCGTCTCGGCCTTTATGAGCCTCTACCTGCTCGTCTCCCTCGCGGTCTACACGATCGTCGTCCTCTTCGTGGCCTGAGCAGTCCATTGATTGGCCAGGCTTCGGTTCTTCGCACGCGCGGTGGCGCGGGCGGCGATCTTCCGCACGTCTGATGGCGCGGGCGGCGCTCTTTCGCAGATGAATCCGCGGAGCCCGCTCTTTCGCACGGGAGATGGGCGCTTTGAGGGCCCCAGAAGGCCGAATCGACCAGATCCGTGCGAAAGAGATCGTCGCATGCCACCTTGTGCGCGAAGGAAGGGGCCCCACGCCACAGCCGTGCGAAAGAGCGGTGCGAAAGAGGTGCCCCTACGGATTCATCTGCGAAAGACGGCGCCCCAAGCCCCAGCCGTGCGGAATAGGGCGCCCCACGTGACCGAGGTGCGAAAGAGGGCGGTGGCGCGGGTGGCTCGATTTGCCGAGGAGCGGGAGGGGGATCGATCGCCACTCGACACGCCCGACCCCCCATGGGCTATTCCCCTGGTTCCTTGCAGAGCTCGCGGACGACGTCGAGGAAGACCTGGGCCTGCTTGGAGAGCATGACCTTCCGCCAGAGGAGGCCGTGGCGCGCGAGGTAGCGCTGGGGCGTGGCATCAGGGCCCTTGGCCGGCTCCTCGAGCGGCACGAAGACGAGTCCCGTATCGCCTCCGACTTCCATCAATCCGTCGTAGACGGCGGCCACGCCGATGCCGGCCTTCACGAGGAAGCGCGTGTTGTAGGCGAGGGTGAAGGAGGCCACCATGTGGCCGATGCTCGCGAGCCGCGAGGTGAGCGAGAGGCTGTCGGAGGTGTGGTCGCCGCGCTCGGTGCGCATCTCCTGGCGCGAGAGGATGAGGTCGCGGCCCGCGAGGTCGTCGATGGCGAGGCTCGCGCGATCGGCGAGGGGATCGTCTGTGCGCATGACGATGCCCCACTCGTCCGCATGGGGGAGGTCGAGCTCGTTCAGGTCGTGGTGCGGGCGCACGTCGCACTCGAGGAGGAAGTCGAGGGCGCCCGCGACGAGGCTGTCCATGAGGTCGGCCGACGTGCCGCTGTGCAGGCGAAACGTCACCCCGGGATGCTCCGCGCGCACGCGCTCCATGGCCTCCGCGAGGATGCCCACCGCCGCCGTCTCGCCGAGCCCGAGGTAGACGGGCCCGGAGATCTCGCGTTCTGTGAGGCTCAAGGCATCTTCTGCCTTGTCGGAGAGCTCGACGATGGAGGCGGCGTAGCCGCGCAGGATCTCTCCCGCCTGCGTGAGGCGGATGCCGGTGTGCGAGCGCAGGTAGAGCTGCTGGCCGAACTCCTTCTCGAGCGAGGCGAGCTGGCGCGAGAGCGTGGGCTGCGTCACGTGGAGCGCCTTCGCGGCGCGCGTGAGGGAGCCCTCCCGGGCGATGGCGAGGAAGTAGGAAAGGGTCCTGAGCTCCATGGATGCCCTCCTTGGCAAGGCGCGGGACGTCGGAATGTACTCATACAGGAATCGTATAACTCAATATGAAGAATAAGCAATAGATATAAGAGTGCGACGGTCGCAGAATGTGGGTGAGGCTACTTCTCGAGGAAGGGGGAATCCATGGCACTCATCCACGACCAGACCTTCGAGGGCGAGCGCGCCCTCTACCAAACCCGCAACGCGAGCATCGAGCGCTGCGTCTTCCACGACGGCGAATCGCCGCTCAAGGAATCGCATGACGTGCACGTGGCGGATTCGGTCTTCCGCTGGCGCTATCCGCTCTGGTACTGCACGAACGCGAGCGTGGAGGGGTCGCTCTGGCTCGACACGTGCCGCGCGCCGCTCTGGTACACCAACCACCTCACCCTCACGAACAACACCTTCCAGGCACCCAAGGGCATCCGCCGCTGCGCCGACGTGGTGATCAGCGACACGAACTTCCCGAACGCGCAGGAGACGCTCTGGAACTGCCGCGACGTCACCGCGACGCGCATCAGCGTGAACGGCGACTACTTCGCGAAGGACTGCGAGAACCTGCACATCGACGGCCTCGACCTCACGGGGAAGTACCCCTTCGACGGCTGCCGCCACGTGGTGGTGGAGAACGCGCGCATGGTGACGAAGGACGCGTTCTGGAACTGCGAGGACGTCATCGTGCGGAACTCCTTCATCTCGGGCGAGTACCTCGCGTGGAACACGAGGAGCCTCACGCTCGAGCATTGCGTGGTCGAGAGCCTCCAGGGCCTTTGCTACATCGAGGGGCTCACGCTCGTGGACTGCCAGTTCGTGAACACGACGCTCGCCTTCGAGCGCTGCTACGACATCGACGCCGAGGTGCGGGGCCACGTGGATTCGATCGCGAATCCCGGCTCCGGCGTGATCCGCGCAGGAAGCGTCGGCGAGCTCATCCAAGACTACCCCGAGATGGACGCGAGCCGCGTGGAGGTCATCCTCGAAGGCGAGGGCCACGAGCTTTCCGTGGAGGCCACCCAAGACGCAAATCCCCAGCATCTGGCCCTTGTAGGATAGCTACGAGATCGCGCGGCGCAGGAACGCCCGCCCAAGGAGGAGAGAGGAACTTCCCATGGCAAAGCTCGGATTCGGACTCATGCGCCTTCCCCAAACCGACCCCGCCAATGCCGCCGCGGTGGACGTGCCGCAGGTGGAGGCCATGGTCGATCGCTTCCTCGAGGCGGGCTTCACGTACTTCGACACCGCGTGGATGTACAACGGCTTCGCGAGCGAGCGCGTGGCCAAGGAGGCGCTCGTCGAGCGGCATCCACGAGAGAGCTTCACGCTCGCGACGAAGCTCCACGCGGGCTTCTTCGACTCGCTCGAAGACCGCGACAAGGTCTTCAACGAGCAGCTCGCAAAGACGGGCGCGGGCTACTTCGACTACTACCTCGCACACGGCGTCGAGGCCGCGATGTATCCCAAGTACGAGGAGTACAAGGTCTTCGACTGGATGCTCGAGAAGAAGGCTCAGGGGCTCGTGCGCCACGTGGGCTTCTCCTTCCACGACACGCCGGATCTCCTCGATGAGATCCTCACCATCCACCC
>CANQNP010000037.1 GCA_947625235.1 uncultured Atopobiaceae bacterium | reverse complement strand
TAGGAGAGCGTGTTCGAGTCGCGGTCAGCGTACTCGCGTGATGGGTTCTGCGAGCTGAGGATCTGCTGCACGAACCCGGCCTTCCGCACGACGGACTGCCACATGAACGTATCGAACGTCTCCTCAGTTGAGTATCGGTAGATCGTCACGTCCTCGTTCGTGTTTCCCTGCCGGACGATGCGTCCCTTTCGCTGGTCGAGGTCGGCTGGTCGCCACGGGCAGTCGAGGTCGTGTAACGCCACGAGGTGGTCTTGCACGTTCGTTCCCGTACCGAGCGTCTGCGTTGAGCCGATGAGCACCCGGATCTCCCCGTTGCGGGTCTTCTCGAAGATGCGCTCCTTCTGGGCATCAGTGAGGGCGCTACCCGGCTTGGACATGATCTCTATCTCGTCTTCCGGGATCCCGTTCTCGATGAGGATCTGGCGCACCCATGCTTGCACGTTCCACTCGCTTGACGTGTTGGCGGATGTGTCGCAGAGCACGAGCTGCGTTCCCCTGATCGCGTCAGTTCGCTCCCATTCCCTCCTCACGATCTCGCAGCATTCCCAGATCTTCCCCTCGCCCCTCATGGGGGAGAAGCGACCTTCCTCGTCCTTGTGCAGCAGGTAGGGGTCGAGCGCGATCTTTCGCCCGTCGGTCGTGATCGCGAGCATGTTGTCATCTTCCGGCTTCACATCGCCGTCATGTACCTTCTTCGCCCGCACCAAGATCTGCTGTTGCTCCTCCCGCTGGGATTCGCTCATCGGGACGTGGATATTCACGATTTTCTCGTCCGGGGTCTTGAGTCCGAGCGCGTCCTTGTCCCTCACGTCCATGAAGTTTCCGACCTCGGCGAGCAGTTCCGGGATGTTCTGAAACTTGCGCACGGCCTCCTTCATCTGGTAGCCGCCACCCTCGGGCCGAAACTCCGGCTCGGTGGTCACCTCGGCGAAGGTGTTGACCCACGCCGTGAAGTTGTCCATGCCGGATCTTTCCATGAGTTTAGGGGCGACGTACTTCTCCATGTTGAAAAGCTCGGCCATGCTGTTCGACACGGGCGTTCCGGTTGCGAACACGATGTTTTTACCGAGGCCACGATCTTGCAGGTATCTGACGATCTGCAACATGTTCTCTGCCCTGCCCGATGCGGCGATGTTCAGGCCGCCGTACTGGGACGTGTTCGGGATCGCGAGGTTCTTATACGCATGAGCCTCGTCAACGTAGAGCATATCGACACCCAGCTCCTCGAACGGGAACCCCTCGGTCTTGCCCGAGCGTTCGATGAGCTTTTCGTACCGCGCTTTCAGCGTATCGATGTGCTTCTCCATGGCCTTGACGGACGGATGCCGCTTGCCCAACAGCTCGCGCTCCAATTCCTCGGCCTCTAGGCTCTCTTGGATCCGCTTCCACAGCATATGTGCTTGCAGCTCGGGGCTGAGCTTCAAACGATCGAATCGTGACTGGGGGATGATCACCGCGTCCCAGTCGCCCATCTGCACCCTCGCGATGAATGACGCGACGGCCCTCGGGTTTCGGCTATCGTCCCTCGTCATGCAGAGCACCTTCGCATCGGGGTAGAGCCTGATGAACTCCCTGTGCCACTGGGGGCAGAGGTTGTTTGGCACGACGATCATGGGCTTCGTGGCGCGTCCCATCCTCCGTGCCTCCATGCAAGCTGCCGCGCCCGTCCACGTCTTGCCCGCGCCGACCGCGTGGGCCACGATGGTTCCCTCGTCTGACGTGAGGATCCGTGCGATGGCCTCCTTCTGATGCGCCCTCAACGTGTACTCGGGGTTCTTTCCGGGTAGCGTGAGCCAGCTCCCGTCGAACACCTTCCTCGTCTTGCGGTTGACTCTCGTGTTGTAAAGCTCCTCAAGCTCGGACTTCCGCCCCTCGTCGGCGAGGCACCATGCTCTGAACTCGTCGTTGAGCTGCTTGCGGATGGCGTTTGCGAGCGCGGTCTGCTCCTTATCGACCACCCTCTTCTCGTTGCCCTCATCGTCGTACTTCGGCTCGTCCTCGAAGATCACGATGCGCGAGTTGTTCATCGCCGCCATGCAGATTTGGGCGGGGTTCTTCTTCCGGACGCCCCATTGGCTGAGGGCCGAGTCCGGCATGGCCGAGGATTCGCTTCTCACAGACCATCGACCGTTCATGTCCCGCGACACGGCGATCCTGTGCCTGTCACTTTCGTACACGCTGAACGTCTCGCACATGAATGCGTGATAATACCTGCCCGGAATCCACGGAGCGCCGAGGTTCGGCCTCACGTCCTCAAGGGCCACGCGCTCGGGAAGCCTCTCGGCGAGCCGTTCTGCGAGGGTGTCCAGTTGCGCGATCCTCCCTTCGTCTACCGTCTCCGGCATCTCGACGATGAATGCGTCGCGCTCGTGCTCGTAGTCCGCGAGGCCCTTTTCGCTCGGCCTTATCCTTCCAAGCGATGCCTCGTGCATCCACTCGGAGAACGCCGGGGTGGCGATCCTCCTCGCGATCGCTGCGTAGTCCTCGCGATCCATGTTGTAGGCATGGAAGTAGATCATGTCCCCCCATGATGCCTTCTCGTAGAAGTCGCCTCCGAACGCCTCGTTGATCGGTTTCATGCTCTCGGCATCGTGGCCCAACGCGGATTTCGCGAGGATGATATTCACGGCAGACACGTACAGCATCCCCTTGGTAGCATCGTCAACCCTCGATGCCCTTATCGTCTCCAAGACGATGAGCGTGAGGTTTCCGTGGGTGGGATCGTGCAGGAAATCGTAGTTGCCTCGCGTGTGTTCCCTTCCGAATGCGTGGCGGCAGATGTTCGTGAGCGGATCGACATCTCCTCGCGGAGTGGCCTTCGCGATTCTCGCAAGCTCCACGCCGTCGGTTTTGTCGAGAAGCCAGAGCATCGCTGCGATCGTATCTCGCTCCAAGCCGTCGTTTCTCCAATCCCAACGCGCCGTTTCCTGCGCGAGCAAATCCATGGCCCACTTGCAGTCCTTGTAGTTCGACGAGGCCGAGTCGATGAGGGATTCGAGCGATTCCCTGTCCCTGAGCTGCGAGAGTGTCCAGTTGTCCTCTGCTCCGCCTTCTTGCATCAGGATCTTGTCGGGAGTCACCATGGCGAGTCCGCGCGAGCGCCGCCATTCGTCCGTCTCCTGAGCCTCCTTCTCGTCAACGATTCGCTTTCGCTCCGAGGCGATGGAGTCGAGCTTACTTCCGAGATCTCCCGACAGGTAATCGTCTTCGGTCTTGAGCGACCCGTCGCTCGGATCCTCGATGATCGTCCCGCCCGACCATTCCGGGATCTCCGCCACGGGAACCCCGGTGAGTTCGTGGATGTAGCCCCCGACTAGGCGACCGTACCTCGCAAGCGAGAGCGCGACGGCCTCCTTCGGATCCTCCGTGTGGGTGGGGGCGTGGGGAGCGGGATCTATGACCCTCCGCTCGAAGATCTCCGACTTGACGAGCTTCCCGTCCAGCTCCTCCTCAAGATGCGAGAGCCTTGACCATCCGAGGCTGTCCGGCCTCGTGGCCCAGAGCCTCTGGTTCGTCGGGCTGTTGATCTCGCCGTATCGC
The DNA here is from genome assembly GCA_947625235.1 of uncultured Atopobiaceae bacterium. Taxonomy (GTDB): domain Bacteria; phylum Actinomycetota; class Coriobacteriia; order Coriobacteriales; family Atopobiaceae; genus CANRLS01. The sequence continues at coordinate 8,207 of CANQNP010000037.1, read as the reverse complement.
TTGTGGAAGTCATCATAGAGGTCGTTCAGCCCTTGGATGGCCTCGTAGATCCTCTCGTCGCTGGAGTTCTCGTCGCGCTCGATTTCGAGCAGCCTTCGCGTCGCGTCGCGTAGCCCGATCATCGCCACGAGCCGCCTTTCGTGCGCCTCGCGCGTCGTGGGCTTGCCCACGGTGACGTGCTCCACGTAATCGTCGTTTCCGTAGAACGCAAGGCCGTCGATCGCCACGTACTCGAAGTTCGGCGACTGCGAGGGCAGGGCGGCGGCAACGGGTGCCTCCTTCGCCTCGCCCATGGCGCTCTTCACGTCCACGTGGATGACATCGACCTGCTCGATCAGGGACTTCTGCGCCCTGTCGGCGATTTCCTGCAACGTCATGCCTTCTGAGGTGACCGTGTACTGCGGCCCATAAGGCCCGCTGCGCTCGGTTTCCCTTCCGATCACGCATTCGGGGTGAGCCTTCACGTAGCCGTTCGTCGGCTGTTCGCCCTCATGATCGACCTCCTCGGCCCAGCCGCGCTCGAAGGGAACCTCGTTCTCATTTCGCTTGCGGAACACGAGGATGTCCGAAACGACGCCTTGCGCTCCTTGTCCCTCGAACGCCTCCGTGGGAAGGCGCACCATTCCCACGAGGTCGGCCATCGCCTCGATCTCCTTGCGGTGCCTCGCGCTCGTCGAATCCGACGTGTAGCGCGACGTGAGGAACATCCCGATGCCGCCCGGTCTGAGCGATTCGATGGACTTCTCGATGAACCAGTTGTGGATGGACTTGCCCTCTATGTCGATTCCGTTGTTGAAGGGGACGTTTCCGATCGCCAAGTCGAAGCTGTCCTCGGAGACGTAGCACTTCTCCATCCGGGCCGAGACGATGTTGGCGTCCGGGTTGAGGATCCGCGCCATCCGTGAGCTGATGCTTTCGCACTCGATCCCGGTGAATCGGTAGCTTGCGCCCTCGGGCACCGTCCCGATGAAGTTGCCCACGCCGCAACCCGGCTCAAGGGCGTTCTCCCCCTCGCCGAATCCGAGGTTGCCGAGTACGGCGAACATGGCCTCGGTGATCTCGGGAGGGGTGTAGCACGCGGTGAGGGTGCTCGCCCTCGCATCGGCGTACTCCTCGTCGGAGAGCAGTTCCTTGAGCTTCGTGGAAACCTCGGCCCAGCGGCCCTTGAGGGCCGACGGGTCTTTGAAGGCGTCCGCAGCTCCTACCCATCCCGAGTATGCGGCGATGGCGGCTCGCTCCTCGGGCGTCGCCTCGGCATCGTCGCCGCGCCCCTCGACTGCGAGGAGCGCTTCGATGGCGGCGACGTTCGCCTCCGCCCTCTGGAGCGGCGTGAGGCCGTTTTGCGACCTCAGCTCCTGCGCTAGGCTTCCGCGAACACGCGGCCCAGCGTCTCGTCCGTCGCCAGCTCCGTCGAGATCGCCTCCGCCTTGCTCAGGGCCTCGTCCAGCTCCGCCCAGCTCTGGGGATTCGACTCGCGAAGTATCGTCTCCGCGATCTCCGCCTTGCGGTTCAGGTAGTCCTCCTCCTTCTTCCGCAGCATCGGCTCCAGTTCCTCCAGCGGCATCGAGCGCGTCAACTCCGGCTTGCGCTCCAGCATCGTCTGATACGTGCTCTCCGCCATTCCCGTGAAGTGCCTCATTCGTTCCTCCTAGCTCGTTGCTTGCATATACGATCCCCGTCTCGTCGAACGTGAACAGGCTCATCTGCCTCAACTCGGCGGATGCGGAGTCCTTCACGACCCGCTTCCTGCGCACCTTCGACTCGGGGACGTTCACTTCCGGCCCCATTCCCTCTTCTCCGGTTGCATGGTCGCCGTTGAGGCCGCTGATCGCCCGCACGACGTCCTTCGCGACGCTTCTTATGAGCGCCATGTCCTTGCCAGCCCATGACACCATGGAACCGTCGGACATGCTCCGCTCGTCCTTGCGATCCGCGAGCGTCGCCCGCGCCTCGTCCGACAGCGACGGCGCATCGGCGTAGACCGCCCAACCGTTGTCTCCGACGAACAGGACGGCGTTCTCGCTCACGTCGATGGGGGTGGGTTGCGTGCCGAATCTCTGCCGATAGGACTCGATGGCCCGCTTGATTTCCAAGCTCATGGGTGCTCCAAGGTTCCAGATGGTCTTCCGTTACCAGCGCATGGGCGCAGCCATCGCGGCCCGCCTCGGCTGGCCCCTCACGATCAGCTTCGCCTGTTCGGCGAGGTTGGTGGGAGAGGGCCTTTCCGCGATGTTGTTCTGCCCTTCGTCCTTCGCATCGAGATTTCGATCACTGCGACATTCGTACACGGTCGCCTCGATTTCAGCCGATTCAGCATCGTCTTCTTCCTCGGCCTTATCTTCGTTCTCGGAATCGTCCTTGGGTTCCATGTTGCCTTGGATGGCCGTCGAAGGCTCGACGGAGGCACGTTCGCGCTTGTGTCTGTCGTATTCCGCCAGCTTGCCCTCGTCCATGACGTAGTTGCGATACGCCGAGATCTCCCCGAGTTCGATGGGTTCCCAGTCGGTCTGGCGCACGACGATCCTCGCGTCCTCGCCGCTTTCCATCCCGAAGCCGTTCTGCTTGAGCACCTTGTTGTTGGCCTCGATGTCTCCGAGCCACACATCGTCCGGATGGAAGTCGATGTAGATGGAGCTTCCATCTGCGGTCTTCCGTGGGGAGCGCACATAGGCGTAGAGCCTCCCGCTCTCCCTGTCGCGGCCCAATACGTACCAGTCGAAGTTGAAGTCCGGAATCGCGAGGTGCGCGTACACCACGTCCTCCGGGCTTTTTCCGAGTCCCTTCGTGATCTCAGGGATGGTTTCGGCCACTTCGTCTGTCATGAGCTGTTCGCTCCATTCGTGCTCAAGCAGCTCGGTTCGGATGTACATGTTCGCTCCCGTCTTCCTTCCTACCTGCCCTATGTCAACGTCGCGCGATCCGCGACGGCTCCTGCTTATCGGGTTGCTTGGAAACCCCTTGTGCCGCCGACCATGCGGCCTGTCTGATCTCCTCGGGTCGGTTCCCCGAAAGGGCCTCGGCCTTGTCGTTCTCCCATTCGGCCACGGTCGCCCTCACGAATTCGCTTTCGTCGTTGGCGAGCGCGTCGTGGCCGAATCCCGTATCCGCCACGCACATGCGTACCAGTTCGCTTTCGTCGTTGACCAGCTCTTCGAGGTAGTCCCCGCGCGATGCGGCGATGCATCGCATCAGCGGATCCTCGGATGCCGCCAACTCGATGCTATCGACGCTCTCGATCGCTTCCTCGATCTCCGTCAGGCTCAAAGCTGCCATTTCCATCGACCTTCCCTTTCTAGCGGCCCTGCCGCCGATGCCTCGACTCGCTCGCCAAGCGCATCGTGAGGTTCCGCGCCGCCTCCTCGGCCTTCTTCCTCGTGGATCTCGGATCCCTCTCCTTGGCCTCCCGCTCTGCTTGCGCGATGCGCTCCTCCTCCCGGATGAAGCGGTTGCCCTCGACGATCACGTTCTCGGCGTTGGGGTTCTGCACGACGAAGCGGGCCACTAGGGATGCGCCCCCGTCGTTGAGCAGCTTCGCCGATACCCCTCCGAGGGTCGCCCCGTGGAAGTAGTCCGCCCACTCCACGGCGCTTCTCACGTCTTGGAAGTTCGTCTGCTGCGTCTTGTAGCGGACTTCGCCATCGTCCATTTCGTCGTACACGACGCCGTGGATGTGCATGACGGGCATCCCGTTCGGATAGCTCCATCCGCTCTGGTCTGCGAAGTCCCACAACGTCAGCTCGTGCTCCATGAGGTAGTCGTAGACCCGCTCGCATCCGTCATCGACATCGACCGCATCGACCCCGTAGGTGCTTGCCAGATCCAGCTCGGGCAGAGCCTCCTTGATGTTGTCGGCCATTCCTTCTCCCAACGCCTCTATCGGATGATGTGCCTGTCGTTCTCGCCGTTGGCCTTCCCGTCCTTTCCGGCCACGTCCCTCGCTTGGGACGCGACCTCGGCGGGTGAGGGATTCGGGACTCCCAAAACGCGACGGTAGAGTTCAATGTCCTTGAGCGGCTTTGGCGTCCAGTGCAGATCCTGCTCGACGGTCAGTGCGATTCCCCCGAACCGTCGCATCGAGAGGGATTGGTTCAGCTCCTCGATCTCGGGGATGGAGATGTAGCCGAGTTCCGCGCATTCCTCCCAGCCGTTGAGGCAGACGAAGCCGAACGCGACCTTCTCCTCGGGATCGTACTCGGTGATCCACCAGTCGCTCGCGGCGTTGAAGAGGTGCGCGTAGACGATCGCATCGTGTCGTTTGCCATCCTGCGAGTAGAGCGGGGGCACTTCATCGAATTTGAATCGCATCCTATCTCCCTCCATGTTCGGCTCGCCGTGGCCCTCGTCGCCTATCGGCTGAGTCCCTTGGATCGCTCTGATCTCTCTGCCTCGACTTTAGATTCCCTCAGCAGCTCGCGGCTCCGGTTCATCCCGATGCAGATCGCCTCGGTGAGGTCGTAGGGCAGCACGTTCACCCCGTGCTCGCGGGTGATGGGCATGGCTTTGAACTCGTCGCACATTTCGGAGTAGGGGAAGTCGCTCAACGGATCCGGTTGGCCCGGAGTGCCCATGCCCACGCAGACCGGGATCCCGCCGTTGTAGACGTTGCCGAACCTGACGCTCATCTCATAGGCATCGTCTGCCATCTTGGCGCAGTCGCGTTCCACGATGTTTCCCTCATCGTCCTCGTTCGTGCATCGTCCGTACACGTCCTTGCCCTCGATCTCCTTGAGCAGGACGGTTCCGCCGTCGCCCATCAGAACCTTGTAGGTTCCGTAATCGCACGCGATCTCGTCGGCGCACGGGCAGAGCAGCGTGAGCAGCCCGGTTTCCCCGTCCGGGTCTGCCGTGACGATGTAGGCGTCTATGTTGCCGACGTTGCAGGGATCGAGATTGAAATCTCGGTGGATCTCGGGAATCTCCACGGGGCCTTCCGACGCGATCCGTGCCGCCTCGGCGCGGCGATCCTCCGGCCCCTTGCCCTCCTGAAGCTCGTTCACGCGCTCGCAAACGCCTTCGAAGATCATTTCCTCGATCGTTCTCTGGTACCATTCCCATTCCTCGTGGGATAGCTCCACGCCCTGATCCTCGAAGTAGACGTTGAAGTGGCTGTATGGCGGCATATCGGCACCGTACTCGGATAGCCCGTAGTTTCCGATAAGGCAATAGTCCTCCAAGCCTTTTTTGAATTCCTCGGGCGCATTCATGCCGTGCTTCGCCACGATCCCGTCCACGAATGTCTCGATGTAATCATCGACTTCCTCGCGGCAGATGCGCTCTACGGCGCTCGTGTCCTCGATGCCCATGGTGGCTTCCATCCCTTCTCGCTATCGCTTGATTCCCATGCCGGACTTGCCCGCGCTCCCGGCCATTTGGGCCACGGCCTTCGCTTCCTCCCTGCGTACATCTGGATCCTCGGCGACCGTGCGCTTTGGCATCGGATCGAAGTCATTGAGGCAATCGAGTTCGTGTGCGGCTATTTCGGGGATGTCCACGTCAGGACGGAAGTCCTCGCCATCTTCGTAGGCCATCACGAAGCTTCCTTCGAGCTTTCGAGCCATCGAGGTGGCGAGGTCATCGCAGAGCCGATCCATCTCCTCAGAGCCGATCGGCATCCCATGGTCTTCCAATTCCTCGCATACGGCATCCCTGCACATGTCCCAGATCTCCGAGTGCGGCGCGTAATCCTCGTCGATCTCGTCGTATGGTCGATCGTGCGCTTGCACGAGCTTGCCCACCGACTCGAAGTCGGCCTCGTCTGCAAGCTCCAAGGAACGCAGATAGTCCAGAGAGGCGTCAGCGCAGTCGTAGATGATGCCGGAGCCGTCGGGCAGCAAGTCCACATGTCTGCACGCGAGCATATAGTCGTTGTAAGTGTTCAAACCCGTGTCATACACGTAGCAGAACCCATCGTCTTCCTTCAGCACGCACCATCCGACGCCGCCTCGGAAGCCGTTGAGGAGGAGATGCCGCCTGATCTCGTTCACGCTCGGATCTATCGCCGCCTTGCAGTTGACCTCATCGACGATCTCTAGGAGGCGCGGCATGTCGCCCTCCTTGATCCAGAAGCCGCCGAGGGCGTCCTTCGGGTCTACCTCCATGCCGTAGGGATCCGATTCCTCGTAGATGCGCACCTTCGGCTCTTCGTTCACGAGGCCATCCACGACATCCGCCATCTGCGGGCTTCGGCTTTTGATGAAGACCATGCGGTTGCACGTCTCCATGTCCTCGAACTCCACCGTCTGGCTGCTAGCCGCATCGTCATTCGTTCTCATGGGATCCTCCCTGTCGGTGGGGGAGGGGGCCGCCAGCATCCGGGCAACCCCCTCTCATGCGTTTCCTACTGGACAATGGCGTGGCTGGTGGAGACGGCATCGCCGTTCGCCCGCTTGGCCTCGGCACGAGCGGCCTCACGGCGGCTCGCCGGGTCATTCGCCATGCCGATGCCCGCGAATTTGGACTTCATCGGCTTCTCGGCGGCCACGACGGGCTTCTCGGGAGCCTCGGTGGGCTTCTCTGCCTTCACGTTAGCGGCCTTCTCGACGGGAACGCCGACGGAGAGATCGTCAACGCTGATCTCCTCGCTCTTGAGGATCTGGTTGCGCTCCCAGAAGATCGCGCGGTCGAGGCGGTTGGAGAGCTGCGTGATGCGCTTCTGCATGTCGCGGCAGTAGGCCATGAGGCTCGCCGGATCGTCGCCACGCAGGTCGAAGCTGTCCGGGTTGGGAAGCTCGGGCTTCACGGTCGGCTTCATGCCGTAGCGCGTCTCGATGGCGAACTGGACGTTCGGATCCTCCTCTGCGAAGTCCACGCCCTCGACCGTGTAGGTCTTCTCCTCGCCAGTCGCCCTGTCCTTCTCGGTTCCCGTGTGGGTGGTGGCGAGGTTGTCGATAGACCGCTTCCAGATCTCGGCTCCGAGCGGATCCCTCAAGTCGATCTTGAAGGGGTAGAGGTGGGCGTCGCGTCGAATCGCGAGATCGACGGACGAACGCGGGTAGATCTTCACGAGGTGGTTGTAGCCGCCGCGCCGGGTCGCTTGGACGATGCCTCCGACATCGCGTCCCTGCGCGTCCTTCTTGATGATGTCGGAGTAGCTGACGCTATCCTCGCCTTCCTTGGGAAGGACGCGCTTCGCCCACTCGCCCGTCTCGGCCAAGACCTTCTTCTCGTCGAGGTCGATGTCGATGGCTTGGATTCGCGCGGCGTTGAGCGGCGTCATGTTCTTGTTATAGGCGAGGATCGTCAGGAACTCCGCCCACTTCGCGGGGTCGGCGGCGATGCCTCGGAGGATGTTACGGTTTGCCGCGATGAAGTCCTTGTACTGCTGATCCGCCTTTGTCGTGGTGTTCGCCATGATCGTTTCCTTTCTCGATGGCGTTGGCTTTGCCCTCGATCGTATCCGTTGGCACTTCCGTTGTGCGGAACCTTGCCGAAGTGCAAGGGCCTGTTCCGTCGTGCCGTTACAGCCCCATCATCCGGTTTCGTTCTGCCGGATGGCTCTGCGTGAACCTATCCTGTTCGGCGATCTGCTTTGCCCATTCGGCCCGTTCTTTGGGATCCATAGCATCCCGAGCCTCGGCCACGAAGGCACGTTCGTTCTTTCCCATGAGCAGCAAGTCGCTCTCCAGCGCCCTGTCCCATTCCCCTTGCGGCACCCAGAAGCCGTCTGGGCAGTCCATCGCATACTCGAAGACCGATTCTTGGCTGATGGTGGAGGCGCTGTCTGCTTGCACCACCTCGGTTGAAGAATCGGGTTCCTTGTAGACATGCACGCATTCACGGCAGATGAGGTTCCATGCCAAGTCTCCATCGGCAAGCACGTTCCGCGCGACATGCACCATGTCGTTCTTGCGCTCAACGTCCTCGAACTCAAGCGGTGCGCAGCCCCACTCACGTTCGGCGAACCTCGGGACGGCCGAGTACCTTCCCGTATCGTCATCCCAGATGGCGCGGATCGCATCCAGCTCATCGTCGCCTTCCTCTATGTCTCCGAGGAGGCTTTCGCCGTCGGGCATGATGCCCTTTATCTCGACGCACACCGTGCCGTCATGGTGCGCTCCCTCGGCATAGAGGTGCCCGTTCTCGTCCCAGACCTTGAAGGACTCGCAGTCTTGGAAGACGCTCCCATATCCCGCTGAGAAGAGCTCTTCCACGTCATCGACGATCTCCCAACCTTTGGATGTTCCGTTCCATCTGCCGACCGTCCCGCC
>CANQNP010000036.1 GCA_947625235.1 uncultured Atopobiaceae bacterium | reverse complement strand
GCCTACGCCGTGGGAAACGCCGTGACGAGCGACGTGGCGGTGCGTCGCGCGATGAACCTCGCGCTTGATCGCGAGGCGGCCGTGTCCGCCGTGCTCAACGGCTATGGCGACGCCACGTACAGCGTGAGCCAGGGCATGCCGTGGATCTCGAGCGACATGGAATGCGCGTATGACCGCGACGAGGCCAAGCGCCTCTTGGACGAGGCCGGGTGGGTCGCGGGCGACGGCACGCCCGAGCGCCGCGCGAAGGACGGCGTCCCGCTCGAGGTCACCCTCTGGTATACGGCGGGCGATTCCGTGCGCCAGGCGCTCGCCACGGACTTCGCCCAGCAAATGGCCGAGGTCGGCATCCACGTGCAGGTCCGAGGCGCGTCCTTCGAGGACATCTACCCGCACCAGTACGCGGATCCCGTGCTCTGGGGCTGGGGGTCGAACTCCCCCTCCGAGTACTACAACCTCTACTACGCATCCGGCTGGGGGAATTTCCCCTGCTACGAGAACGCGACCCTCGACGCCTACATGGACGAGGCGCTCGCGCAGCCGACCGTGGCGGATTCCTACGCCCTATGGCAGGACTCGCAGTGGGATGGCTCGGAGGGCATCTGCCCCAAGGGCGCCTCGACGTGGGTGTGGATCTGCAACATCGACCACCTCTACTTCAAGCGCGACGGCCTCGAGGTGGCCGCTCAAAAGCCCCACCCGCACGGCCACGGCTGGTCGGTATTGAATAACGTTGATCGTTGGCACTGGGATTGACCTGACGCTGCGAGACGCTGGATGCACCCCATCTTCGCGCGATTTTGGGCACTCACGTAGCGAAGTACGCTACGTGCCCAAAATCCCCCGAATCTGGGGCACCCCAGCGCCTCTCGCTGTCGTTAAGTGGATCAACCTGCGATCGGTCTTCACGATACAATCTTGCGCGTGCTTCGATTCATTGCAAAGAACCTGCTCAAGGCTTGCGTGCTCGTGGTTGTGGTGAGCTTTGTGGTCTTTCTCCTCGTTGATCTCTCGCCGGTGGATCCCGTGCAAGCCAACGTGGGGCAGGCCGCCTCCCTCTCCATGTCCGATGCTAAGCGCGCCCAGCTCGAGGCGTATTGGGGGGTGGGCGAGCCGCTCCTCGAGCGCTACGGAAGGTGGCTTTGGGGCCTTTTGCACGGCGACCTGGGGACGTCGCTTCGCTTTGACGAGCCGGTCGCGCAGGTCATCGCCGAGCGCGCGGGGGCCTCCTTCGCGCTCCTCTCCATCGCGTGGGTGGGAAGCGGCCTTTTGGGCTTCGTCCTCGGCGTCGTGGCCGGCATGGCGCATCGGCGCTGGCCCGATCGCCTCATCCGCGGGTGGTGCTTCGCCATGACGTCCATACCGTCCTTTTGGCTCGCCCTCATTGCCCTCATGGTCTTTGCCGTGGCGCTGGGCTGGTTTCCCATCGGCTTCGCCACGCCCGTCGGCGTGGCTCAGGCCGACGTCACCTGGGCGGACGTGGCCCACCATCTGGCCCTTCCGGCCATCTGCCTCACGCTCGTGGGCGTGGCGCCCGTTGCCCTCCACACGCGCGAGAAGGTCATCGAGTTCGAGGCCGGCGAGGTGGCCGATTTCTGCCGGCTGCGCGGCGAGGGGCCCTGGCAGAGGTTCTGGCGCCATGGCCTAAGGAACGTCGCCCTCCCGGCGATCACGCTCCAATGCGCGAGCGTGGGGGAGATCTTCGGCGGGGCGGTGCTCGTGGAGGAGGTCTTCTCGTATCCCGGCCTCGGCCAGGCGGCGGTCACGGCGGGCCTCGGCTCGGACGTGTGCCTGCTCGCCGGTATCGCCGTGGTGACGTCGCTTCTCGTCTTCGGCGGAAACTTCGCGGCCGACGTGCTCTATGGCGTCGTGGATCCGCGCATGCGGAGCGCGCGGGGGGCGGCGCGCGCATCGAAGGAGGGGCCGCTCGCCTCGCTCGTCGATCGCCCCGAGGACTATGACGTCCCCAACGCGAGCACCGGGGAGGTGGGGCGTGGCGGCACCGTATGACATGGCCCGCGGAAGGAGCCCGCACGCGCCCGTGATCGTGGCGCCACGCGCGCACGCCCTTCCCTCGAGGCGCGCCGACCTCGCCCGCGTGCTCGCCTTAGGCACGGCGCTCGCGCTCCTGCTCGCCCTCGGGGCAGCCCTCGTGCCCGCCGCGCAGGAGGCGGATTTCCTCGCGAAGAACCTCCCGCCCTCCCTCGCGCATCCCTTCGGCACCGACTGGATGGGGCGCGACATGCTCTGCCGGACGGTCGCGGGGCTCTCGCTCTCAGCCTCGCTCGGCCTTTTGGCGGCCCTTGCCGCGGCGGGGCTCTCGCTCATCCTCGGCTGCGTGGCGGCGCTCGGGGGTCCTGCGGCCGATGTGCTCGTCTCCGGCGCCATTGACGTCGTGATGGGGCTTCCGCACATCGTGCTTTTGATCCTCGTGTCGTTCGCGTTCGGCAAGGGCTTCGTCGGCGTGGTCCTCGCCATCGCCCTCACCGAATGGCCGCGGCTCGCGCGCGTCGTGAGGTCGGAGATGCTCCAATGCCGCGGCTCGGACTACGTGCTCGCCGCGAAGCGGCTCGGTCAGGGCCCGGTGCGCGTGGCCGTGCGGCACTTGGTGCCCTACGTGCTCCCCCAGTTCGTCGTGGGGCTCGTGCTGCTCTTTCCCCACGCGATCATCCACGAGGCGTCGCTCACCTTCCTCGGGTTCGGGCTTTCGCCCGAGGTGCCGGCCATCGGATCCATCCTCTCGGAATCCATGGCCTACCTCTCCACGGGCGCGTGGTGGCTCGTGGCCCTGCCGGGCGCGGCGCTCGTGCTCTGCGTCTTGGCCTTCGACGTCCTCGGGCGATCGCTCGCCCGCCTTGCCACGAGGGGAGGGGCCCTATGACGGACGAGCCGCGCGCCTTCGCGGGCGATGCGCGAGGAGGCTTGCCCCACGAGGCGAGGGCGCACCACACGGGCGAGGCGCACCACCACCACACCCATGCGCTGAACTCGAGGCATCCCGGCCACCACCACCTCCTTCAGGTGGAGGGCCTCAGCGTCGCCTTCGAGGGCTACGAGCCGGGCGCGCCCTTCCTCAAGGCCCGGCGCGCCTTCGTCCCCGTCCTCCACGACGTCTCGATCGGCGTCCACGAGGGCGAGATGCTCGCGGTCGTGGGGGCGTCGGGCGCCGGCAAGAGCCTCCTCGCCGAGGCCATCATGGGGGTGGCCACGCAAGGCGAGCGCATCGAGGGGCGCATCTGGTTCGACGGAGAGGCGCAGGACGAGGCCGGGCTTTGCCGCCTGCGATCGACGGAGATCGCCTTCATCCCGCAATCCGTCTCCTGCCTCGACCCGCTCATGCGAGTGGGGGAGCAGGTGCGGGGTATGCCCAGGGGCAAGGGCCGCGCGCGAAGGGAGGACGCGGCAAGGCGCCGGGAGCGCCAGCGCGAGCTCTTCGCGCGCTATCGCCTGGGCGAGGAAGTGGAGCGCCTCTATCCCCACGAGCTCTCCGGAGGCATGGCCCGGCGCGTGCTCCTCTGCTGCGCCCTCGTGGACGAGCCCAGGCTCATTATCGCCGACGAGCCCACCCCGGGACTCGACCTCGCGCTCGCGCACGCCGCCCTCCACGACCTCCGCTCCTTCGCGGATGGCGGGGGCGCCGTCATGCTCATCACCCACGACATCGAGCTCGCGCTTGCCGTGGCCGATCGCGTGGCCGTGTTCCACGACGGTACGGTGGTGGAGGAGACGTCGGTCGCGAGCTTCGCCTCGCCCGAGCTCCTGCGCCATCCCTTCAGCCGCGAGCTTTGGCACGCCCTGCCGGAGCACGACTTCGCCGTCACGTCGAATACGGTGAGGTAGGGCCATGCTCGAGGCACGCTCCCTCGCCTTCGCCTATCCGGGCGCCTCGCCCGTCTTTCGCGACCTCTCGCTCGAGGTGGCGCCTTGGGAGCGTGTGGCGCTCGAGGCCCCCTCGGGCGCGGGCAAGACGACCCTCTGCAGGGTGCTCGCGGGCTACCTCAGCCCCCAGCGAGGCGAGGTGCTCGTGGACGGCGAGCCGCTGCCCAAGCGGGGCGCCTGGGCGGTGCAGCTGGTGAGCCAGCACCCCGAGCTCGCCTTCGATCCAAGACTTCGCCTGGAAGATTCGCTTGCCGAGGCGGGCGAGGTCGCGCCTGCGCTCCTTCAGGCCCTCGATGCCGATCCCGCCTGGCTCGAGCGCCGCCCCGCCGCGCTCTCCGCGGGCGAGCTCCAGCGCCTCTGCGTGGCGCGCGCCCTCACGGCGCGTCCGCGCTACCTCGTGGCGGACGAGATCTCCACCATGCTCGACGCCGTCACCCAAGCCCGCGTGTGGCACGTCATCCTCGACTGGTGCGCCCGCGAGCAGACGGGCCTCGTGTTCGTCACGCACTCAGACGCCCTTCGCGCCCGCATCGCCACGCGGGTCGTCGAGCTCTAGGCGCGCAAGGCGCATCCGCTCGCCCCGCTCGTCGGTGCGTTTCCCCATTGGCTGGTTTGGGGCGTGTATCACCGAAAACCCGTTGGGTAGAAAGCTGAAAGTTTGGTCTCCTCGCTTTCAGCCACGTGCCGCAAGCGGGGACGGTGGGAGGACGTCCGGTGGGGTGGTTCGGGCGTCGCGAGACGAGAGGGGCGTGGGGGCCCATGATCAACAACGGCGATACCGCCTTCATGATGCTCTGCACGGCGATGGTCTGCGTGATGACGCCGGGCCTCGCCTTCTTCTATGGCGGCCTCGCCAGGCGCCGGAGCGTGCTCTTCATCATGATGGAGTCCATGATCGCCATGGGCATTGTCACGCTCATGTGGATGTACGGCGGCTTCGGGCTCTCGTTCGGCGAGGACCTCGGCGGCGTCATCGGCAATCCCGGCGACTACTTCGGGCTCGCGGGCGTGGGCTTCTCGCCGGACACGGTACACGCCACCACCATCCCCTTCGCGCTCTTCTTCCTCTTCCAGCTCATGTTCTGCGTGATCACCATCCCGCTCTCGAGCGGCGCCTACGCTGAGCGGCTGAATCTCAAGGGCTACCTCTTCTTCCTCATCCTCGGCACGATCTTCATCTACTACCCCGTGTGCCACTGGGTGTGGGGCGGAGGATGGCTTTCCGACCTCGGCTTCGTCGACTTCGCGGGCGGCACGGTCATCCACACGACGGCGGGCTTCGCCGCGCTCGCGGGCATCTTCGTGCTCGGCAACCGCAAGCTCGCAAAGCCCGGCATGCAGCCCTCGAACCTCATGGCCGCGGCCATCGGCACGGGGCTTCTGTGGTTCGGCTGGTTCGGGTTCAACTCCGGCGGCGCCCTCTCGGCGGGCGAGCTCGCCACCCACGCCTTCACCAACACCGTCGTGGGCCTCGCGAGCGGTATGGTCACCTGGCTCATCGTGGCGAAGATCATCCACGGCTCGATCGACTTCGTCGACGTGATGACGGGCTCCGTGGCGGGCCTCGCCACCATCACGCCCTGCGCGGGCTACATCTCTCCCGTCTCGGCCATCATCGTGGGCGTCGTCGCCGGCATCGTGTGCAACCTGGCCGTCGAGTTCCGCAAGCGCATGCAGTGGGATGACGCGCTCGACGTGTGGGGCGTGCACGGCATCGGCGGCTTCACCGGCACCATCCTCATCGGCATCCTCGCCGACGAGAGCGTGAACGGCGTCTCGGCGAGCCCGGCGCAGTTCGGCGTGCAGGTGCTCGGCGTGGTGGTTGCGGCCGCGTGGAGCTTCGCCGTGGCCTGGCTCATCCTGAAGATCGTGGGCGCGGCGACCGACATCCGCCCGAGCCAGGAGGTCATCGACCAAGGCCTCGACCGGGTGCTCTTGCACGAGAGGGCCTACGACGTGGTCGGCGCGACCACGCTCGAATCGCTCGGCGAGCCGGCAGAGGTCGCCTCCGGCGAGTCCTCGGAGCGCACCATGGCGCGCGGCGGGGCGGCTAAGGCCGGCGGGGGGCCTCGCGCGGTCGATGGCTAGCGCGTGAGGCGCATGGTCGCGCGGTCGTGGGCGCCGTCGCCGCTCGTCTCCTCGTTGCCTATTGGCAACAGACGTGAAACCGCGCGGACGGGCGGGCTGTGCTATCCCTTGGGCAGGGAAGCGCGGCACGGACGGCATGGGAGAGAGGGAGGCGGCAATGCTCGGCTTGATCTTGCTCTACGTGGGCATGGTGCTCATGAGCAACGGACTCTTCAGGCTGTTGGGCATCAAGGACAAATCCAACGTGGTGATGAACCTCTTCACGGGCGGGCTCGGCCTCGTGTTGAACATCATCAGCGTAGGCATCGGCATCGCCCAGAACGCCGACGCCTCGTGGTACTACGCGAGCGCGACCGGGCTCCTCTTCGCGTTCACCTACCTCTACGTCGCCATCAACACGATCTGGGACCTCGACCAGAACCTCTACGGCTGGTACAGCCTCTTCGTGGCCATCAACACCATCCCCTGCGGCATCCTCTGCTTCTATGGCTATGGCGGAAACCTTTGGTACGGGATCATCTGGTGGCTGTGGGGCATCCTCTGGCTCACCGGGTGGATCGAGTGCTCCTTGCACAAGAACCTCGGCAAGTTCGTGGGATGGCTCGGCCTCCTCGAGGGCATCTTCACCGCCTGGATCCCGGGATTCATGATGCTCACCGGCGTGTGGCCAGCGAATGTCGCCATTTTTGCATGAAGTGAAGATCGGCAAGGATCGAAGGAAAGGAGCCCTACGGCATGCAACTGACAGAGCGTGAGCGCGAGAAGATGATGATCAGCCTCGCGGCCATGATCGCCGAGAGGCGCAAGGCGAAGGGGTTGAAGCTCAACCACCCCGAATCGGTGGCCCTCATCACCGACCACATCCTCGAGGGCGCCCGCGAGGGCAAGACCGTGGCCACCCTCATGCAGGACAGCCGTGAGGTGCTCACGGCCGATGACGTCATGGAAGGCGTGCCCGAGATGATCACCATGATCCAGGTGGAGGCCACCTTCCCCGACGGCACCAAGCTCGTCACCGTCCACAACCCCATCCAGTAGAGGAGGCCATGGGCATGATCCCCGGCGAAATCCACTTCGCTCCCGATACGCTCACGATCAACGAGGGCTACGACGCCATCGAGGTCGAGGTCACCAACGTGGGCGACCGCCCCGTGCAGGTGGGCTCGCACTTCCACTTCTACGAAGCCAACGAGCAGGGCCTCAAGTTCGATCGCAAGAAGGCCTGGGGCAAGCGCCTCGACATCGAGGCCGGCACGGCCATTCGCTTCGAGCCCGGCGAGACCCGCACCGTCTCGCTCATCGACTACGGCGGCAAGCGCCGCCTCTTCGGCTTCAACAACAAGGTCAACGGGTTCCTCGACGACGACACCTCGCTGGAGTAAGGGAGCAGCCACATGTCTTTTGAAGCAACGCGCCAGGAATACGCGGAGCTCTTCGGCCCGACCAAAGGCGATTCGGTGCGCTTGGGCGACTCCGACCTCTGGGCGCACATCGACGACGACTTGACCGTCTATGGCCAGGAGGCCATCTTCGCCGGCGGTAAGGTGCTGCGCGACGGCATGGGCCAAAACGCCACCGAAACCCGCGAGACCAACCCGCTCGTGGTGGACACGATCATCTCGAACGTGATCATCATCGACTGGACGGGCGTCTACAAGGCCGACATCGGCATCCGCGATGGCAAGATCCTCGCCATCGGCAAGGGCGGCAACCCCGACAACATGGACAAGGTCGACTTCGTCGTGGGCCTCTCCACCGAGGCCATCAACGGCGACGGCCTCATCTGCACGGCCGGCGGCATCGACACCCACGTGCACTACCTCACGCCCGCCCTCGCCAACGCCGCCCTCGACAACGGCATCACCACGCTCTTCGGCGGCGGTACCGGCCCCGCGAACGGCTCCACCTCCGCCACCACCTCGCCCGGCAAGTTCAACATCGCCCGCACGCTCCAGGCCATGGACGACGACCCCGTCAACGTCGGCGTCCTCGGCAAGGGCGGCGGCACCGTGGTGGAGACCGTGGGCGAGCAGATCCGCGCCGGCGCCGCGGGCATCAAGACCCACGAGGACTGGGGCGCCACCTACGCCGGCATCGACAACGCAATCAAGGCCTGCGACCTCTACGACGTCGTCTACTGCGTCCACTCGGACTCGCTCAACGAGGGCGGCTACGTGGGCCACACCATCAACGCCTACGGCGGGCGCACCATCCACTCCTTCCACACCGAGGGTGCCGGAGGCGGCCACGCCCCCGACTACATGATCGTCTGCGGCCAGGAGAACGTCCTGCCGGCGTCCACCACGCCCACGAACCCCTACACCGCGAACGAGATGGACGAGCTCTTCGACATGACGATGGTCTGCCACTCGCTCAACCCCAAGGTCCCCGAGGACGTGGCCTTCGCCGAGAGTCGCGTGCGCAAGGCCACCATCGCGGCCGAAGACGTGCTGCTCGACATGGGCGCCATCTCGATGATGAGCGCGGACGCCATGGCCATGGGGCGCGTGGGCGAGATCGCCATGCGCTGCTGGCAGGTGGCCGACAAGATGAAGAAGCAGCGCGGCCCCCTCGACGGCGACACGGCCTACAACGACAACAACCGTATCAAGCGCTATGTAGCCAAGTACACCATCAACCCGGCCATCGCCTCAGGCATCTCCGACTACATCGGATCCGTGGAGGTGGGTAAGTACGCCGACCTCGTACTGTGGAAGCCGCAGATGTTCGGCACCAAGCCCGAGATGGTCCTCAAGGCCGGCTACATCGCCTACGGCGTGATGGGCGACGCCTCGGCGTCGCTGCCCATCCCCGAGCCGCGCATCATGCGTAGGCTCTACGGGGCCACCGGCCACGCCGTCCACGAGTGCAACTTCGCCTTCGTCTCCACGTGGGCCTACGAGCACGGGATCAAGGAGGAGCTGGGCCTGAACAAGGTCGTGCTGCCGGTGAGAAACACGCGCAACCTCACCAAGCGCAACATGCTCCTAAACGACTACCTGCCGAAGGACATCCGCATCGACCCGCAGACCTTCGACGTCTTCGTCGACGACGAGCTCGTGACTTGCGACACCGTCGACGTGGTGCCCATGGCGCAGCGCTACTACCTGTTCTAGGAGCCAAAGGGCAGAACCTCCTCGCGCGTCGGGGGAGCCGGGAGCGACCGGCCCCCCGACGCGCCCCGCACAGCCGAGGAAAGCGCCACACCCAACCGAAGGAGCCCCATGATCTTGACGCGGCCGCTCGCCACCATCGATGACTTCGATGACATCGAGCGCTTCCACGTGGAGCGAGCCTACGTGAGCTCGGATGACCTCTCGAAGCGGATCCTGCGCGTGAGCACCGACCACGGCAACGAGTTCGGCATCCGCCTCGCCGACGACGCGCCGGCGCTCGAGCGCGGCATGCTCTTCGAGGTGGGGGAGGGTCGCCTCCTTGCGCTCGAGACCATCCCCGACAAGATGCTCGTCGTGCGTCCCCGCTCGATGGACGAGATGGGCCGCATCGCGCACTACCTCGGGAACCTCCACAAGCCCGTGGAGGTGGCAGACGGCGCGATCACGCTCCTCTACGACCCCGTGGTCGATCGCGATCTCGTGGCCGAGGGGGCCGTGGTCGAGGTGGTGGAGATGGAGCTCGACCATCCGCTTCGCCACATCGACCTCGCCAAGCTCGCGGCGGGCGGCCACCACAATCACGGGCACCACCATACCCATGAGCGCCACGAGCACCACCACGCCCATCCGCGCGACGACGGGCGCTAGCCCATGGTCGCCGCCACCGAAGTCACCGTGCCCGAGGAGGGGCCATCAGTAGATCTCGCCTCCGGCCTCCTGCGGTGGCTCGAGGTCTTCCAGATCGCGGATTCGACGTTTCCCATCGGCACCTTCAACCACTCCTTCGGCCTCGAGAACTACATCTGGCGCGGAGTGGTCGCGGACGTGCGGGGGTTCGAGGCGTGGCTCGCCGCGTACTTCCGCACGCAATACCTCTTTGGCGAGGGGCTCCTCACGCGCCTCGTGATGGAGGCCTTGGACGCCGGGGATGAGGACGCCATCTGGGAGCTCGACGCCGAGATCACCGAAGCCACCGTGGCGCGCGAGACCCGCGAGGGCACCCGCCGCGTGGCCCGCCAGATGCTCTCGCTCGTGCGCGGCGTCTTCGGCGACGTGGCGGTGCTCGACGACTACCACGCCCGCATGCGGGCGGGGGCGTGCAAGGGCAACCCGGCCATCGTGTTCGCCGCGTTCGCCTGGAGCCGCTGCCTCTCCGCGGAGGAGACATTCGTCACCTACGGCTACTCCATCGCCTCGACGATGACCCAAAACGCCGTCCGGGCAGTGCCCCTCGGGCAGGGCGCCGGCCAGGAGGCGCTCCATCGCACCATCGCCCTCATTTTGGGGCTCTGGCCGCGGGCGAAGAGCCTGCCGCGCTCGCTTCTGGGGGCGAACGTGTGCGGCCTCGAGCTCGCGCAGATCGCCCACGAGACCCAAGGGCCCCGACTCTTCATGTCCTAGGGGATTTCCGAAGGAGGAACCATGGAACGAGCGGTACGCATCGGCGTCGGAGGGCCCGTGGGCTCCGGCAAGACCATGCTCATCGAACGGCTCACGCGCGCGCTCGCGGACGAGCTCGAGATGGGCGTGATCACCAACGACATCTACACCAAGGAGGACGCCGAGTTCATGCAGCGCAACTCTGTCTTGGATGACGATCGCATCATCGGCGTCGAGACCGGCGGATGCCCCCACACCGCCATCCGCGAGGACGCGTCCATGAACCTCGCCGCCGTTGAGGACCTCGAGGATCGCCATCCCGACCTCGACCTCATCTTCATCGAGAGCGGCGGGGACAACCTCGCAGCCACCTTCAGCCCCGACCTCGTGGACTTCTCCATCTATATCATCGACGTGGCCGCGGGCGAGAAGATCCCGCGCAAGGCCGGCCAAGGCATGATCAAGAGCGACCTCTTCATCATCAACAAGACCGACCTCGCCCCCTACGTGGGGGCCGACCTCGAGCGCATGCGTTCTGACTCCGAGATGTTCCGCCCCGCCGGTTCCTTCTTCTTCACGAACCTCAAGAAGGACGAGGGCCTTTCCGACGTGATCGACTGGATCCGCCGCGACGTGCTCCTCCAGGACCTCGAAGAGGATGATGGCTAGCGAGCGCGAGAGCCTGCCCTCGCCGGCGGGACGCTGGGGCCGCGTGCGCGAGCCCGTCGGCCCGAAGGACGCAGGACCCCTCTGGGACGAGTCGCTCACCCGCTCCGAGCCCGAGGGCATCCTCGAGGTGACGTATGCCCTGCGAGGCGAGAGGACCTATGCCAAGCGCGTCTACCGGCAAGGCTCCACCCGCTTCTCGCAGGCGCTTTCGTCCGCGGGCCCGGACGTGGCCTACAACATCGTCCTCCAAACGGGCGGCGGGCTCGTGGAGGGCGAGCGCTACGTGAGCGCCTTCACGCTTCCCGCCCGCGCCCACGCCGTCGTGGCCACGCAGGCCCCCACCTGCGTCTTCAAGTGCGAGCACGGGCGCGTGAGCGTGCAGGAGTGCCGCATCTCGGCAGGCGAGGGCGCCACCTTCGAGTTCTACCAGGATCCCCTCATCCCCTACGAGCGCGCGCGCCTTCGCCAAAAGACCACGATCGACCTCGCGGCCGGGGCGCGCTGCCTTGTCTTCGACGGCGTCACCGGCGGGTGGTCGCCGGATGGCGCGCCCTTCCGCTACGGCGATCTCCTCCTCTCGACCGAGGTGCGTCGCGAGGGGAGGATCCTGCTCATCGACCAGCTACTTTTGGAGCCCGGCGAGGTCGCGCTCGAAGGGCTCGGCTACTTCGAGGGCTTCACGAACCTCGATTCCGCGATCCTCGTCGACGAGGAGGTGGACGAGGCGTTCATCTCGGGCGCGCGCGAG
>CANQNP010000035.1 GCA_947625235.1 uncultured Atopobiaceae bacterium | reverse complement strand
GCGATGCAGACGCCGTTCGTTGCCCTGTATGGGAGGGCGAGGAAACAAGGTTCCTTTGCGCCGCGTGGGAGTGTTTGGGATGCGGCCGTGCTCTTCGGCCGCGTCCCAAACGCTTCCATGCGGCAGGGCGGTAAGCACCTTGGCCTGCGCTTCGCAGGCCAAGGTGGGAAGTTTGCTGGCGGCTCAAGGCTCGCGCCTTGAGCCGCTCTTTTGCCCTCCGGATGGACTGCGGTTCGGACGGCCGAAGACCACGGCCATCCGAGACCTTGCCATCCGGGGCAAATGGAGGAAAACCTTTTGCGCCGCTTGGGAGTGTTTGGGATGCGGCCGTATCCGAGACCTTGCCATCCGGTTCATCGTATCTGCGCGAGTCTAGATACCGCGCATCCGAGACCTTGCCATCCGGGGCAACTGGAGGAAGACCTTTTGCGCCGCTTGGGAGTGTTTGGGATGCGGCCGTGGTCTTCGGCCGCGTCCCAAACGCTTCCACGCGGCAGAGCGAAAGCACCTTGGCCTGCGCTGCGCAGGCCAAGGTGGCCGTTTTCCGCCATGCGAGGCAACGTAGGTTGAAGGGCCCCGCCGGCGGTGTGCCGGACGGGGCCCTTCCCGCTAGGTTGTTGTCCGCCCTGCGAGGGGGCGTGGGGCCCGCCTCGTTTAGCAGAGGGACCGGAACCCGACATAGGGGCGGGGGGCCGTCGCCCCCCGCCTTAGTGCACTCTCGCGGCCACGGGGCCTGCTAGGTAACCCCTTATCGGGCAGCGCGAGTCGATCGACGGGGTGGATAGTTCAGAGTGGCGGGGGCTCTCGGGAGCTGGCCCTTCGGGCCCCCGCCGGGTGAGTGCTCGATCCTCGCTACGCAGCCGGGTTGGTTGCGGGGAGGTTCGCCGCGTACCACACGACGTTCTCCTGCACCCAGCCGAGCTTGGCCTGCGCGTCGTACTCCTCCACGGAGGTGGTCCAGAGGTGCGTGCCGACCTGCTCGTAGGGGTTGAAGAGCTGGTAGACCGGGTAGTTGGAGATGGTGGAGCCGTAGAAGACGGGCTCACCGTTGTTGTCCTTCTGCCACCCGAGGCTCTGGAGGCTCTCGTACTCGGAGAGCTTCGTGGTGTAGTAGTGGTCGTGGCTGTAGGGGTTGTAGAGGCGGTAGACCGCGATGCCCGTGTTCGGCGCGTACCAGGCCACGCCCTCGTTCTCCCAGCCGTAGCCCTCGAGGGCCTCGATCTCGGTCGGGCTCGCGCTCACGAGGTGCTCGCCGTCATAGGGGTTGTAGAGGCGCTCGACGGCGACCTGGGAGCTCTCGAAGACCGCGGTGATTGGCAGGGCGATGTCCGTCGGATTCTGCTTAACCGTGTAGGTCGGGTTCTCGGAGAGGGTTGCGCCGTTGCCGTTGGTCCACTTCACGAACTTGTAGCCGTTGTTGGCGACCGCGGTGAGGTCCATGAGGTTGGAGTTGTTGGCGTTCACGCTCTGCTGCACGGTGCCGGCACCAGCGGGGCTCACGGTTACCTGAACGGGAGGCTTGACAGCGATTGAGAGCTGTTTTCCGTCGGAGGTGACACTTACGCTTTGGCCCATGCCGTAGGAGGGAAGCAGGGCGAGCGCCCACACGGTGTTGGTGTTGCTATTCCCCTGGTTGGAGACGAGCTGGTAGGCAGGATCGAGGGTGACGTCGATCGTGCAGCTCGTGTCCCAGAGCTTGGTCGTGACGGCCACGTTCTTGGGGCTGAGGTTGGCACCCTTCCACGCGCCCGGGGTGTTGGAGACGAGGACGTTCTGGAGGCCCGTCACGGACGCCTTGTTGGCATCGGTAGGGGTCTGGGGGGCCTTGTAGGCCTGGGAGAGGTCGGAGGAGACGAGGGCGTTGAAGAGCGCCGTTGCGTCCTCGGAGGCGGCGGGCACGGCCGTCACGCCCTTGGCGGCGATGTTGGTGTCGGTGACCTCGTCGCCCATGGTGGCGCTCACGGTGTAGCTACCGGTGGAGCCGATGACGAGCGAGGGGCTGGCAGGAGTCCAGGCGAGCTCCACGGTGGTCACGATTGGGTAGAGCGTGACGGGCTCGCCGCTCTCGATGGGAAGGCTGGAGATGGCGTCGCCGGCGTTTACGGCCACATAGGCCTTGGCGGTGGTGTCGTAGACGAACCAGCCCACGAAGACGTTCTCGCCCTGGGTGACGGAGCCGCTCGAGTTATTGGGCACGAGGACCGGGAGCTCGGGGATGGTGCCACCCTCGGCAGCGCCGATGACGTAGGTGTTGCCAGTCGTGGTGATCTTGGTGTAGGGAAGGTCGCCGGAGGGGGTGAGGGTCGCGAAGGAGACGCCTTTGGCCGCTTCGAAGTTCGTGTTGCCGGCGAGGCTGAGCGTGATTTCAGTCCCCCACTGAGCCACGAAGCTGTAGTTCGCACCGATGCCCGCAGGAGCGGGAAGCGTGTAGGAGCTGCCCGGAGCCACGGCGGAGGCGCTGCCGAGCACCCAGCCGGTGACGGCCTGGTTTTTGATCGTGGTGGAGGGGTTTGTGACGCCCGCGGGCTCGGCGCCGTTGGCGGTGAGGAGGGTTATCGCGCTTCCCTCCTGGCCGTACATCGAGTTATTCGGGATGTTGTTGTTGTTGACGTCCTCCGCCTCGCTGACGAAGTTCACGCCAGTCACGCTCACGCTCGCTCCCGTGCCAAGACCCTTGTTTCCCTGATAATTCGCGGGCCAAGCGTTGGCGTTGTAGGTGCCGGCGATCGTGCCGCGGACGGGGTTCACGGTGCAGACGCTTTTAACCGTACCGCCGTTCACGGACGCGTCGCAGATGCTGTTTGTGGCGTCCATGGCGATCCACACGACGCCCACGCCCTTGCTGTCGAGCTTTACGGGATTGACGTCGATCCCGTCATTAAGCGTGCTGAAGGCGAGCGCGGGGTCGCCCGTGGCGTTCGTGCGGGTCCACTGGAAGCCGTAGAGGCCGTTCGGGGAGCCCTTGACGATGGCCCAGAGGACGTTGTCATCGCCATAGGTGGACGTGAAGGGGAGTTTCTCCGTCGTGCCCCCCGCGACGTCCTTCCCGTCGTAGTCCGCCCAGTCGAGGCCGAGGGCGGCGACGATCGCCTTATCGGCGGCCGCCCTACTTGTGGCTATCTCGTTGTTATCGCCCACGAAGCCGATCGAGGTGACGGTCGCGGGAACCCAGTTGTTCCCATCCGTTGAAGAACCGGGCTTGACGGGGCCCGTTACGGTGCCGCCGATTTCGGCGCCGTTGTCCTGAACGGGCTTGGTGCCCTGGTTGTCAACGCTTCCACCCACGGTGGCGCCGGAGTTGAGGATGATCTGGCTATCATTGCCGGTGCTCGTAATGTCACCGGTGACGGTCCCGCCCTCGTCGATGGTAACGGTTCCAGCGGAGCTGTCGATGGTGTCAACGGTGCCGCCGTTGCTTACGGTAACGGCAGGCTCCGCGCCAGACGTCTTACCCGTTGTTCGGTTGATGACGCCGCCCTCGACGGAGCCACCGGAGACGTTGAGCTCGCCGGACGTGCCATAACTTGCGTCACCCGACGCGCCAGCGTTGTTCACGACGCCAGTAGCGCTATCAGGCAAGCTGATACCACCCGAACCGATGCTACCCTCAGGCATTCCACCGCCCTCGGGAGCAGCCCCCACAACGGAGCCGCCCTCGTTGACGTTGACCGTGGAGCCCTGGTTCACGATGCCCACGGGGCCAGAGACGGATCCTTCGCTGCTGATGGTGACGGTGTTATCGACATTGCCGGTGATCCCTGTTGATTGCGGAAGGTACATGCCGGCCACATCACCGGTTACCGTTCCGCCTTCCACGTTGATGGTGGCCGGGCTGGTGATCGCGTTGGTGCCGTTGGTGCGGATACCCACCTGCGAGGCCTTCACGGTGCCGCCCTGGTACACGTTCACAGTGCCACCCAGCGCCATGATGGCGGCGGCATCGCTATTCCCACCCTCAGGCGCGGAGGTGCTGCTCACGGTGCCACCGTCGTTTACGTTGAGCGTGCCGGAGATCACGTTCACGGTGACGGCCTTCTCAGATTTATTCGACGCTGGATTCTGCACGACCACGTTGTTGCCGATGCTTACGGTTGGACCCTTCGCCCCCTTCGCACCGACCGTGATTACACTCGTGTTGGAACCGAGGCCGCTATCAGACCCATAGGTCAGTTTGCCGCTCGTAGTGATGGTCGTGTTTTGCGTGTTGGACTGGAGGGTGAGCGAGCACCCGTCGCCCGTTACGACGAGGGGTTGGGCAAGTGTGATAGGACTCCCAACGTCGCTCAAATCAACTGTGAAGTTCCCCGAACCTTCTGGCGTTTCGGTCACGGTCACGCCCGTGCCCGATTCGGCAAACGCATTGGCGATAGCGCTCGTGCCCATACTCTTGGTCAGCGCGAGACTCCCGCCCGTAGTTGCCCACGCCGGCGTGGCAACCACCACGGCGGCAAAGAGGGCCAAGAGCGCTGCCAGCGCTCCTGCCCAGAACTTCTTGTGACTGTGAGCCATACACAGTCTCCTTTCACTTGGCTCCGACGCCCCACCTAGCGAAGGGCGAGAAGTACCGATTGATTTGGTTTTCCTGGGAGAGCGCGGCCCTGCCGCGCGCCTCACGCAATAGGGGCTCCTCTGCGCGAGGCGCGCGACGCGAGGTACGCCGCGAAATGCGCGCGCGAACGCACGCGCGTGATACGAAGGCGAGACACGCCGAGGCGCCCCAGCACTGGCGCTGAGGCTCCACACGGACGTGGGGCGCTGTGAAAAGTCGCCACGTCTCCCCTTCCCGAAACTGCCCCGGGCGAGGGAGACCTCTGCCCAAGGCGTGCGAAGGACTATGGGAAGTGGGAGAATGAGACGCGGCGCGGCTCCGCACCACCGCTTTCGCGGTGATGGCATCACGGGCTCACCAAAACCTCGTGCCGAGCGTTGCTGTGCCTCTGCCGCAGCTCGTCCACTGCCATGGACGGGCTGCGGTTTCTCGCTTCCGGTCCCTTTCGGTTGAGAAGGTGTCTTGGCCAGGGCTGACGAAGAATCGGCAGCAAGGGAGGACATCTCCACAACCGCCGAGTTGTCCTTTGGGCCACAACTAAAGAGTGCCCAAGAGAGGGGATGCCCTCCTTGGCTGACACTTTTTTAGTTGTGGCGCCGGTACATGCATACCGGACAACTCGGCATTGCGAACAATACACAACTCGCGCACCCGTCGCAACTCTCGCGCCCATTCACCCGCAAATCCGCATCGGTAGGCGGCATCGCTGCTTTGTAGGATGGAACTTTGTGGCTGCTCAAGGCGCCGCCTTGAGCAGCTCTTTTGCTCCGCACATGGACTGCGGTCCAGACGGCCGAAGACCACGGCCATCTGGACCTTGCCATGTGCGCCAAAAGGACTCGAGACGTTGGGGACGGACCTTTCGTCTTGCGCGGGCAGCCATGCGGCACGCGAGGTGCTCCCGAAGGCCTAGCTCGGCAATATGGCGCCGCATGAGGGTAAGGAATAGGTGAACGCGCCGAAGCCGCTCGATCGATCGCACTACACTGGAGCCGCACTTCTCGCGAACCTACGCGCTCGCACTGAGCGCTCTTCTGAAAGGGGCCTTCCATGGCCGATGGCATCACCCCGGCGCCCGCGCACTGGGACGAGCACGTGAACTACTACGACCTCCCGCGCGTGCGCACGGGCATCAGCTTCACCCCGCGCATCCTCGCGGCCATGCTCGTGGGCGGCAACGCCATGGGCATCAACTGGGCCGCGAAGTTCGCGCACATCCCCGAGATGGAGGTGCCCGACAACGCGCACAAGCCCGTCGTCACCGGCGAATTCGCGGACTACGGCGGCGAGGTCCTCCTCTCGAAGATCCTCCCGCCCGACATCCTCGGCGACCTCACGGAGACGAAGTCCGTGGACGACGTGCGCGACGGCATGTGGATCCCCGAGGTGCTCGAGGTGGTCACGGGCCGGCTCGTGGCGAACGAGGGCGAAGAGGTGGAGCACATCTACGCCGCCTGCAAGGAGATCATGGAGGACGCGGACACGGTCGTCTTCTACTGGGATGCGCACTACGTGATCCACATGCTCGGCCTCGAGCACATCGACGACGGCGAGTTCCACATCGCCTCGCGCTTCTACAACCGCTTCGCCGACGAGGACCCGGTGGGGAGCCTCTTCGCGCTCTTCTTGCTCTCATTCCTCGGCGCCGAGCACTTCAACCAGGTGGTGGAGACGCTCACCGTCTAGCCCGCGAGCCACGCACGCCAGCGGCCTACCTCGCCCCTCGCCTGCGCGAGGCCGGCGGCGTAGGCCGCCTTCAGCTTGGCGGTGCTCTTCGTCATGTAGCTCACGGGCATCTCGCTCGGGCAGAACTGGTAGGCCACGCCTTGGCGCTCGAGCTCGTCGATCTCGTCGAGCTGGGCGTTGTAGAGCGCGGGGCGCGCGAGGAGCGCCTCGTAGACCTTGGGGTAGGGCGCGTAGCAGAGGCGATAGAGCGCGCGTTTCGCGAGCGTGAGGGGCTTCAGGCGAAAGCCGCGCTCGCGCGTGCGCACGATGAAGAAGCGCTCGAAGCCGTCTGCCTTCGCCGCCTCGAGGCAGACGCCGTGGCTCGTGCCCATGCCGCCATCGATGTAGGCGCGGCCATCCACCGTGACGGGCGGCGTGAAGACGGGGTAGGAGCACGAGGCCTCGATGCGAAGCATCACCTCCGCGGTGTTCGGCATGTCGCGCTTCGTCCACGCGCGCGTTTCGGCGGTCCTCAGGTCGAGCGCCTCGATCTCGAGGTCGCAGGGGTTCTGGGCGAAGGTCCGCTCGTCGAAGACGAGGTCGGCCACCACCGAGCGCTCGGCCTTCGTGGCATCGGAAATTGCGATCTCCGAGAGCTCGCCGAAGACGAACTTCGTGTTGAAGAAGCCGTGGCCGGTGAGAAACATCGCGATGCCGCCGGCCTCGGGAAGGCCCGGTGCCTCACAGAACATGCCGCGGGCGCGCGTGATGTCGCGCGACACGTAGTCGGCCGCGAGCTCGGCGCCCGCGGAGACACCGTAGGCCTTGGGGAAGTTCAGCCCCTCCTCGAGCAGCACCTCGAGCACGCCCGCCGTATAGGCGTTGCGCATGCCGCCGCCCTCGAAGATGAGGGCCACGTCGCCGGTGTTCGGCGCAAGGTTCTGCTTCACATCGCTCATGGGGAGGTTCGTACCCCAAGCTTCGGCCCAGACCTGGCCGCACAGAACACTCAAAAGAGGTTCTTTTGCGCCGTTTGGGGGCGGAGGGGATGCACCCGTGGTCTTCGGGTGCGTCACCGCAGCCTCCACACGGCAGGGCGAAAGCACCTTGGCCTGCGCTGCGCAGGCCAAGGTGGGACATTTGCAGGCAGCTCAAGGCTTGCGCCTTGAGCTGCTTATCTACCCTCCGGATGGGCTGCGGTTCGGACGGCCGAAGACCACGGCCATCCGAGACCTTGCCATCCGGGGCAACGTATTTGGTGCAGGTTTGGACTACGAGATCTCGTCGGGCTCGATGGCCTCTTCGAGGTCGGCGATCATGTCCTCGGGCTTGGGGGCGGGCTCGGCGAAGAACTCGTTCGCCTCGTTCACGTCCACCGTCACGAGGTCGCCCTCGTGCACCTTGCCGTCGATCACGAGCGAGGCCACGCGATCCACCACCTGGCGCTGGATGAGGCGCTTCAGCGGCCGCGCGCCGAAGACGGGGTCGAGGCCCTCGAGGGCGAGCGCTTCCACGGCGCCCGGCGTGAGGAGGAGCTCGATGCGCTGCGCGTCGAGGCGCTCGCGCACGTCCTTCAGCTGGATGTCCACGATCTTCTCGATGTCGTCGAGCGTGAGCGCGCTGAAGACCACCACGTCGTCGATGCGGTTCAGGAACTCCGGCTTGAACGTGGCGCGCAGGGCCTCGTTGATCTTGTGCTGGAGCTCCTCGGGGTCGCTCACGGCGGCGGCGCTCGCGATGTACTCGCTGCCCACGTTCGAGGTCATGATCACGATCGTGTTCTTGAACGAGACCACGCGGCCCTGGCCGTCGGTGAGGCGGCCGTCGTCGAGCACCTGCAGGAGCACGTTGAAGACGTCGGGGTGCGCCTTCTCCATCTCGTCGAGGAGAATCACCGAGTACGGGCGGCGCCGCACGGCCTCGGTGAGCTGGCCGCCCTCGTCGTAGCCCACGTAGCCCGGGGGCGCGCCGATGAGGCGCTGCACGGAGAACTTCTCCATGTACTCGGACATGTCGATGCGGATGAGCGCGCGCTCGTCGTCGAAGAGGCTCTCGGCGAGCGCCTTCGCGAGCTCGGTCTTGCCCACGCCGGTGGGGCCGAGGAAGAAGAAGCTGCCGATCGGGCGGTTCGGGTCGGAGAGCCCCGCGCGGCTGCGGCGCACGGCGGCGGCCACGGCGCGCACGGCCTCGTCCTGCCCCACCACGCGCTCGTGGAGCTCGGCCTCGAGGTTCTTCAGCTTGTCCATCTCGCCCTGCATCATCTTGGTGACGGGGACGCCGGTCCACGCGCTCACGACCTCGGCGATCTCGCCGGAGGTGACCTCCTCGTTCAGCACGCCGCCCTCGGCCTGCTTCTCGGAGAGCGCCTGCTCGGCGGCCTCGTACTCGCCCTCGAGGGTGGGGATGGTGCCGTAGCGGAGCTCCGAGGCGCGCGCGAGGTCGCCGTCGCGCGTGGCGCGCTCCTCCTCGCCCCTCGCCTCGTCGATCTGGCGCTTGAGGTCCTGCACGCGATCGATCGCGCCCTTCTCGTTTTGCCAGGCGGCCTTCATGCCGTCGAGCTTCTCGCGCACGGTGGCGATCTCGTGGCGAAGGGCCTCGAGGCGCTCCTTGGAGGCCTCGTCCTCCTCCTTCATGAGGGCCTGTTCCTCGATCTGCAGCTGCGTGAGCTGGCGGTCGACGGCGTCGATCTCCACCGGCATGGAATCAAGCTCCATGCGCAGGCGGCTCGCCGCCTCGTCCACGAGGTCGATGGCCTTGTCGGGCAGGAAGCGGTCGGAGATGTAGCGGTTCGAGAGGTCGGCCGCGGCCACGAGCGCGGAGTCGGTGATGCGCACGCCGTGGTGCATCTCGTACTTCTCCTTCAGGCCGCGAAGGATGGAGATGGTGTCCTCCACGCCGGGCTCGGAGACGAGCACCGTCTGGAAGCGCCTCGCGAGCGCCGCGTCCTTCTCCACGTGCTTGCGGTACTCGTCGAGCGTCGTGGCGCCGATGGCGCGAAGCTCGCCGCGCGCGAGCGCGGGCTTCAGGATGTTGCCCGCGTCCATGGAGCCCTCCGCCGCGCCGGCGCCCACGATGGTGTGGAGCTCGTCGATGAAGAGGATCACCTGGCCGTTCGAGGCCTGGACCTCCTTCACCACGCTCTTCAGGCGCTCCTCGAACTCGCCGCGGTACTTCGCGCCGGCCACGAGGGCGCTCATGTCGAGCTCCACGAGGTCCTTGTCCTTCAGGGTGGAGGGCACGTCGCCCGAGACGATGCGCTGCGCGAGGCCCTCGACGATGGCGGTCTTGCCGACTCCGGGCTCGCCGATGAGCACGGGGTTGTTCTTCGTGCGGCGGCTGAGCACCTGGATGGTGCGGCGGATCTCCTCCACGCGCCCGATCACCGGGTCGAGCTTGCCCTCGCGGGCGAGCTCGGTGACGTTTCTGCCATAGCGCTCGAGCGCCTCGAACTCCGGCCGCGCGTCCTGCTCGGTCACGCGCGAATCGCCGCGAAGCGCCTCGTAGGCCTCTTCCACGCGCTTGGACGTGACGCCTGCGGTGGTGAGGATGCTTCCCGCGGCGCCCTTGTCGTTCGCGAGCGCGATGAGGAGGTGCTCGGTGGTCACGTAGGAATCGCCCATGCGACTCGCGACCTTCTCGGCGTCCTCGAGGACTTTCACGAGGTCGCGGCCCATGCCCATCTGCGAGATGCCACCGCCGGTGACCTTCGGCACGCGCGCGATCGCGCTCTCGACTTCGCCCTCGAGCTGACGCGGATTCACGCCGATGCGCTCGACGATGGACGCGATGTTGCGATCCCCGGAGTCGAGGAGCGCCTTCAGGAGGTGGATGGATTCCGCCTGGCTGGCATCCGCGTCAGCCGCGATGCCGATGGCCGCCTGGAGGGCCTCTTGGGCGGTGACGGCCAACTTGTCAATTCTCATGGATGCCTCCGATTGAGGTTCGAGTTTCGTTTCGGTTTCGCATGCGGCGAAGCGCGCGCGTGGCTAGCTGCGCGCGCCGTCGCCCGATCCCTCGCTGAGGAGCCCGCGAAGGATCTCCGCCGGGCTCTTGCCGTCGTAGGGCGCGAGCTCGGTGATGGTGAGGCGGCTCTTGAGCTCGTGCATCTCGCGAGTCATGTCGCGGAGCTGGGCGCGGAGCCTATCGATCTCGATCTCCGCCTCCTCAGCCTGCTCGGCCATGTCGAGGATGCGCACTACGCCCGCGAGGTTGATGCCCTCGCTCGTGAGCTGGCCGATGAGGTTCAGGCGATCGATGTCGGCCTGCGAGTAGAGCCGGGTGTTTCCGCGGGAGCGCCCGGGCTGCACGAGCCCCTTCGCCTCGTAGACGCGAAGGGTCTGCGGGTGCATGCCCGTGAGCTGCGCGGCAACGCTGATCATGTAAAGCGGGCGGTGGCGCCGGTTGGCTCCGTTGCCATCGCTCGGCTCTGGAACCTGAGGGTTCATGGACGTTCCTTTCGCTTGGCACGCGCGCGGCGCGCGGTGCCGCAACCACTTCCCGCCCCTTTTAGGCCTGCCGCGCCTTCGCCCAGAAATCCTCGCGCCACGCGGTGGGATCCTCGGCTTGGGCCTTCTCAAGCGCCTCGCGCTCCTCCTTGGAGAGCTCCTTCGGCACCTGGATGCGCACCGTCACGAGGAGCGCG
This sequence comes from uncultured Atopobiaceae bacterium, assembly GCA_947625235.1. Lineage (GTDB taxonomy): Bacteria > Actinomycetota > Coriobacteriia > Coriobacteriales > Atopobiaceae > CANRLS01. The sequence goes on along the minus strand of CANQNP010000035.1, from coordinate 2,165 downwards.
CCGTTTTGGCCCTTCTTCTTCACGTTCGGGGCGCCGAGGTCCTTGAAGCGGAAGGTCTTGCCCTCCTGCGTGCCGGCCGGCACGCGCAGGCGCACCGTCTGGCCCCTCGGGGTGGGGATCTCCACCGTGGTGCCGAGCGCGGCCTCGTAGATGGAAATCGGCAGGTCCATGCGCACGTCCGCGCCGTCGCGCGAGAACACGGGGTGGCTCGCCACGTGCGTGGTGATCACGAGGTCGCCACGCTCGCCGCCGTTCGCGCCGTACTCGCCGCGCTTCTTGTAGCGGAGCTTCCCGCCCTCCACGGCGCCCGCGGGGATCTTCACCGTGAGCGACTGCTCGTCGCCCGTGGAGGGGATGCGGTAGGTGATCTTTCGCTGCGCGCCCTCGAGCGCCTCGGTGAAGGAGACCTCGATCGAGAGGGTGAGGTCGCCGCCCTTCGCGGGTCGCGCGGCGCGCCCCTGGCCGCCGAAGATGCTCGAGAAGTCGAAGCCGGAGAAGCCGCCGCCCTCGCTCGCCTGCGCGCCGCCGAAGCCGGAGAAGATGTCGGCCCAATCGCCCGCGTTCACCGTCGTGGTGTAGGCGCGGCCGCGGCCCCCGTTTCCGCCGAAGTCGGCGCCCGGGATGCCGCCGAACATGAGGATCTGGTCGTACTCTTTGCGCTTCTCGGGGTCGGAGAGGGTGTCGTAGGCCTCGGAGATCTCCTTGAACTTCTCCTCGTCGCCGCCCGCGTCGGGGTGGTGCTTCTGCGCGAGCTTGCGGAAGGCCTTCTTGATCTCGTCTTGGGAGGCGTCTCGCTTGACGCCGAGGACGTCGTAGAAGTTCTTCGTTGCCATGGTCGAGGATGCCTCCTCTCAGTCGTGTGCCAATAGTGCGTTTTTTCTGCGTTCTCGGTGCGTGTGTGCCGCGTTTTCGCCGCGTCTAGTCCTTGCTGGCCGGGCGCGTGGGGCCGCCCACGGACACCTGCACCATGGCCGGGCGAATGACCTTCCCTCCCATGGCGTAGCCGAGGCGAAGGACCGCCGTCACGGTGTCCGCGTAGGCCTCGGGGTCCTCGAGCGTGCCCACCGCCTGGCTCTCGAGCGCGTCGAAGGGCTCGCCGAGGGGATCGATCACGCGCACGCCGTTCTTCTCGAAGACGGCGAGGATCTTCGCGCGCACGGCGGAGACACCCTCGGCAAGGCCCTGGGCCGCTTCGCCCTCGGCCGCCTCGGCGTGCTCGATCGCGCGCTCGAGGTCGTCCACGGCGGGAAGGAGCGCTTCGATCACGCCCTCCGCCGCGCGCTCCCGCTCGGCCACGCGCTCTTGCGCGGTGCGCTTGCGGAAGTTGTCCCAGTCGGCCTGGAGGCGCTGGTAGCGGGCCTCGGCCTCGTCCGCCTTCGCCTGCGCGGTGAGGGCCTCGTCCTGCGTCTCGGCGAGCTCGGCGAGGAGGCGGTCGCGCTCCTCCTTCAGCTTGCCGGCGTCCTTCTTGAGGTCGTCTGCCGCGGCTTCCTCGCCCGCGCGAATGGCGGCCTCCACGAGCTCGGGATCGAGGTCCTCGGGGAGCTCCACCTCGTTAGGCTCGAGGCCGTCCTCGAGGGGCTCTTCGCCCTCGGCGCCCGGGCCGTTTCGAAAGTTCTTCTTCATGCTGGCTCCTCAGGGGGTACCCCGGGGGTGCGGCGCACCCCCGGGGCGAGAGAGGGGACGATTAAGGGTGCGAACTACTTGTCGTCGTCGACGACCTCGTAGTCGGCGTCCACCACGTCGTCATCGCCCGAATCGCCTGCGCCCTGCGCCGCGGCGCCCTCGTTCTGCACGTTCGAGTACACGACTTCGGCGAGGCGGTGGCCCACCTGCTGGAGCTTCTCGGAGGCGGCGCGGATGGCGTCCACGTCGCTTCCCTCGAGGGCCTGCTTCGCCTCGGCCACGGCGGCGTCGGCTTCGGCCTTCATGTCCGCCGGCACCTTGTCGCCGAGGTCGGCGACGGTCTGCTCGGTGGAGTAGGCGAGGCTGTCGAGCTGGTTCTTGGCCTCCACCTGCTCCTGGCGGCGCTTGTCCTCCTCGGCGTTGGCCTCGGCGTCCTTCACCATGCGATCGACCTCGTCGTCTGAGAGCGCGGTGGAGCCGCTGATGGTGATCTGCTGCTCCTTGCCGGTGCCGAGGTCCTTCGCGGAGACCTTCACGATGCC
>CANQNP010000034.1 GCA_947625235.1 uncultured Atopobiaceae bacterium | reverse complement strand
AGGCGCAGGGCGTCCGCCGCGACCTTCTCCAGCGGGTAGTCGGAGTCGTCCGAGAAGTTCGTGTGCACGTGGTAGTCAGCGAGCATCCGAGTCCCCTTCCCTAGGGTGGTTTTCGCCATGCTAGCCGCTCTATCCGCCGAGAGACGAAGTTCGCAAAGAAGTTCCCGGCCGCAGAACCCGTAGAGCGTGAGGTCGCGGAAACGCGTTCGGCCAACTGCACATGCCCATGCTGCGTCCAACCCAATACAGTACGGGGAGGGTACGCGGACAGGAGGAGGCACCCATGAGGGATGGCAGAATCGTCCTCGGCTACATCGGCAACGGCAAGGCGACGAACCGCTATCACGCGCCTTTCGCGCTCGCGCTGCCGGACCAGTTCGCAATCAAGACCATCTGCGCGCGCCACGTCGACCACGCCACGTGGGCGGCGATCCCGGGCGTCGACTACACCACCGATATCGACGTCGTGCTCGGCGACCCCGATATCGACGTCGTCGAGGTGACGACGCCCTCGCCGCTCCACTACGAGATGGCGAAGAAGGTGCTCCTCGCGGACAAGCACTGCGTCGTCGACAAGCCCTTCGCCGGAAGCGTCGCCGAGGGCCAGGAGCTCTTCGACCTCGCCGCCGAGCGGGGCGTCACCATCCAGTGCTACCAGAACCGTCGCTTCGATTCGGACTTCCTCACCGTGAAGCAGGTGCTCGAAACCCAGCGCCTCGGCAAGGTCTTCGAGATCGTGACCACCTACGACTACTACCGGCCGCACATGCTCGAAGGCATGGCCTACGACCGGGTGAACGGCGCCGCCTACGGCCACGCCACCCACAGCCTCGACCAGCTGATCTCGCTCCTCGGCATCCCCGATCGCTGGCGCTCGGACGTGCGGCAGCTCCAAGGGTCGGGCTTCGCGAACGACTACTTCGACTTCGACCTCTTCTACGACGACCTCGGCATCAAGGCCTCGGCGCGCGCGAACTACCAGATGGCGACGCCGCGCCCGAGCTTTGCGGTCTACGGCGGCAAGGGCAGCTTCATCAAGGTGACCAAGGACGCCCAGGAGCGCGACCTCAAGCACTTCTACCTGCCCGCCGGCCACGACGACTTCGGGCTCGACCTCCCCGAGGAATGGGGCACGCTCGTGTGGTACGACGACCACGATGAGCGCCACGAGGAGCGTGTGGAGACGGTGCGCTCGAGCTACTGCGGCTTCTACGAGGCGCTCTACGAGACCATCGCCCACGGCGCCCCGCAGCTCGTGAAGCCCGAGGAGACCCTCTGCCAGCTGGCGATCCTCGAGGAGAGCACCGAGGGCCTGCACTAGCGCGCCAAGCGCGGCGTGATACCCCTCGAGCGGACTGAGCCCCTAGCCGAGGTCCTCGCCGTTGGACGCGATCACCTTCTGGTACCAGTAGAAGGAGTCCTTGCGGCTGCGCGCGAGCGTGCCCTTGCCCTCGTCGTCCATGTCGACGTAGATCATGCCGTAGCGCTTGCGCATCTCGCCGGTGCCCGCCGAGACGAGGTCGATGCAGCCCCAGGGCGTGTAGGCGATGAGATCGACGCCGTCCGCCAGCGCGCCTGCCATGGCCTCGATGTGCTCGCGAAGGTAGTCGACGCGGTAGTCGTCGTGGATGGCGCCATCCTCCTCGACGGCGTCGATGGCGCCGAGGCCGTTCTCCACCACCATGATGGGCACTTCATAGCGGTCGTAGATCTGGTTCAGGCTGTAGCGCAGCGCGTCCGGGTCCATCGCCCAGCCCCACTCGGAGTAGGCGAGGTAGGGGTTCACGGTGCCGGCGAAGACGTTGCCTCCTCCCATGGCGCCCTCGTCCTCATGGGTGGTGAAGCAGGCGCTCTGGTAGTAGCTGTAGGTGAAGAAGTCGACCTTGCCCTTGGCGAGGGTCTCGGCGTCCTTCTCGAAGAAGACGGGGTCGAGGCCGAAGCGCCTCCAGATCCTCTTCGCGTAGCTGGGATAGTGGCCACGCACCTGCACGTCGCCGCAGTACCAGAAGGCGTCCTGCATGAGCTGGAGGTTCCCGAGCTGGTCCTTCGGGTCGGCCGTGAGCGGATAGGAGACCATGCCCGCGAGCATGCAGCCCATCTTGAACTGCGGGTACCTCTCATGGGCGAGCGCCACCACCTTCGCCGATGCCACGAGCTGGTGGTGGAGCGCTTTGTAGCTGTCCGTGATGGCCTTGACGTCGGGGTTGGCGTGACTTGCGATCATGAGCGGAAACGCAATGAGGCCGTTGATCTCGTTGAAGGTGAGCCAGTAGCGCACGAGGTCCTCGTATTCCTCGAAGATCGTGGCGCAGAAGCGCTCGAAGTGACCGATGACCTCTGGGTTCTTCCAATCGCCGAGCTCCTCCACGATGTAGAGCGGCGTGTCGAAGTGGCTGATGGTGACGAGCGGCTCGATGTCGTACTTGCGGAGTTCCTCGAAGACCTTCCTGTAGAAATCGAGGCCTGCTTGATTCGGTTCCCCCTCGATGCCCTTCGGGAAGATCCTCGACCACGAGATCGACATGCGGAACATCTTGAAGCCCATCTCCGCGAAGAGGGCGATGTCCTCCTTGTAGTGGTGGTAGAAGTCGGTGCCGAGGTGGTTCGGGTAATACGCGTCGTCGAGCACGGCGTAGTGGGCGCCCTCTGGCAGGTGGCCGCCCCAGTTGGCGTATCTGCCGGGCTTGCCGTCGGCGTCGACGTAGGTGACCATCCGCGGCATGTCCTTGGTGCCACCGAGGGTCACGTCCGTGAGCGCCGGACCGCGCCCATCCTCGTTCCAGCCGCCCTCGTATTGGTTCGCCGCCGTTGCGCCGCCCCAGAAGAACCCCTTCGGAAACTTCGCCATGGGACCATCCCCTCGAATCATCACGGATCTGCGAAGGCCATTTAAGACGAAGGGGGATGCCTTTTGAAGGCTGCTTCTCCTTCGAGGAGATCTTCGAGCGTCAGGCCGTCGAAGAAGTCGTCCAACACCGTCTCCAGGCGCTGCCACATGGGAAGCGTCTTGCAGAAGCTCGCGCGGCGGCAGGGCTCGGCGTCTAAGGCGAGGCAGGCCACGGGGGCGAGGTCGCCCTCCGTGAGCCGAAGCACGTCGCCGACGGTGTAGCTCGCGGGATCTCGCACCAGCCGGTAGCCGCCGCCCTTGCCCTGGACGCCCTCCACGAAGCCGGCCCTCACCAGCACCGGAAGGATGCGCTCGAGGTACTTGGGCGAGATCTCCTGGCGCTCGGCCGCCTCGCGAAGCGGCACGTAACCCTCCCCCGCGTGCTCCGCGAGGTCGAGCATGAATCTCAGGCCGTAGCGACCGCGCGTGGAGATCTTCATACGGTGAAGTGGCTCGGATCCCGCCGGGAGGCTCGTCTACTCCCCGTCCTTGAAGAGCGGGGTCGAGAGGTAGCGATCGCCGGTGTCGGGCAGGAGCACGACGATGGTCTTTCCCGCGTTCTCCGGGCGCTTCGCGAGCTCGATCGCGGCCCAGGTGGCGGCGCCGGAGGAGATGCCCACGAGCACGCCCTCCTTGCGTCCGATGAGGCGCCCCACCTCGAAGGCATCCTCGTCGGAAACGGGGATGACCTCGTCGTAGACGGCCGTGTCGAGCACGTCGGGCACGAAACCCGCGCCGATGCCTTGGATCTTGTGGGGGCCGGCGGTGCCTTCCGAGAGCACGGGCGAGCTCGCGGGCTCCACGGCCACCACGCGCACCTCGGGCTTCTGCTCCTTCAGGAACTCGCCCACGCCGGTGACGGTGCCGCCGGTGCCCACGCCGGCCACGAAGACGTCCACCTTGCCCTCGGTGTCCGCCCAGATCTCGGGGCCCGTGGTGGCGAAGTGCGCCTTCGGATTCGCCGGGTTCGTGAACTGCCCGGGGATGAACGCGCCGTCGATCTCCTCGGCGAGCGCCTCCGCCTTTGCGATGGCGCCCTTCATGCCCTCGACGCCCGGCGTGAGCACGAGCTCGGCGCCGTAGGCCTTCATGATCTGGCGGCGCTCGACGCTCATGGTCTCGGGCATGACGATGATGGTGCGATAGCCCTTCGCGGCCGCCACGGAGGCGAGGCCGATGCCCGTGTTTCCGCTCGTGGGCTCCACGATCACGGAGCCCTCCTTCAGGAGGCCGCGCGCCTCGGCGTCCTCGATCATCGCAAGCGCGATGCGATCCTTCACCGATCCCGCCGGATTGAAGTACTCGAGCTTGGCGAGGATCGTGGCCTCGAGGCCGAGCTCCTCCTCGATGTGGGTGAGTTCGAGGAGCGGGGTCTTGCCGACGAGCTCGGACGCGCTTCGTGCGATGGTCATGGTTCTTTCCTCTCCTAATCCCTACCGAAACGGTAGGTTAGTGTGCGCTTGTCCACGGGCCCTGTCAACGCCGCACGAGGGGTGGGCAACCCCTCAGGCGACTTTGGTCTTGTATCTCCTCACGCCAGGCGTGGCATTCGCCCCTAGGGGTATCAGAGCTCGTCGCGGAGGTAATCTCGCAGATAGGGAATGGCGATATCGAGCGTACCGCGTCCAACGGGGTTGATGACACCCGCGTCGATGAGGCGACGACGATAGGTTTGGACGTACCTTGAGCTCACTCCCATGCGCTCACGGATGGCGTCAACCCTGCTTGGCCCCTCGTCTTCGGCCATGGCATCGAGAAACTGGCGATCCTTCGGCGAGAGCGGTGCCAGTGCCGGGCGAAAGACCGTCTCCTCGAGATCCTCGAGTGCGCTTTCCACGGCAGCCGCAGCCACTTCCCCGTCAATGGCGCCATCACGCTCGTAGAGGAGCAGGTAATGGCCGACAAGCTGAAGCAAATAGGGGAATCCGCGAGTCGCGTGCGCAACGGATCGAAGCTCCCTTGGATGGACGGTGAGCGAGAGGCGCTCGAACACCTCTGCGTAGTAGGCCTCCACCTCCGGCACGGGGACGGGGCCGAGGCGCACTTGGCGCGCGCGATTGAGGAACGTAAGCACCTCGTCGTTAAGGACGCTCGAAATGGCGGCGGGAAGTCCAGCCATGGCGATGGCGATGTTCTTCTCCTCGCCCACGAGATGCTGATACGTGGTGGCCAATGCGCGCATATCGGGGCTGGTGGAGCGAACCTCGTCAACGAGGAGAAGTACGCCCAAGCCCACTTCCGCGAGACGATCCAAGAGCAGCGACAGCTTCACCCTGAATCCGTAGGCTTCTCGCACGCTTTGCTCGAACGTGAGCCCGACGCCGAAGCCGAAGGCGTTCGCCGAGAGCCCGGCGAGGCGATGGCGATCTCGGCCAAGAAAGGTCTCCCCCTCGATTTGCGCGGTCTCGATGATCTCTTCGAGCATCGTCTCCGAGGCGGTGACGCGCACTGGCACGAAGTCGAGGGCTCGAGCTCGCTCCTCCACATCGAGCAAGAGCGCGGTCTTGCCCATGCCGCGCTGGCCAAGGAAGAGCGTGGCACGATCCCTGGCACCCACGCGATCCGCAAGGCCGTCGACGAAGGCACCGATCTCGGCATCGCGGCCCACGATGCGATCCGGACGCGTGCCGAAGGACGGCCGGAAGACCGTGTCCTGCATAAGATGCCTCACCCTCTGCGAAAAACTGGCCAATGACGAGCCCAAACGGGGATATGGCAGATTATAGTCTCTTATAGTCTCTTATAGTCTCTTATGGTTTCTTATAGTCTCTTATGGTTTCTTATGGTTTCTTATAGTCTTTTATAGTCTCTTATGGTTCGCGTGATCAGGCCAGAGCAGCCAGTTCCCGGTCAATCGCCCTTCGGTAGAACTCGGATTTGCTGATGCCCGCCCTTAAAGCCGCCGCTTCCACTGCGAGAAGCCGCGACTTCGGCAAGCGAAACGAGACGGTCGTCAGGACGTCCTCTCCTTGGTCGGGAAGCCCCACCACCACGTTCTCGAGGTGGCCCTCCCATTCTCCGTTCTCCCACTCTCGCGCCATCTCCGCGAGCGCGGCATCGTCGATGGTTCCACCGTTCTTGAGCTGGTATTCCATGGCACGCTCCTTATCGTTCGCCTACGAGGCCGGTCTCCACCAGCGTCTTTGCCGACGGCGGCGTCATGCAGTGGAACACCAATGGCACTCCGTCCTCCAATTCCACCGCCACCATCTCCAGAAGCCTTCCACGAGCATCGAAACCGATGACGACCATCTGATCCGTGCGAGGGGTTCGTCGAATTGCCGACGCTACCCTGCTCACCCAGGCATGGCCCACGTCGTCGGGAGTGATCTCTGGGTGCCGCTCCATGACGCGACCATGGACGACGATATGGCTATCCATGGGCAGCTCCTTTCGTATTGCAGAATTGTAATACGATTACCGCTCGCAGATCGTTCTGTCTTCTGAACGCAACCTCCGTGCAGCAGGACTCAAGGCGATCCCACGGAGTCGCTACGCTTCCGCAGGCGATTGCGCAACCTTGACGTATCCGTAATGTTTTATATATCGTTATTATCGTTCTCCATTAACTTCTCACGCGAATGGAGCGTAGCATGGGCTATTGCGCAACCCTGGTCAAGGTGCTTTCGAAGAACGTCGCGCTCTACGCCTACGCGGTCCTTCTGGCGCTGCTCCTCTTTTTGCCGCTCATGCTGAGCTTGGCGATCCCGGGCGAGGCCATGGGGTTCGCGCGCCCGGTCTTCCTCCAAAACTACGCGTCTGCCTCCCTCGACCTCCCGGAGGACTTCATCGCGCTCTAGCCGGAGGCGTCGCGGCGCATCTTCGCTGAGGAGGCGACCCTCCGAGGGGCGATCCGCAAGGCGGACGCGAAAGGGAGCGCGCGCGAGGTCTATGCGGCGCTGAACGACTACTTCGCCTTCGAGGCCGCGCAACCGCTTGGCCTCACTTCCGCCGATGAGGCGGCGTATCGCATCACGCGCTACCTCGAGGAACACCCGGATTCCGAGGTCGCCACGCTGGGAGAAGCGCCCTTCCTCTTCCACCTGCCCTACGCGCTCGCCACCTCGAGCAGCGCCGTGCCATTTGCCGTCTGGTACCTCGCGGCACTTCCCATCACCCTCACGCTCGCCGGTGCCACCAAGCGCCACACGCTCCTCGGCACCGCGCCCCTGCCCGGCTGGCGGCGATTCAGCACGCAATACGCGGCGGGCTGCATGGCGATCATCGCCGTGCTGCTTGCGGCTATCGCGCCCTCGGCCCTCTTCCACCTCTTCCAAAACGGCCTCGGCGACCCGAGCTACCCCCTCGTCTTCGTCCGCGAGGGCGAGCTCGTGGAGAGCACGGCCCTCGCGGCCTACCTCGAGGCGCTGGGGATGCTCGTCCTCGGAAACCTCGCGATCCTCGCCGCGGCACTCGGCGCGGCGTACCTCTCAAGAAACGGCCTCGTGGGAGCGGGGGTCGCCGTGGTTCTCGCCTGCGTCCCGCTCATCAGCGACCCTGGCGCGAGCACGCTCCTGTCCGAGGAGCTCATGATCTGGCTTCCCACGTCCTACCTCGACTTTTCCCGCATCGTGGGCTATCCGACGGTGTTTCCCGCGGGCGAGGCAAGCGAGATCCCGCTCGCCTTCTCGTCTGGGCGCGGGCTCGCCGCGCTCGCGATGTGGGCCGCGGGCCTCGCGGGCGCCTTCACGCTCGTTGCGGGCGGCTTCGGAGCGACCCGTCGCGCTCCTCGGGAAACGGAGGACGAAACCCTCTGCGCGCGCGACGTGCGCCTCGCCTATGGGCGCCACGTGGTCTACGACGGCGCCGACTTCGCGCTTTCCTTAGGACAGGTCGCGGGCTTCGTCGCGCCCAACGGCTGGGGCAAGACCACCCTCATGCGCACCCTCTCGGAGCAGCCACTTCGCGGCCTAAGGGGCAGGCGCGCCATTGAGCTTCGCGTGGACGGGGAGCCCGCGACGGACCTTCTCGTGAGGCGCGAGGTCCTCTACGCGGCAAGCGACGCCGAGCTCCTGCATCCCAAGCTCACGGTACGCGACCACCTTCGGATCGCGAAGCGCCTCTGGGGCTCTGAGATGGACGTCCGCGAGGTGGCGGAGGCCCTCGCCATCGAGGACTTCCTCGGACGCGCGACGAGGAAGCTCTCCCAAGGGATGAAGCAGCAGGTCGTGCTTGCCGTCGCCCTCATTTCGGGCGCGCGCTACGTGCTCCTCGACGAGCCCACGAACGGCCTCGACCCCGCCCACGTGAGGCGCTTCGAGCGCGTAGTGGGCGAGCTCGCCCGAAGTGGTCGCGGCGTGCTCGTGTCGAGCCATCTCCTCTCCACCATCGATTCCGTCTGCACCGGGTTCTACCTCATTCGCGACCATCGCCTCGTGTGGCTCGCGCGTCGTGGCCGAGGGACGCCGGACGCCACGCGACTGAAGCAGCTCTACGCTGAGTTCTACGGGCAAGGCGCAGGCAAAGCCGGCGGGGCTGACACGGAAGCGCCCACGCGAAAGGCGCGCGGCCAGCCGCCGCCCGCACGAGCACGTGCTTCGGCACTCCACTCCACGCCCGAGCGCACGCGCACCCTCGAACGCTTCACGCCAAACCACGAGCATGGCACGCACGATCACGAAGGGAAGACGATGGACATCACCAAAATGCAAAGGCTGGCGCGGATCTTAAGGATCGCCATTACCATCTTCCAGATACTCTTCATCGCCTGCATCGCGATCACCGTCATCTTCATCACGATCTACGCGATGGTGGTCTTGCCGGAGGGCATCCGCTATCAGGACTACAGCTTCTTGGGCGGCTTCATCTACGTGGAGAACGAGTTCTTGGTGAGCGACGTCGGCATCATCGCGATGGACGTCATCCCGAGGATCAAGACCATCGTCTACCTCGTACTCGGCACGATCGCGCTCGTGTTCCTCAAGCGCATCATGAGGGCGGCCGAGGCGGGACGTCCCTTCGACCCCTCCGTGGGGGCCAACATCAAGTGCCTCGGCATCGTCTGCCTCGTGCTTTGGATCTTCGCGTGCGTGTGGGGCGTCTTCTGGACGCAGTACGCGCTCGGCCTCGAGGCCTCCGGCGCCGTCAATGGCATGACGCAGTTCATCGAGAGCGGCAAGGTCACGGGCGATCCCGAGATCTACGAGTTCAGCCTCCCCGCCGATCCCCCCGACGCGAACCTCCCGCTCCTCTTCGGCACCCTCACCCTGTTCTTGCTCTCCTACGTCTTCAACTACGGCATCGAGCTGCAGAAACTCTCAGACGAGACGGTGTAGCGCGAAGGCGCTGCCGCATCGCGGCGGCCCCTCGGCGCGGGGCACGACGTCGAGGGGCCACCCCGGCCCCTTCAGGTATCGTCTTTGCGGAAGGCGGGCGGCATCGAGGCGAGGAGGTGGGACGTGGCGATCATCGTGCGGCTCGATCGCGTGATGGCCGATCGCAAGGTGCGGCTGAACGAGCTCGCGGAGCGCGTCGGCGTCTCGAACGTGAACCTCTCGCGCCTGAAGAACGGCCACGTGAGCGCTATCCGCTTCTCCACCCTCGAGGCCATCTGCGAGGCCCTCGACTGCCAGCCCGGCGATCTCCTCGAGTACCAGCCCGACGAGCCGAGGCTTGCATAGGGGTCGACGCCGCCGTTTTATCGAGTTTTTCGACATTTTCCCCTGATTCTCCGGTTTTTCCCAAGATACTCGACAACTCCGCATCGACTTTGGGGTGTTCCGCCTTAGCACCGACCATGCGATCCTGCTTGCCGTGCAGCACTGCGAGGCACACCGCAAGCAGGTCCGCTCGGATGAAAGGCAGTTAGTTCCAAACGAGGTAGCCGCCCTCGCGCGTGGGCTGGGCGTTGGGGACGTAAACCTCGAGGCAGTAGCCCTTGTGGCCGCAGGTGGGGCAGGTGAGCCGGCGCATCGAGGGCGTGTGGCGCGCGAAGAAGTTCTGCGCAAACGGCGGGCGGAAGATCGTCTCGTCCTCGGGGCACACGTAGGCCGTGTGCGTCATGTAGTGGTGCGTGATGAGGATGCCGAGCACGGGCGCCACGGGGATGCCGATCCAGAGCGGCCACCAGACGCCGGTGACGATGCCCACCACCAAAGGCGCGATCCACGCCGCGTCCATCACGAGGCCCGCCACGACCATCATCGCGCGCATCCTGAAGAGCTTCTTCCTGTTTCCCATTAGGCTTGCTATGGCTCCGATGGATCCCTGGCTCACGTTGTTCAGGGATTCGACGATTGACTTGAGCTCGGCGAGGCGCGCGAGCTTGCGATGGCTCTCCTCGAGCGCGGCCTCAAGCTCCCGCTCTTGGTCTTGGATGAGGAGCTTCAGCATCTTCGTGGGGTCATCGTCTTTGAGCAGCGCCGCGATGTCCTTGAGCGAGAACCCGAGGTCCTTGAAGAAGAGGATGACGCGGAGCCTGTCGATGTCGGATTCGCGATAGAGCCGGCGCCCTCCCTCGGAGAGCTCGCTCGGCTGGAGCAGGCCCTTCTGGTCGTAGAACTGGAGCGTGCGCACCGTGACGCCGCAGCGCTTGGCGACCTCGCCGATCGTGAAATGAACCATAGCCACCTCCCTTCTGGCGCCCATGACACCACGTGACGCAACGTCACGAGCAACCCCCGACGCAGGGTGCTTTTTGGAATTGTGGATGTTTTGCGTGAAGCGCATTTCTCGCCAAGGGAGGAAGGCCATCGCTCGCATGGCGTCGACGGCCCTCGTTCATTCGCACCCTATCGCCGAGGTACTTAAATCGCCTTTCTAGCCGTGGAGGCCAATAAGTCGCGCACGCGTTTTTCGATATGTTGGCATGGAGGCCCTTGAGTCGCGCGCAACGTGGCGGCGAGCAGCCTTAATCGCGCAAAACCACCCAATTTCCCTCTTCGCTACCGAAAAGCATGCGCGATTAAGAGGGCTCCGCGGTTCAAAAGGCGAACGAGTTGCCTCGGCGACATCCCGTGCGTGAACGAAGGGGCTCGGCGGCAGCGCAACGGTCGGAGCGTGCGCGATTAAGAGACCTCCGCAGCTCAAAGGGCGGAAGTGATACCTCGGCAGCAGCTTGCCTACGCCCCCTTGTCCTCGTGCTCGCGCTCGAAGTGGTAGGCGGCGCCCACGAGGTTCGCATCGGAGCGGAAGGTGCAGGGGATGAGCGTCGGCTTCGCGAAGTAGTACGGGAATCTCTCGCCCACGGCGTCGACGGCCTCGCGGAGGTAGTCGAGGAAGAGCGGGTCGTTCGAGATGCCGCCGCCGATGGCGAAGACCTCGGGGTCCGTCACGCTCTGCAGGTTGAAGAAGTGGAAGGCCGCCTTCTCGCAGAAGCTCCTGAGGCCCGCCGTGGCCGCTTCACTGCCCTCGCGCACGAGCTTGAAGACGCCGATGCCGTCGAGCCCGGCGGGACCGCCCGCGACTTCGACCTCCTTGGCGAGGCCGTGGATGCCGCACTGGTAGGCGAAGAGCGAGGGCCAACCGACCTCGTCCATGTTGCCGCAGAGGCCCGAGAGCTCGCCCGCCGCCCGATGCGCGCCGATCACCACGTCGTGGTTGATGACGATGCCGCCACCGATGCCCGTGCCGAAGACCACCACGATCGCGTTCGTGATGTCGCGCAGGCACCCGTAGCCGATCTCCGCGAGCGCGGCCGCCTTGCCGTCGTTGAAGACGGAGACGGGAAGGCCGTGGCGCGGCCCGAAGATCTCCTTGAAGCTCTGGCCTCGCATGCACCGTACCGCGCCACCGTCGATGATGGCGCCGTGCTCCACGTCGATGCGGCCCGGCGCCGAGATGGCGAGGCCGCGCACCTCACCCGCCTCCTCGACGACGCCGTCCACGGCGGCCACGAAGCAGTCGAGGTCCTCGCAGGGAGTGGGAACCTTGCCCGTGCCGCCGATCTCCACGCCGTCCCAAAAGCCGTACTTGATGGCGCTTCCGCCGATGTCGAGCACGAGGAGTCGCTTCTCGTCCGCCATGTCCCTCTCCTTCCCTTCGGATCGTGCGGCTGCTAGCAGGAGCGCTTGCCGAGCTTGGCGTACTCGTCGTCGCGCGGGATCCAGTCGAGGAACTGCTCGACCTGCTGGTCCCAGAAGCGCCACTCGTGGCCGAAGCCCGGCACCGCCTTCCACGTGACGTCGGCGCCGAGGTCCATGAGCTCCTTGGCGTAGAGCTCGTTCGCCTTGAAGAAGGGGTCCTCCGTGCCGCAGGCGTCGTAGATCTTGGGGAACGCCTTGCCCTCCTCGGCCACCTGCTTCGCGAGGACGTGGAGGTTGTAGCTCGGGTCCGTGCCCACGGGCGTGGTCGCGGGATCGATGCCGAAGGCCGCAAGGTCCACGTCCACCCCTGCGGAGAAGCCGCCGATCGCGCGGTAGCGCTCGGGGTGGCGAAGGCCGTGCAGGAAGGCGCCGTAGCCGCCCATGGAGAGCCCGGCGATGTAGCGCTCCTCGGGCTTTGCGGAGACGGGGAAGTAGTTCTCCACGAACTCGGGCAGCTCCTCGTCGATGAAGCGATCGAAGTCGTCCGGCCCGCACTTCACGTAGGACTTGTTCTCGGCGGAGACGTTCACGATGGCGATCTGGCGCTCCTCGGCGTAGAGCTCCACGTTCGTGTAGCCCGTCCATTGGGCGTGGTTGTTCGCGAAGCCGTGGAGCAGGTAGACCACGGGAAACTTCGCCGGCAGCACGTGGGTCGCGGGCAGCTGGCCGGGGAGCTCCATCGCCTCCGGGCAGGTCGTCGACGGCAACACGACCGTGATGTCCGTCGCGCGCTGGAGCGAGTACGACAGGAAGTTGCAGACGAGCTTGGCCATGGGGTCCCCTCTCCGTGTGACGTGTGCGATGCTCGTGAGCGCGGCAATCGGCTGCGTGGTGGCTATTCTCCCGCTTCCCAGGGGTGCGAGGTGAGGTGCCAGCCGTTGCAGTAGCGGCATTTGTAGACACTGAGGCCGGTGGTGCCGTACTCCGCGCACGCGACGACGGCCGCCTCGGCCTCCGCGCGGCTTGCATAGCGGTTCTTCGATTCGCAGGATTTGGCGCGAAGGGCCGCCTCGTGCTCGGCCGCCGCCTCCTCGCGCCGCTCCTCCTCGCGCGCGAAGAGGTCGTCGAAGCCGCCGCCCGTGCCCAGGGTGGCCTTGAACTCGCTTATCTGCCGCGCCTTGGCCGACCGCTTCCTGCTCCCCATCGCGCACTCCGCTCACACGCCGCCTCGCATTGCCTTGATTGTGGCACGCGAGGTGGGGCGAGGGCCCTGACGGCGTGTGGAGGCTTCGGCCGGTACGCGAAGCGCCTTGCGCCGGTGACGAAGCCGCCTAGAGGCTTCGGCCGGTCGGCGATTCTTGAAAGAGCGCCGCTTCTCTGCGAAATCCTACCGGCCTAAGCCTCTCTACGACCGATTCACCGGCGCAGGGCCCTATAAG
>CANQNP010000033.1 GCA_947625235.1 uncultured Atopobiaceae bacterium | reverse complement strand
TGATCCTCGCCCTTGCTTGTCTTCGTGCTCGTGGCCGAGTTGGCCTTGCGGACATAGAAATCGACGCTACCCGGATCATCCTCTACCGCCACGGTGCTCTCATCGCTTCCGGTGCGGAAGGGGATATGGCTCTGACTGAGCTTGAAGCCCTTCGGTGCCTTCGTCTCGACGAGGTAGTAGTCGTGGTTGGGTTCGAGCTTCGCGGTCGCCTTGCCGCTCGCATCTGTCTGGATATGGGTCTTCACCGAGTTGGTTTGGGTGTCGTAGATGTCGAACTCCGCGCCTTGGAGGCTGTAGGTGCCTACGGCGATCTCGGCTTCGAGTTCCTTGTCAGACGATGACTTGGTGAAGTTCACCGTCACGTCTGTGGTGAGGGCGCGGTAGACGGTGTAGTCGCTGTATACCTTGTTGTGCCCCGCGTTGTACGTCCACATGAGGTCGAACGTCTGCTTGCAGGTGTCAAGTTCCTCGCTGATGGCGTGGAAGACCTCCTTGTTCTCCCACACGAGGCCCGCATGCACTGTCGCCCCATGGTTTTCGTAGATGATGATGTCGCCCGGATGGATGGTTCCGTTGTCGAATGCGTTGTCGTAGGTCTGGGTGTCGCTGCCATGCAGGATGTCGTGCCCCGTAAGGAACGACTTAATGGCTTCGGTTCCGGCTTCGCCCCAGCTGCCGCCGGGCCAATCCGTGCCGTACACGTCGTGCATTACCCAGCTCACGAATCCGGCGCAGTCCCAACCGCTCTCGCTGCGGCCGCCCCATACGTATTGCGTGCCGAGCTTTGCTTCGATTTGCCCCTTCACCTGATCGAATGTCTTTTCGGAAATCGGCACGTCTGCGGCCTCGGCGCTCGTCGCCCCGAGGCACACGGCCCCCATCGCGGCTGTCGCGACGAGGACGAACGCAAGCGCGAACCGAATGAGGTTGCCCATCGCGTTCGCGTACTTCACTTTCATCTTTCCTCCCTTGATCGCTTCTCTTCGTTCTCTTCCATATGGTCTAGGCCCAGTAGCTCATCCGCCGACACACCCAGCGCAGGGCAGACCCTCATCAGCACGTAGACGCTCGGCAGGTTCTTCCCCGAGCAGATCCGTGAGATCGCGGATGCAGACAGCCCGGTCATCCTTGCCAGCTGTTCGTGGCTCATGCCTTGGTGGACGATGTGCCATTCGAGGCGTGAGCCGATGATCAGTCGGTCGTAGGCGTCCTTGGTGGCAACGACCTTGGTTTCCTCCATGGCGTTTCTGTCTTGGAGGTACCATCGACCGTCCTTGCTCCAACTTCTCAACCCCCCTTCGCATCCCATCGTCCTATCTGCCTCTCTTCGCGCCCTTGCGCGGCGGATCGTCGAACGTGAACTTGAGGTCGCGCTTGTCATCGGAGAGCCTGAGTCCGCAGTCGAACGTCTTTCCCTTCTTGGATCTCAGCCCCTTTGCCTTCACCGTCTTGCCGTCGAGGATCGCCTTCACCTGCGCCTCCGTGAGCGTCTTGCCGCACACCTTCGCGAACAGCTTGAAGCCGCATCCATCTACGTCCTCGAATTTGCCCGTCCTCTCGTCCTTCACGGTCTTGTTGGAGGCGCACGTATAGACGCCTCCCTTGTGGAGCACCTTGTTTCCGCAGATCGGGCAGACCCCTACCACCGTCGCGTTCTTGTGCGTGGAAGCCTTGTCGGGCTGGAAGGTGGACTTGGCCTCGCCTACGACCTGCTGTGTGTATTCGGTTGTCGCTTGGATGAATTGGCTCAAGCTCATTTGGCCGCGCTCGACCGAGGAGAGGTCGCGTTCCCAGCGGGCCGTGAGTTCGGGTGCCTTCAGCGAAGGTGCGACGATCTCCGAGGTCATGATGCCCTCGGGCGTCGCTACAACCGACTTCCCCTTTCTCTGCATGAGCTTTCTGTCGAATAGCTTCTTGAGTATATCAGCTCGAGTGGCGGGAGTTCCCAGTCCCGGCGAATGGTACTCATCGTCGTTCATGGCCTCGCGAAGCTCGGCGTCCTCGATGCGACGCCCCGCGTTCTCCATGGCCCGAAGCAGCTCCGCCTCGGTGAAGTACTTGGGCGGCGTGGTCTTCCCCTCACTTACCTCCGCGCCGACGATGGGGAGCGCGTCGCCCTCCTCGATGCTCTCGGGGATCTCCTGCGACTCCTCCTCGTCCTTCTTGGCGCTCGAAGCCCCAAGCTCGGCCCTCACGGCATCGTCGATGGCCCTCCACGCGGCGTCTATCACCTTCGTTCCAGCCGCCTCGTAGGAATCCCCCGACACGTCGAGCGTGACCTTGGACGCCACGATCGAGGATGCGTCGGTCACCGCCGCGAGCAGCCGTCCGCAGACGAGGAGCATAACCTTGCGCTCGTCGCCAGAGAGCTTGCCCATGGCGTCCGCGTCGAGAGACATGGTGGGCATGAGCGCGGGGTGGCCCTGCACCTTCTTGTCGTTCACGATGCGCCTCACGTCCGCCCTCGAAGCGTCGAAGGCACGTGAGATCGCGTCCCCCACGACGGCGGGGGAGCAGATGCGCCCGATGATCTGCCGCGCCTCGTCCGCTTGGTCGCTTCCGATGAAGCGCGATGGCGTCCTTGGGTAGGTGAGCAGCTTCTTCTCGTAGAGCGACTGGGCGGCGGCGAGCGTCTTGTCGCTCGTCATCCCGCAGCGGGTCGATGCGTCCCTCTGGAGCGCCGTGATGTCGTAGAGCCTTTCGGCCCCCACCTTCTTCGCCTTGCGCTCGACCGAGGCCACCTTGGCACTTCCCGCCGCGAGCGCACGCGACACCTCCGCCTTCGCCGCCTCGCCTGTGCCTCTGCGCTCTCCGAACGCGCGGAACCCGCCGAGGTCGATGACCGAGCGCCAGAACGGCTCGCTCTTGAAGGAGTCATGCGCGAGCGTGCGTTCGACCACCATGGAGAGCACGGTGGTCTGCACGCGCCCCACGTAGATCATCTTGTTGTAGAGGGTCGTGTAGGCCCGCGTCCCGTTGAGGCCCACGAGCCAGTCGGCCTTGGCGCGTCCCTCGGCTGCGTCCCCGAGGCCGTCGTAGTCACTCGACGGCTTGGCCTTCGCGAGGTCTTCGCGGATCTTCTCGGCCTCAAGCGACGTAGACCAGAGCCGGAGCATAGGCTTGGCGCATCCGATCTTTGCGACCACGCGCCGGAAGATGCCCTCGCCCTCGCGGTCGGCATCACAGGCGTTCACGACGCAATCCACGTCGGCACGCGACACGAGCTTTCCGATCACGCCGAGCTGGGACTTCGCCCCATCGTCAGCGCTCTCGACCCAGATCCACTCGTCGGGGATCATGGGCAGCTTCCCATAGTCCCATCGTCCCTGCCACTGCCCGTACTTGTCGGGGGTGGCGAGATCGACGAGGTGGCCCCGACACCACGTAACGAGGTTGCCGTTGCCCTCGATGTAGCCATCCTTGCGCTCGCGTGCGCCTACGGCGCTCGCGATCTCACGCGCCACGGATGGCTTCTCTGCGATGATGACCCTCATGTTCCTCCCTCTGCGCCTCCTAGCGTCGGATCGCGCCGTCCTTCGGATTGCCGTTCTTGCCGCTTCTGGCGGCCTCCCGCTTCGCCCGCTCGCGCCTCTCAGTCGGCGCTCGCTCGTCAAGCCTTTCGGCGTCGCCGTCCGTGACGTAGGTTCCGGCGAAGCGCTTCTGGAGGAGCTTGGCGAACTCCTCGACGCCGCCCTCCTGCTGACCGGACATGAATCGCTCAAGCTCCTCGGCGATCGCGTCCTCGGCCCTTCTCAGTCCCATGTCCGGCCCCCTATGCCACGAGGTAGGCCCGCAGCACCTCAAGGGCCAGTCCCGCGACCACGAGCGCCACGAGGGCGAGTCCTGCGAGGATGAGCTTCTTCTGCCCCTCGGTGATGTGGTGTCTCTCGTTCGTTCCCGCCATGATCCGCTCCTCCCTAGTGCTGGCTGTACGTCTCGAAGTTCTGGCTGATGGGGTTGTAGATCACGGTGAACGCGACCGTCTGCCCGCTTTCCGTCGAGGTTCCGACGAACGACCATCCGTACTCGTTCGCTGCCTCGGGGTTGTCCCCGTTCGGCTCGAAGCTCTGCTGCAACGTCACGCCGTCGAGCGGTGCGACGTGGCCCTCACGTGCCCACGAGGCGATGGATTCCTGCATGAGGTACTTGGACTGCCCGTCGGGCAGCTCGATGTCTGAGATGGCGGCGCACCCGTAGGGATCGAAGTACTCGGTACCCGACGTCTGCCACTCCTTCATGACGCGCTTGTTCTCGTCGCTCCAGAGCGACTCTCCGCCGCCTTCGGCCTCATCGTCCTCTGCGTTTCCGGCGTCCTCGTCCTCTGCGGCCACGACCTCCTCGGCCTCGCGGGCCTTCGGAAGCATCGTGGTCGCAACCGCCCCCAAGGCCACCACGGCCACCGCGATGACCGCGAAGAACGCGATCAGGAGGGGCTTCCTTGCGTTGCCTTCCTCTTCGAGCCTCATTTCAGCTCCCTTCCTAGAGCCATCCGCACCTAACGGGCACCGACTTGTTGTAGTAGGCGACCCATTCGGAGAGGTTCATGGTGCGGATGTAGCCGATGTTGTCCATGACCTTGCCGCCTCCGATGTAGATGGCGACGTGGCCGTAGATCCTTCCCGCCGATGTTCCGGGGTGCGTGGACACGGCGACGCACATTCCGGGCTGCAATGTCGTGAGGTCTGTGGAGGACATCCGCGCGTACATGTCCCGCGCGTCGCCGCCGGGGTAGTAGCCGAGCGCCTTCTGGTAGACCTGCGACACCCACATGGCGCATAGGCTTCCTCCGGGGGAACCCGTAGTCTTCGCGGCGTCCACGATCTTCTGCCCCTTGGGCGTCATCACGTCGCTCGACGGGCCTGATGACACCTGCGGCCAATGGAGGCACTTGGTGAACTTGTCCCAAGTGCTCGTCACTACGCCCTGCGGCAGGGCCTCGATGGTTCGGCCCCCGCCGATGTAGATGCCGACGTGTCCCTCCATCCAGAGGATGTCCCCCGGCTGCGCCTTGCTCACGTCCGTGACGGTCGGCGCTTGGGCCTTCTGATCCTCCGAAGTCCTCGGGATGGGGATGCCCGCTTGCGCGTAGCAGTAGGAGGTCAGCCCGGAGCAATCGACGTAGCCGCTTCCCACGTCCGCGCCGAGCTTGTACGGGGTTCCGAGGAGCGACTGTGCGCACTCGATGATCTTCTGTGCGACCTCCGAGCCTTGCGGGGCGCGGTTGAGGTTGTAGACCTTGCAGGGTTTCTTGCCCGCGATCTCGGGGAGCCAGCGAGTCGATCCGGGATTTCCGTATCGGTGGTACCAGTTGGTATCGACCTCGAATTCGAGGTTGTTCCACGAATCGCCCGATTTGTGGCCGTAGACCCCTGCGGGAGTGCCGTGCGCCCACGACTCGTCTTTCGTGTCGGCCATCATGCACAGGATTTGCGTGCCGTCCTCGAACTCCCAGATCATCCGATCGCCGACGTTTCCGAAGATCTTGGTGCAAGCGATCAGGTAGTAGCCGTCGATGGTGGCGATGCCGTTGGTGTACTTGTGGCCGCTGTCCATCCACTTGCGCCACACCGGGTAGCAGTCGCTGTTGGGATCCACGGCCCCGTTCCCGAAGCCGTAGGTTCCGTACTCGGTGACCGTGAAGACGCTTCCCCGGTACTCCTCGGGGATGATGATGCACGCGCCGCCGTCTGCGGCAGCGCCTTCGGACGCCGTGGCCGCCATGAAGCCGAACGAGGTCACAGCCGCTATGATCCCGGCGAGCAGGAGGAAGGCGAGCAGGGCCGGGGCCACGGCGGCGACGGCCTTTCCGCCCTTCACCACCTTGCCGATGCCTCCTCCGACGGCCTTCCCGGCGCGCTTGGTTCGCCCGAACTTCGTGGCCTCCTTCTCCGCGCCCCTCTCGGCCATGCGGCTCTTGAAGGATGCGATGCGCGAGCGTCCCACGTACCAGCGCTCGGCGAACGATGCGCTACGGCGCTTGCCACTTCCGGGAGCCATGTCGCGCTTTTCGGCTGCGAGCTTCGCCTTCTCGGCGAACATCGAGCTTCTGGCATTGTTTCGCGCGGCCTTGGCGTCGAGCCGAGCTGCCTTCTCGCCCCGTTTTGCGGCGCTTCCCTTCGACGCCGAGAGACGCTGGCCGAAGCGCCTCATCTCGAACTTCTGGGTGGCGTTATCGACGCCCCGCATGGCGGCTACGTCGGCTGTGTCGCCTTGGGCCTCGGCCTCCATCTCGTCGATGTCGCTCTTGGCCATGCCACCGATCTTGCGGATGGCCCGACCTATACCGCCCGCAGCGCCCTTGGCCCCCTTCGAGGCCACCGTCGCGGCGCTCTTCGCACCGCTTCTTAGGTCGAGGGCGCTGGGGGCGGATGTGGCGTCGGCGAAGTCGATCGCGTTCTTGTGGAATCGTTCGTAGGCTCCCGTCTCGGGATTGCCCGTTGACATGCTGAGTCCGTCGGCCCTTTTGTACGCGAACTCGCTCGCGGCGTCCTTAAGCTCGGTCGCCCGACCCTCCGGTGCCTTCGACATGCCCTCGTATCCCATGGGATTCGCCTATCCGCTTCCTACTTGCCCTGCGGCATGATGGGAAGCATCGTCGTGTCCTGCGAGAGGATGGCATCGACGATCCCGAGGTTCTTGGTCTGCCGCTGCTGCGCCAGATCGTCAACCTTCGTTGTCGTGATGCGGTACAGGTCGTTCTCCTTGGGCAGCGTGTTCTTGAACGGCACGATGCGTCCGTCCGCCACGATCAGGCCCTCGCCGACCCCCGCGCTTCGGATTGTCGAGATCTGCTGGATGGAAAGCCCCAAGTCCTCGCCGAGGCGTTCCGCGTCGGCGGGGGACTGCCCGAGGATGATCAGGTGGTCGGAGTTCGACACCATGAAGCGGGTCTGGGGAACCTCGAGCAGTCGCTCGACGTTCTGGGTGATGCCCGTGGGGATGGCCCCGTACTTGCGCGAGCGCGTCCACAGGCGGTCGAAGTAGTCGATCGTGTACTTGTTGTCGAGCAGTAGCTGCAACTCGTCGATGAACACCCACGTGCGCACGCCACGGTCGCGGTTTCGCACGATTCGCTGCCACACGTTGTCGAGCAGGATGAAGAGTCCGAGCGACTGCATGTTCTCGCCGAGGTCGTGGATGTCGTAGACCACGAAGCGCGAGTGCGTGTTGACGTTCGTCTTATGGCTGAACACCGCGCTCTGGCCCGTGACGTAGCGCTCGATCGCGGTCGCGAGCATCGCGCCCTCGCGCTCCGGCTGTGCGCGGAGCGCTTCCGAGAACGTCTTGAGCGTGGGCACGTCGAGCGGGTTTCGGGAATCGAAGTAGTCCGCATAGATCTGCGTGCAGGTGCGGTCTACGAGCGTCTTCTGCGTCTCGTTCATCCCGCCGCTCATCTTGTCGATGACGGAGATGATGGCATCGACCTTGGTCGAGAGGCCCCCGCCGTTATCGTCGTGGTCGATCGTGAGGTCGAACGGGTTGATGTGGGAAGGTGAGGAACCGGAGATGATGATGTCCTCGCCGCCCATCTCGGCGGCCACGGTCTGGTACTCGCGCTCGGGGTCGAGCACGATGATCTCCGCTGTCGGATCCTTGAGTAGCGTGTTGATGATCTGCAACTTTGCCGTCACCGACTTGCCTCGACCCGGCTTGCCGAGGTAGAAGGCGTTGGGGGAGTTGGACTTGAGGCGATCGTAGAAGATGAAGTTCTTCGACACCGTGTTCATCCCGAGCCACATGCCACCCGGATCCATGATCTCGACGGAGGTGAGGGGGATGAACGCCGCCATCGAGGCGGTCGCCATGTTGTAGTCCCAACCCGTCGGGATCCCGTTGTATCCCGTGATCATCGAGTTCTTGAAGCCTTCGAGCTGGAGGCCCTTCATGACCTCCATCCTCATGTTGTACTGTCGGATGATGCCTTGGATCTCCTCGACGTTCGCTTGGCACTCCTTCTCGGAGTCCGCCCACGTGAGGTCGCTCATCGAGAACTGCCAGTACTTCTGGTCGCGTGCCACGAGATCGTCGCGGAGCTGTTCGGCGTTCGCGAGCGCGTCGTGCAAATCGCTCGGCAGCATCTCGTCCGAGATGTACATCTGCTGGGAGTGCTTCAAGACGTATTCGGTCTTCTGGACTTTGATGTCGGTCAGGTTCTGCTCGATCGTCTCCATGGCCTCTGCCTGATCCCAGCAGTCCATGTTGAGCGTGATGATCTGGTTGAAGGGAAGCTCCGCGAGCTTGGCGATCGTGTCGCTTCTGACCGTGGTCGCGTACTTCTCAAGGTAGAGCGCGGCTCCATGGCATCGGCCCCAAGAGCACGCCGTCGCTCCCTGCGGGGCATTGCGCTCGAAGTAGGGCGGTGCCACGAGGTCGCGCGTCGTGAGTCCCGGCTGGGCCACGAGGGCCTTGAAGTCGGTCACTCCCAGCGGATCCTCCGGATTCGTCACTGAGTTGATCGCCTCAAGCCGCTCGCTTCCGGAAAGCTCGCGAGCCTCCACGCCCATGACCTTGAGGTTGCGGATGGCCGTCTCCGTCGCACGCGAGAGCACCGGGTCGGCCTTCTCCCTCGTAGGCTCCTTCACCGAGATCGTCATGAAGCGGCGACGGCGAACGTTCTGTCGCGTCTCGCTCATGCGCAGGTCGATCATGGAGTTCATCTCGTCGCGGAAGTGGTTCCCGGCATCGTCTCCGTCCACGTGCTGGAGGAACATCTGCCTCTTCCACATTTCCTCGTTGACCGCTTGGGTGACGATGCTCACCTTGACCGACACGGTGCTGTCGAAGCTGTTCAGCAGCTCGCAATATCGGTTGAAGATGTCCTCCTGCTCCACTTGGCGTGCCGCTTGGAAGTTCGCGTCTTGGAACTCGATCGTCCGGCTGTAGAGTCCGTCCTTCACCCGGCACGTCCCGTTCGGGTACATCGCGAGGAACCCCAGCGCGTTGACCGAGGAATCGTCGGCCTGTACGAGGATGCGCCCGGAGGACTTCTGCGCTTCCTCCATCGCGGCTCGCCGCGCCTTCTTCGACGCCTTGATCTTCGACCCGCAGTCGGGGCACCTCTTCGCTTGCGGGTCTTGCACCTTTCCGCACTTAGAGCAATAGATCATCTTGACTCCTACTTCCTCTTCCTCTGCTTCTTCGTCGCGCCCTTCTCGCCGTTTCTGATCTCATCCTTGAGTGCGACCTTGTCGGCCTTTGTGAGTGGCGCTGGCGCGGCCTCCGCCCGCTCGAAGAACGGGCGCTGGTAGATCATGGTCTGGGGCTGCGAAGCCTCCAGCTTGCGGAGCTTCAGCCATTCCTCGGGCTTGAGTCCGTTCACCTTCCCGAGTCCGATGAACCCGACAGTTCCGCCGAGCGCCATGACGATCCAGCCCGCGAACGTCGTGGGCAATCCGAGCACCACGGAGAGCAGCACGTAGGAGCCGATGGAGACTCCGATGACGGCCACGATTGATGCGAGCTGTCGGGCCGTGAGGCCGAAGAACGGCTTCGGCTCGTAGTGGCGGATGTCCTTTCTCAATACGATCTCGATCATCGCTACGCCCCCACGATCTCGTCGGCGATCTGCCTAGACTGCTTGACCATGAAGAGCAGCGCCACGCAAGAGCACACGGACGGAAGAACCGCCATGATCAGCCCCGCGAACCCGCCGCTTCCCGAGCCGATGGCGTCGGCGAGCAAGGTGCCCCCTGCGGCCATCATCGGAGTGCCAAGAGCGACGATGAGGATCACGACGAGTGCCTGTAGGCAGCAGCCCGCGTACTTCTTGAAGTAGCGGATGCCGCTGTCCTTGGTGGTGCGGTTGCCCAGCAAGACCATGGGAATCGCCGCGAACGCGCTTCGCACGTAGACCTCGAACATGCGCATGATCGCGACCACGTTCACATACACCATTGTGAGAACCGCGCAGACGAACGCCGCGAGCGCGACGATCGTGACGAGGATGGCAGCGCCGCAGCCCTGCTGGTAGGTGATCGATTTCAGGATCTCGTTCACTGCTCCCGCGAAGCCGTCCGTGTAGGCGATCGCTCCGGGGGCTGCGGGGGAAACGAGCGTGGTCATGAACTCTCCGACCTCGCGCACCAGCTCGTAGATGCCCTGCATGATCAGCGTCGTGTTGGAGATCGCGAGCTGGAGCACGCCGAACTTGACGATGATGAACATGTAGTTGGCGAGCAGGTCGGTGGTGCCGTGGTTGGTCTGCGCCACGTCCTTGGTGAAGTTGATGAGCGCGAGCACGAGGGCGAGGCCGAGGAACCCCGTCGCGACGGGGATAGCCACCTTTTCCGCCACTTGGATGCACACGTCGTACACGACGTTGTAGGCACCGCTTGAGAATCCCTCATTGAAGAGGGTGATGTTTCCGAGCTGGCCGATGAAGTCGTTGACGAGCTTCGCGAGTTCCCAGCTGAGTCCGCCGAACATCTGGAAGACCGCTTGGGTGAGCACGTTCGGGATGTTTCCGAGGTCGAGGATCGAAACCGTCGGCAAGGTGTTGTAGATGGTCGTGTCAGGCTGGATGTCGCCCGAACCGACCTGCTGGGGGATCGACTCGTTCCAGTACTCCCCTTCGGGAAGTCCTTCGGTCAAGTCATCCCATCCGTCGCCGAAACCCTCCGTTGGCGCGGGGACGTCGCGCGGGCTCGGCGCTTCCTCGTCGGCGGTCGCCTCCACTTCAGGCGCAGAACCGCTTCCGGTGGCGGAGGGGCCTCCGATCTGGGCGGCGTAGGCCACGTTGGCCCAGCCCCCGATGCCGACGCCCACGCTCACCACGAGCACGAGCCACCATTTGAGGAGCTTCCCCACCGCATGGGCGATGCCGCCTTGCGTGCCAAATCGTTCAAGCTCACCGCCCTTCTTCCGGGCCGTGTTCTCCTTCGTCTTCACGATGGATTCCCCCTCTTAGCTGAGCGAGGGGAACTTGATGATGCCGCTCGCGATGGCGAGGCCGATGGCGATCATCGCGCCGCCGAGGGCGAGCATCCACGTGGATGACTCCTGCTGCTGCGCGTCATGGCTCTTGCCGCCGCTGATCCAGCGCACGACGCCGATCGCTGCGGTGATGCCGCCAGCGAACACGAGGATGTTCCCCGCGAACGTGAGGAGCTGGTTGAAGAAATCCATTCCCTGCCTTCCCTTCTGCCTTGCGGCCCATCCCTTTAGGGGCCGCGCCGCTCCTGCCTTTCCGCCGCCTCCTATGCGGCGATGAAGTCGATCAGTTCCTGCCGTGCCCTATCGACCCGTTCCACGGCCTCGATCTCGGCCATGCGCTTGGCATAGGTGCGCTCGCGGTTCCACTGGGGCAGGTTGAACTCGCCTACCTCCTTAAGCTCGTGGTAGCGCGGGTGGTCGGTGGTGCGGTACTTGTAGTCCTTGTAGGGATGCGCGTTCTTGATGAGGACGATGCACTCCTCGCCCGCGAACGCCTCCGGGTTCGTGCCGAGGTCGGATGCCGATATGAGATCCTTCGCGATCCTCGACTCGGACTCAGACCAAGAGCCGCCCTTTCCGTGGCTCTCGCTGCGGTTCTTCACGACCACGGTGTGCTTGCCGAGGCGTTCGCTGATGTTCTTGTTCGACTCTTGATCGAGTCGCCCGAGCACCAGCGTCGTGTCGCAGTTGCCCTCGATGATGGCGGCGTTGTCCTTGTAGAGCTTCTTGAGCTGCGTGGTCGATTGCAGGATGCAGTCGAGGTAGATCCAGCGGCTTCGGAGCGTCGCGATCTTCACGTCGAGATCGGGGATCTCGCCGATGTTCGCCAGCTCGTCGAGGATGCACTGGATCGGGATCTTGCAATGGCTTCCGGGCCGCTTGTCGGCGGCGTCGGTGTTGATGTCGAAGAGCTGGTAGAGGAGCATTGCGAGGATGAAGTTGAAGGTGGTGTCCGTGTCGGACATGACGAGGAAGAACGCGGTCGGCTTCTCCCCGATGTCGTGAAGGTTCAGCTCGTCCTCCGAGAAGAACGTGCGGACGTTGCCCACCGAGAACGGGGCCATGCGCACGTTGCACGACGCGATGACCGAAGCCTCCGTCTCGGGCGATCCCGACGTGGACTTGAAGCCCTTGTACTGGGTGATGACGAACCACTCGTCGCTCTTCTCGGCCTCGGTTCGGTTACCGCCGTGCTTGCTGATCACCCAGTCCTCGTAGCTCATGAACCTCTCGGAGCCTTTGCACATGATCACGTCGAGTGGCGAGATCTTGGCGTTGGGATCGTCGCCCTTCGCCATCTGGAGGAGGTTCACCATCTCGTTGAAGGTTCGGTACTGGGGCTGATCCGCGTAGTAGTAGTGGAGGTATCCGATGAGAGCCATGTAGAGCTGCCGCTCGGCCTTCACGAAGAAGTCCTCGCTTGCATGGTTCTTATCGCCGGACGTGTTCGAGATCAGCAGGTTCGTGATCTGGATGATCGAGGTCGCGTCCGTGATGTAGAGAAGCGGGTTGTAGTGCATCGAGTTCGCCAGCTCCGACGGCTTGGTGTTCACGACCTTGAGTTCGTAGCCGTGCTTCAGGAAGAAGCGCCCGTATTGCTTGAGGGTGTCGCCCTTCGGGTCGGTGATCACGTAGGAGCTGTTGAGCTGGAGGAGGTTCGGGCCGACGAAGTTGAACGTCTTGCCGGAGCCGGAGCCGCCCAGCACGTAGACGTGCTTGTTGCGCTCAAGCTCGGGGTCGGGGATCTTCGACAGCTGGAGCGCCGCAGTCTCGGAGAGGATGATGTTGTCATCGGCGATGCTCTCGCAGTTCTCGGGCTTGGGGTTGGCCTTCGTCTGCTTAATGCCGAGAGCGCCGTGAATGAACGTGCCCGTGCTGTTGCGCAGCATCGTCATCTTCTCGCGCCAACGGCGGGGGAGGCGAACGCCGACCTTGCGGGTCAGCGTCTCATGCGCGAACTTGCGCATCTCCTCCATCGTGGCCCAACGCGAGTCGCCGTACTCCTTGTCCTTCAGCTCCTTGGCCTCGCGGCGCTTCCCGCCATAGTCGTAGCTTCCCATGCCGATGAGCGCGATGATCATGAAGCCGATCCAGAAGAACCACCAGCAGCGCGGGTCGATCCAGAGGATGTTGTCCGTGAAGTGGTGGGCGATCTGGTCGTAGGAGAGGTTCATGTCGAGCGTGATGGGGTTGTCCATCACCCACGAGGCCGCTCGCGCGAGCGTCCATCCTGCGACGGTTCCGCCCACCAACGTCCATGCGAGCCAAGATACGACCCTGAAGATCGCGTGCATTGTCTTCTCCTAGTGCTTCGCGCTCGGCGTCTTCGGCGCTTTGGCCTTCTGCTTGGTTGGCTTCTTGGGCGCGGAGGCGTTCGAGATCTCGGTCGCCTTGGCCCGTCGAACCTCGGGGGACTCCGGCTTCGCGGCGTCCTTCGCGCTAGCCTTCGCTTCCAGCCCCTTCTGCTCGCCCTGAGCTGCCCGCACGTCGGGACTCGACTCTTTCGCGCCACTTGCGAAGCTCTGCGAGGCGCTTCTTTCGACGTGCGGCTGCGCTTTTCCCTGAGCCGCGATCTCGGCGCGGGTCTGCTCGATCTGCTCAGGCGTCACGTCGAGGGTCGATGCCTCGGAGCGTGCCATGACGATGGCGCTCTCGATCGTCTGGTCGGGGCTGTTGGCGCATCGGATGCCGCCCCCGGCCTTGACCTCCTCGCCGTC
>CANQNP010000032.1 GCA_947625235.1 uncultured Atopobiaceae bacterium | reverse complement strand
CCTTCGCTCACGCGCTGTTCGGCCTCGCCGTGGTCCGCGGTGTAGTAGTGGTCGCCCGAGTACGGGTTGTAGATGCGCCAGATGGAAGTGGATCCCGAGGTGGGGCTCACCCACTTCACGCCCTCGTACGTCCAGCCGTCGCCCACGCACCTCACGGCCTCGTCCTTGTCGAGCGTTGAGAGGTGGTCGCCCGTCCACTGGTTATAGAGCCTGAAGACGCTGTGGTCCGCCGCGTTGCGGATGGCCGCGATCGCCTCCGGATCGGCTTGGTTCTCGCAATACGCCCGATAGAACGTGTCGAGGTTCTCGTAGATGGCCTCCGCGTCGGCCACGCCGAGCTTTTGCAGGAAGGCGTCATCCGCGAGGAGCGCCGCGTCATCGGCGTTGCTGATGAAGGCGTGCTCGATGATGACCCCCGTCATGCCCGAGAGGCGCGGGTAGTAGACCATGCCGAGCTCGTCTGCGGGGCTGCCATCGGGATAGGTGCCCCACGTGCTCGTCTTCTTGCCTCGGTTCGCGAGTCCGAGGTCCTCGAGCTTGGGGCGAAGCGAGGTCCAGAGCTTGTTCGCGGCGTCGATGGTGCTCGCGTGGTAGCCGCTTCGGGAGTTCGGCGCCCACATCTCGAAGCCGCGCGCACTCGTGGCATCGGCGCTGTTGATGTGCTGGCTCACGACCACGCAGGCACCGTGCTCGTACGCGCGCTCCGAGCGATCGCGGCGCGAGGGGGTCGATTCGCCGTTCGCGCCGTGCTCCGTGCCGTTGTGCGTGATGAACACCTTCACGCCGCGCGCCTCGAGCCACTCCTTCGTATAGGTGGAGATCTTCCAGGTGAGGTTCTTCTCTTGGAGACCGTTGCCCACCGCACCGGAATCGCCGCCGCCGTGGCCGGGGTCGAGCGCCACGACGATCTTCGAGTTCGCGAGGGCCATCGCCTCGTCGGCCACGGCGGGTCGCGCGAAGGCGACGACGCCCGCGACGAGGGCGATGGCCGCGAGCGCGAGCGCGGCGATCACAAGCTTCTTACGGGGATGGGACTTCATGGACGTTCCTCCGGGTGGGTTCGAGTGAGCTTCATGGCTCCACGCGCGCACGGCGCGCGGATCGGGGGATTCGCGAGCCCACAGTGTAGGCCTCTCGCAGCCAAAACCCTAGCGCCTTCCCGAGATCCGCGGCCCGCTCCTCCACAGAAAGGCCACAGCGCTCGCGCCCGCCTTGGCCCGCGCTCGAGCGCGGCGCCCTACAATGGCTTGCAATTGTGGACACACCCGCCCGAGGGCCGCCGAGAGGCGCCCTTGGGAAACGCAGCATTCAGGAGCTTACATGGGCATTCGCAACAGGCGCGCACGGGAGAAGGCCCACACCCACATCATCGGGTTCGGCATCGCCGGCGTCGCGGGATTCCTCATCCTCGCCGTCGTGGCGCTCGCCTATTCCCTCGGCCACGTCGTCGATTCGTGGCTGCAGGACCTCCCGGACTTCCAGTCCGCCGACGCCTACCTCGTCTCCGAGCCCACGCAGGTCTTCGATTCCGAGGGCACGCTCATGGCGGAGTTCTACACGGAGAACCGCCGCGCCGTGGACTTGAGCGAGATCTCCCCCTACGTGATCAACGGCACCGTCGACACCGAGGACATCCGCTTCTACCAGCACAACGGCGTGGACCCGCAGGGCATCCTCCGCGCCATCGTGGTGCAGGTGATGGGCGGCTCGGAGGGCGCCTCCACCATCACCCAGCAGCTCGTGCGCAACACCGTGCTCTCCGACGAGCAGTTCGACATCACGCTTCGCCGCAAGGTCCGCGAGGCCTACATCGCCATCGAGATGGAGAAGAAGTACACGAAGGAGCAGATCCTCAACATGTACTTGAACACCATCTTCTACGGCCACGGCGCCTACGGCATCGAGGCGGCGTCCATCACGTACTTCAACAAGAGCGCGAAGGACCTCACGCTCGCCGAGGCGGCGCTGCTCGTGGGGCTGCCGAATTCCCCCACCTACTACGACCCCTTCGAGAACCCCGACGCCGCGGTCCACCGCCGAAACGACGTCGTGCTCCAGCGCATGCTCGACGCGGGCGACATCACGCAGGAGGAGTTCGACGAGGCCTACAACACGCCGCTCGAGCTGAACCCCGGCAACTCCGTGATGCAGGCCACCGGCACCTACCCCTACTGGACGAACTACATCCGCGACCTCCTCTCGGCGGACTTCTCGGCCGACACCGTGATGATGGGCGGGCTCCAGGTCTACACGACGCTCGACCCCACGATGCAGCAGCAGGCCGAGGCGGCCGTGGCGGCGCAGCTCGACGCCATCGGCGACGGCGAGCTCAACGCCGCGATGGCCTGCGTGGACCCGAGCACGGGCTACCTCAAGGCCATGGTGGGCGGGCGCGATTTCGAGCAGAACCAGTTCAACAGCGCCACGCAGGCGAGGCGCCAGCCCGGCTCCTCCTTCAAGACCTTCACGCTCACGGCCGCCATCACCGACGGCATGAACCCCGACGTCTACCTCGACTGCAACTCGCCGCTCCAGGTGTCGAGCGCCTGGAAGGTGCAGAATATGAACAACGCGCAGTACGGCACCATCACCCTCGCGCGCGCCACGGAGCTCTCCTCCAACACCGGCTACGCGCAGGTGGCGAACGAGATCGGCGCGAATCGCATCGTCGACGCGGCGCACAAGATGGGCGTCACCGTAGACCTTCCAAGCTATCCGTCGATCACCCTCGGCACCGTCGGCGTGCCGCCCATCCAGATGGCGGGCGCCTACGCCACGCTCGCCTCCGGCGGCGTGCACCACGACGTGGTGGCCATCACGAAGATCGAGGACCGCAACGGAAACGTGGTCTACGAGCACCAAGACTCGCCCAGCCAGGCGGTGGAGCCGTCGGTGGCGGCCGCCGTCACGAACGTGCTCGAGGGCGTGGTCACGCGCGGTACCGCGGCGGACACCACGGTGGACTTGGCCGTGAACCAGCCCGTAGCCGGCAAGACGGGCACCACCGAGGGCGCGCGCGACCTCTGGTTCTGCGGCTACACCCCGCAGATCTCCGTGGCCGTGTGGGTGGGCTACCCGGCTGAGCGCACGATCTACGTGGGCTACAACGAGGGCCACCCCTACAACACCGCCTGCCCGATCTTCTTCCGCTTCGTGAACATGGCGCTCGAGGGCGAGCCGAGGGAGGAGTTCCCCACGGCGACGGCCCCGAAGTACAAGCCGAACAGCACGTGGGAGTTCGCGAAGCCCTATGGCACGGAGTCGCCGACGACGAGCGAGCGGCCCACGCAGGAGACCACCACGCCCGAGACCACGGATCCCGGCGCCATCAACCCCTCCGACACGCCGAACGCGCCCGAAACGCCCGGCGGCGAGACCACGCCAGGCGGAGAGACTTCGCCGGGTGGCGAGACGACGCCCGGTGGCGAGACCACGCCCGGTGGCGAAACTCCGCCGAGCGGAGGCGGAGGAGAAGACGGTGGCGGCGGAGGCGAGGCAACGCCCGAGCCAAGCGGTGGCGGCGGCGAGACGGAGGGCTAGCCGTCTGGACCGCCTTCGAACTCCTTATGGGGCTGCAGTAAAGATGTGGCGGCCCAAGGCTTGCGCCTTGAACCGCTCATAGGCCTCCGCATGGACGGCGGTCCAGACGGCCGAAGATCACGGCCATCTGGAACCTTGCCATGCGGTCCAAGATAATTGATCCGGACTTTTTTCAGAGGAGCTGCTCGGCGAGGGCGAATTGGGCCTCGAGGGCCTCGGGCGCGGTGCCGCCCGCGGAGCGCCTGCGGGCCACGACGCTCCCGATCTCCACCCATGAGAGCACGTCCGCCTCGAAGAGCTCGGAGAACTCGCGGAGCTCGGCGAGCGTGAGGTCGTCGAGCGCCTTGCCCTCCGCCACGCAGCGCGCGACGAGCGATCCCACCACGCGATGCGCCTCGCGGAAGGGAAGCCCCTTGCCCACGAGGTAGTCGGCGAGGTCGGTCGCGGCCATGAGGCCCTCCCCCGCCGCCTTCGCCATGCGATCGGCATTGACCGCCATCGTGGCCACCATGCCCCGCACGACGGCAAGCGACGCCGTCGCCGTGTCCACCGCGTCGAAGAGCGGCTCCTTGTCCTCCTGGAGGTCCTTGTCGTAGGCGAGCGGAATGCCCTTGAGCGTGGTGAGGAGGGCCATGAGATCGCCGTAGACGCGGCCGGTCTTGCCCCGCACGAGCTCGGCGAAGTCGGGGTTCTTCTTCTGCGGCATGATCGACGAGCCCGTGGAGTGCGCGTCGTCCATCGTCACGAAGCCGAACTCGGCCGAGCTCCAGAGCACGAGCTCCTCGCAGAGGCGCGAGAGGTGCGCCATCACCACGCTCGAGGCGTAGATGAGGTCGAGCGCGTAGTCGCGGTCCGAGACGGCATCGAGGGAGTTCGGGATCACGCTCGAGAGCCCGAGGGCAGAAGCCGTCATCTGGCGATCGATGGGATAGGTCGTGCCGGCGAGCGCGGCCGCCCCGAGCGGGCTCGCGTCCGCGGCGTGGCGCGCCGCCTCCACGCGCGTGAGGTCGCGCGAGAACATCCAGAAGTAGGCCATGAGATGGTGCGCGAGGAGCACGGGCTGGGCGGGCTGGAGGTGCGTGTAGCCGGGGAGGATGACGTCGCGCTCGGCCTTCGCCCGCTCGAGGAGCGCGGCCATGAGGGCGCGCACCTCCCGAGCCAGCCCCGAGGCCGCCTCCTTGGCGAAGAGGCGCGTGTCGAGGGCCACCTGGTCGTTTCGCGAGCGCGCCGTGTGGAGCCTGCCCCCGGCGGGCCCGATGCGCTCGGTCAAGCGCCGCTCGATGGCCATGTGGATGTCCTCGTCCACCGTGGGGTCGAAGACAAACGCGCCCGAGGCGATCTCCTCGCCCACGGCGTCGAGGCCGGATCGGATGGCCTCCGCGTCCTCGGCGGAGATGATCCCCTTCGCGGCGAGCATCGTCGCGTGGGCCTTCGATCCCGCGATGTCGTGGGGCCAGAGGCGCTTGTCCACCTCGAGCGACGCGCCGAAGCGCGCGAGGTCGCCCGTGGGCGCCTCGCTGAAGCGCCCGCCCCAGAGCGGCGCGGCTCCTTTCGCGTGCTCAGGCACGGAACACCTGCACGCTCACCTCGGCGCCGCTCGGCTTCCCCTCGGCCACGAGCGGGACGCTCACCTCATAGCTCCCCTCGGCCACCTTGGCACCGGAGACCTTCTTCGCCCAGACGGCGTTCGGCAGGCCATAGAGGTCCATGAAGCCCTTCGCGGCGCTGCGGTCGTAGGTGTCGCCCTCGTCGTAGGTGGCGAGGCCGAAGTCGTAGATGGAGTGCGGGCTCGTGAGGCCGTTCACGATGCAGTTGCCCTTGAAGAACTTCAGGCGCACGTCGCCCGTCACGGTCTTTTGCGTGGAGGCCATGAAGGCGTCCATCGCGTTCTTGAGCGGCGAGTACCAGAGGCCGCCGTAGACCGCCTTCGCCCACTCGTGCTCGAGGTCGAGCTTCGTGGCGAGGAGGTCGCCCGGGAGGCAGAGCGATTCGAGCGCCTTGTGCGCGTTCACGAGGGCGAGCGCGGCGGGCTGCTCGTAGCACTCGCGCGACTTCAGGCCCACCACGCGATCCTCGATCATGTCGATGCGGCCGTAGCCATGCTCGCCGGCGAGCGCGTTCAGGGTTTGGATGAGCTCGAGCATGCCGAGCGGCTTCCCGTCGAGCGCGACGGGCTTGCCCTCCTCGAAGCTCACGACGACCTCGGCGGGCTCGTCGGGCGTGTCCTCGATCTCCCTCGTCATCACCCAGCAGCCGAGCGGCGGGCGGTTCCAGGGATCCTCGAGCTGGCCGCACTCGATCGCGCGACCCCACACGTTCTCGTCAACCGAGTACGGGGATTCCTTGGTGACCTCGATCGTGAGGCCGAGCTCATCGAGGAACTCGATCTCGGAGGTGCGGGTGAGGAGGTCCCACTCGCGCACGGGGCCGAGGATCTCGAGCTCGGGGTCGAGCGCCTTGCACTCGAGCTCGAAGCGCACCTGGTCGTTTCCCTTGCCGGTGCAGCCGTGCGCAATGGCGACGGCGCCCTCGGCGTGGGCCACGGCCACGAGGTGGCGGCAGATGATGGGGCGCGAGAGGGCCGAGAGCAGCGGGTAGCGGTTCTCGTACATGCCGTTCGCCTTGATGGCGCACGTGCACACCTCTTCGGCGTACTCATCCTTCATGTCGATGGCGTAGGCGCTCACCGCGCCGAGGTTGAGCGCGCGCTCGCAGAGCTGGGCGAAGTCCTTGTCCTCGGGCTGGCCCACGTCGGCGATGGCGGCGACCACGTCGTAGCCCTGCTCCGTGAGCCACACGATGAGGCACGAGGTGTCGAGGCCGCCGGAGTACGCGAGGACGACCTTGCCCTTCTTCCCAACGGGCACGTGGGCCTCGTGGCCGTGGCCCGCGGCCTTCGCGGTGTCGTTTTGTCCAAGGCCGTCGGAGTGTGCGAGGACCGCGCCGAGGCCGGTGGAGGAGGTGGTGGGCATGGGGACTCCTTTTCGTGGTGGGGATCTGCAGGGAAAACGAAGGCGGAGGGGACGGGGCGCGAGCCCCTCCAAGAGATGATCAGGGCGCCCGTCGGAGCTTCTCGAGATGCGAGGCGAGCGCCGCTCCCGCCTCGTCGCTTCCTGTGACGACGAGGATCGTGTCGTCGCCGGCGATGGTGCCCAGCACCTCGGAGAGCTCGGCGCCGTCGAGCGCGGCGGTGATGGCGTTCGCCGTGCCGGGGTTCGCCTTCACGAGCACGAGGTTGTTCACCGCGACCACGGAAAGCGCGAGGTCGGCCATCATGCGCTGGAGCCTGAGGTCGCCCGCGAGCATGTAGTGGCCGTCGGGAAGCTTCGAGAGCCCCAACTCGGCGATGTCGCGCGAGACGGTGGCCTGCGTGCATTCGAAGCCCTGGGCCTTGAGCTCGGCGACGAGGGCCTGCTGCGTGCGGATGGGCCTTGCGCGCACGATCTCGCGTATCATGTGGCGACGGGCGTCGCGGCTTCGGTTCACGGTCGTCCCTTGAACGTATAAGACATGCTCTATCCCCGCATTTTATCGCATGAATTGCGCGGACTTTGCACATTTCCTGCATGAGCAGGGCAACTCTACTCGCTCATTCGCGCGCTGTCAAAATCCGCGCGGCCCCCCTTTGGACGCCCGGGGGCAGCCGGACCTTCGCCAGAGTACGCGGGGGTTGGCTATCATGGCAGCGTCACCATTGCAAAGCCGGGGGGAGCCACCATGCCGGAGAGGTCTCAACGCTCGAACGATCGATCCCGTCGCTCGTCGTC
Source organism: uncultured Atopobiaceae bacterium (assembly GCA_947625235.1). Lineage (GTDB taxonomy): Bacteria > Actinomycetota > Coriobacteriia > Coriobacteriales > Atopobiaceae > CANRLS01. Next base: position 6,589 of record CANQNP010000032.1, on the reverse strand, counting down.
TCGCCACTCGTCCTCCTCGGGGTACGGCTACTCCGGTTCGCGCTACGAGGGAGGCGCGCGCACGCGCTCCCGCCGCGACCTCGGCACCATCGGCAACGAGGAGCGCTCGCGCCATCGCCGCAACGGGGCCCAGCTCTCCGACCAGCGCCTTCGCGGCCAGGAGTCCTACAACCGAAGCGGCGTGCGCGCGAGCACGCGCGTGGGCTCGAGGAATAACTCGCGCGGGCGCGGATCCTCGAGGCGCCTCGACGTCACCCAGCAGGGCGGCTATCCCCTTCGCAATCGCCCGATCAACTTCACGAAGAGCCGCTCGAACCACGACACCACGTTCATGGTGGTCGTGGGCATCATCATCGCGCTCCTCGTGATCCTCGTGATCACCCTCATCAGCTGCGCCGCGAGCTGTGGCCAAGACACCAACGACCCCACGGCGAACGTCTCCGAGAGCCTCGAGGGAGACCTCCGCACGCAAGTGGAGCAGATGGTCACCTCCGACTTCCAAAGCACGTTCGTGGCCGAGCACGCGGACCAGTACCCCGCAGAGCTCGTGCAGCTCATGGTGAACGAGCCGGCCTCCACCTCGTTCGTCTACAACTATCCGACGGCCGCCCACGGCGCCTCGTCCTACGACGAATCGGTCTCGCGCGGCACCGCTCCCCTGCTCTACACCTGGGACCCGCGTTGGGGCTACGTGGATTACGCCGGCGGGCTCCTCGCCGTCACGGGTTCCGGCCCCACCGCGCTCGCCATGGCGCGCATGGGCCTCCTCGGCCAGACCGACCAGACGCCCGCCACGCTCGCAAGCGCCATCACGCAGATGGGCGGTGCCACCGGCGAGACCTTCATGGACGCAAACGTGATCACCGGCGCGAACGCGAGCTCCACCCAAGGTCAGGCGAGTGACGCCGACGGCGACGGCTACGACGACACCACCGGCGACTACATCGAGGCCAACGACGCCGAGAGCGGCACGCAGGCGCCGCAGGGCTCCTTCGCCCAGACGATCGGCCTCAACGCGACCGCCATCACCGTGGAGCCCGGCTTCTCCATCACCGACACCATGAACGACGCGCTCGGCAAGGGCGCGAACATCCTCATCCAAACCTCCGGCGGCGCCTTCGGCACCACGCCGCACTGGGTGGTCGTCGTCGCGCAGAACTCCGACGGCTCGCTCGCGGTCTACGACCCCACGAACACGGCGAACAGCCTCCATCCCTGGGATCCCTCGACCGTGGTGGATGACGCGTCCACGCTCATCTCGCTCACCGCCCCCGACGCCACGGGCGACCAACAGCCCGAGCACGTCGACGAAGACGGCGACGGCTACGACGATAACACCGGCGAGTACATCGAGTAGTTAGTCGACGTTGCGAGGCCTGGGTGCCTATGGTCTCTGGCTCCCTGTGGGAGCCGTGGTGGGAAGGCCCTTTTTCTCGGACCTCAGGAGTGGTCCGCCGGCGTCAAAGCCCGTAGGCCAATGTGAGGTGTGTCACCCGAGAAAAAGGGCCGGTGAAAGTCGTTTGCCCGTGCGAGCGGGAGCCGGGAGACAGAGACCATAGGCACCCGGGCCCCAGATGAACGCCGCAAAAGAGCGCCCCGCCTCCCTAGGGGAAGCGGGGCGCGTATCACTCGAACGTACGATCAACTAAGCGAGGACGTCTTCCTTCGCGGCGATCGCGAGCTTGTCGATGATCGCCTCGGCCTCCTCGCGGGTCTTCTCGGTGGCGAAGAGGTAGGCCTTGATCTTGGGCTCGGTGCCGGAGGGGCGCACGATGAACTTGTGGCCGCCCTCGAGGTTGAACTCGAGCACGTTGGCCGCGGGCAGCACCTGCGGCTTCGTATCGCCGAGGCCGCCGGTGATGGGCATGGGGGCGCCGGCGTCGTAGTCGGTGTAGCCCACGACCTTGTAGCCGGCGATCTCCTTCGGCTGCTCGGCGCGGAGGCCGCCCATGATGTCGGCCATCTTCTGCGCGCCCGCGGCGCCGGCGAAGTTCACGTTCACGACGCCGTTCAGGTAGTAGCCGTACTTCTGGTAGAGCTCGTCCATGGCCTCGTAGAGGTCCTTGCCCTGCTTGGCGTAGTAGCCGGCCATCTCGCAGATGAGCATGGAGGTGACGACGGCGTCCTTGTCGCGCGCGTGCGTGCCGGCGAGGTAGCCGTAGGACTCCTCGAAGCCGATGAGGTAGCGATCCCCCTGGCCGGCCTCGGTGAGGAGGTCGATCTGCCCGCCGATGTACTTGAAGCCCGTGAGCACGCGGCGCAGCTCGAAGCCCCAGTCCTCGGCGAGCGCGTCCGGCATGGTGGAGGAGACGATCGTCGTGACGCACACCTTGTCGCGCACGTCCTCGCCCGCCTCCTTCTTGAGCTTGGCGAGCCAGTCCATGAGCAGGCACCCCACCTCGTTGCCCGAGAGGAGCTTGTAGTCGCCGTCATGCGGCACGGCGATGCCCACGCGATCGGCGTCGGGGTCGGTGGCGAGCAGGAGGTCCGGCTTCACCTCGTCGCAGAGCTCGAGGCCCTTCTGGAGCGCCTCGCGGATCTCCGGATTCGGGTACGGGCAGGTGGGGAAGTCGCCGTTGGGCTCCCTCTGCTCCGGGACGATCGTCACGTTGTCGATGCCCACGCGCTTGAGGATGGCGGTCACGCACTCGAGGCCGGAGCCGTTGAGCGGCGTGTAGACCACCTTGAAGGAACCGTCGGTGGCCACGCAGCCCGGCACGGAGACCGTCTGGATGGCGTCGAGGTAGGCGGTGATGACGTCGTCGGGGATGTACTCGACGAGGCCCTGCTCCACGGCCTCGTCGAAGTCCATCGTCTTCACGCCGTGGAAGATGTCCGTGGCGTTGATGGTGGCCTGGATCTCGTCGGCGGCCTCGTTGGCGATCTGGCAGCCATCGGGGCCATAGACCTTGTAGCCGTTGTAGGGCGCCGGGTTGTGGCTCGCCGTGACGACGATGCCGGCCGAGGTGCCGAGGTGGCGCACGGTGAAGGAGAGCACGGGCACCGGCTCGATGCGCGGCATCACGTGCACGTGGACGCCGTTGGCGGCGAGCACGCTCGCCGCGGCCTTCACGAACTCCTCGCCCTTGTTGCGCGAATCGCGCACGATGGCGCACGTCGGGTCCTCGAAGTGGGCCGTGAGGTAGCTCGCGAGGCCCTGGCTCGCCTGCGAGACGGTGTAGACGTTCATGCGGTTCGTGCCCACGCCGATGACGCCGCGGAGGCCGGCGGTGCCGAAGGCGAGGTCGCGGTAGAAGGCGTCGACGATCGAATCCTCGTCGTCCTTGGCGAGCAGGTCCTCGAGCTCGGCGATGAGCTCGGGCTCATCGAGGTTCTCGCGCCAAAGCTCGACTTTTTCCTGAATCGCAGTGTCCATGCTCGCCCTTTCTCGTGGTGCCCCAATGTGCGCCCTGCGCCGAGGGAGCCTCGGCGCGGCGCTTTCGCTAGACTGCTTCATTCTACGCAGGTGCGGGCGCGCCGACGCCGCTCAGCTCGCCTACGAAACCGCGGGCGCGGCAAGCGTGGGAAGGAGGCGTGGTGGGCGAGAACGCGGGCAGCCACGAGAAGATCGATTTCCGAAGGGCCACCTTCACGGCCGCCTACTCGAAGGCGAGCGCGCTTCCGGCGTCGACGATGCCGGAGGTGGCCTTCATCGGCCGCTCGAACGTGGGCAAGTCGTCGCTCATGAATGCGCTCTTCTCGAGGAAGTCGCTCGCCCGCGTGTCCTCGACGCCCGGCAAGACCGCCTCGATCAACTTCTACGAGGCCGACGGCGTGGCCTTCGTCGACCTCCCCGGCTACGGCTTCGCGAAGGTCTCGAACGCCGAGCGCGCGGCCTACGCGGCGCTCATCTCGGGCTACTTCGAGGACGAGCGCTCGCACAACCTCGCGGTGCAGCTCATCGACATCCGCCACGATCCCACCCCGCTCGACCTCGAGAGCGTGGAGGCCCTTCGAGACCTCGGCATTCCCTTCGTGGTGGCGCTCACCAAGGCGGACAAGCTCAGCCGCTCGAAGGCGCTCTCGCAGCGCGCGAGGGTAGCGAGGCTCCTCGAGCTTGGCCCCGAGCAGGTGATCGTGACCTCGGCCGAGAAGGGCGATGGCATGCGCGAGCTCAGGCGCGCCATCACGGCTGCCACGACGTAGCGCCACCGCGCTGCCCACCGAGCGCCCTCGTGGAGGCGAGGGGGCACTTCTCGTACTAATCGTTCAAGAGCTCGCCTATCGCGCGAGGGCGGCCCTCACCTTGGCGACGATGCCGTCGGCGTCCATGCCGAAGAGGTGGCGAAGGTGCGCCTGCGAGCCCACGACCTCGGGGAAGGCATCGGGGATGCCGATCTCCAGAAGCGGCGCGATGGGCTTTTGGGTGGTGAGTCCCGCGGACGCCACCGCGCTCGCGATCGCCGACCCGAGGCCGCCGATGGTGGTGTGCTCCTCGAGCGAGACGAGGAGCTTCGCCCACGTGCCGAGGGAGAGCACCGTCTCGGCATCGAGCGGCTTCACGCAGGGAACCGTGAGCACGAGGCTCGAGATGCCCTCCTCCGCGAGGCGCCGCGAGGCCGCGTCCGCTTCGACGGCGATGGCGCCGGTGGCGAGGAAGGCGACGTCGAGCTCGGCGTCCTTCTCGGCTGGATCGCCCGCGGGCCTGCGCATGACGCGCTCGAGCGGCGCGCCGAAGTCGGCCACCTCGAGGCCCTCGATGGCGTCCGCGCCCGGGAGGTCCTTCTCGCCGCCGCGGTTCAGGCGCACGTACTTGGGGCCGGGCGTGGCGAAGCAGTAGTTCGCCACGAGGCGGGTCTCCACCGGGTCCGCCGGCGAGAGCACGCGCATGTGCGGGAGCGCGCGCATGGCGGCCATATCCTCGGTGGCGTGGTGCGTGGTGCCGAGCTCGCCATAGGCGAAGCCGCCGCCGATGCAGATGATCGTGACGTCGAGGTCGTGGTAGCACACGGTGTCGCGGATCTGCTCGAGGCAGCGAAGCGTCGGGAAGCTCGAGATCGAGTAGACGAAGACCTTGCGGCCCTCGAGCGCGAGGCCTGCGGCCACCTCGATCATGTCCTGCTCCGCGATGCCGCAGTTGAGGTAGCGCTGCGGATACGCCGCCTCGAAGCCCTCGACCACGCGATACCCGAGATCGCCCGTGAGGAGCATGATCGAGGGATCGATGGCCGCCTGGTCGATGAGTGCCTGGACGAAGGTGTTCCTCATGCCTCGCCCCTCTCGCTCGCGTGCACGACGGTGCCGGCGGGAAAGCCGCCATCTTGGAGCGCCACCTCGGAAAGCGCGCGACGCAGCTCGTCCTTCGAGGCCGAGTCGTAGTGCCAGCGGATGTCGCCCTCCATGAACGACACGCCCTTGCCCTTCACCGTGTGGGCGACGACGGCGAGCGGCTGGCCGCCATGCGGCATCTCGAGCGCCGCCTTCAGCGCCGCATGGTCGTGGCCATCGCAATCCACCGCGGCCCAGCCGAAGGCGCGGAACTTGTCGGAGAGGTTCCCGAGGACGAGCGCCGTCTCGTCGGTGGGGCCGAAGCTCTGCATGCCGTTCCTGTCGACAATGGCGACGAGATGGTCGAGCTCGAGCGTCGAGGCCATAAGGGCAGCCTCCCACACGCTCCCCTCGTCGCACTCGCCATCGCCCATCACGCAGAAGACGCGCCACGACGCGGCGTCGAGGCGCCCCGCGAGCGCCATGCCGCAGGCCACGCCGAGGCCCTGCCCGAGCGAGCCCGTGGAGAGCTCCACGCCCGGCACCGCGTGGCTCACGTGGCCGGAGTAGATCGAATCATTGGCGTAGTAGTGCTTGAGGAGGTCGTTGCGATCGATGAAGCCGCGCTCGGCGAGCGCCGCGTAGACCGCGCTTCCGCCATGGCCCTTCGAGAGGATGAAGCGATCGCGCTCGGGATCGCGCGGGTTCTCGGGGTCCACGTGCATCACCGAGCCGTAGAGCACGGCGAGGATGTCCACCACCGAGAGCGCGCTCGCGATGTGGCCCGCGCCCGAGGAGCTCGTGATCGCAAGGCAGTCCTCGCGCATGCGCCTCGCGAGGGCGGCCGTCTCGGGCGCGGGAGCCGGGGCCGCCACGGGCGCAAGAGGGGGCACGGTGGGGGGAGCCTCGGGCTCCCCCAGCTGCGAAACGTCGGTTATCTCTTCAAAATCAGCCACGCTGACCTCGTATTTCAATCGAAATGTCCAATGCGCCAACGCAGGCGTGCACGCAGGACGCAATTCTACCAGCCCCGTTCCCCTTCCCTCGGCACAAGTACGAGGCGATCGCATCTTTTTGCCGAGTGGCAAGGTTTCATCGAACCGTTACCCGAATGGCGCGCCCCTGCCGCGGGAAGCCATGCGCGGCATCGCTATTCCTCGAGGAAGGCGCCGCTCTGGCGATCCCAGAGGAGCTCGTAGGGGCCGCCTGCCGCCACGAGCGCCTTATGCGTGCCGTCCTCCACGATCTCGCCGTCGGCGAGCACGACGATGCGATCGAGCGCCGCGACGGTGGAGAGGCGGTGCGCCACCACGAGCGAGGTGCGTCCCTGCATGAGGGTGGCGAGGGCCTCTTGGATGAGGCGCTCGCTCTCGCTGTCGAG
>CANQNP010000031.1 GCA_947625235.1 uncultured Atopobiaceae bacterium | reverse complement strand
AGCTCAATTGGAGAGAGTATCGGACTTCTAATCCGCCGGTTCTGGGTTCGAGTCCCAGCGGGCGCACCAGAAAACCCCGCGAAGGCCCCCGCTTGAGGGGCCTTCGGCCGAATTATTCGGGGAGCTCGCCGGTGGCGAGGATGGATTCGAGCTGGGCCTGGTCGAGCACGGGGATGCCCAGGGATTGCGCCTTCGCGAGCTTCGAGCCCGCGCCGGGGCCCGCCACCACGTAGCTCGTCTTCTTCGAGACCGAGCCCGAGACCTTGGCGCCGAGCGCCTTGAGCGCCGCGCCCGCCTCGTCGCGCGTCATGCCCTCGAGCGTGCCCGTGAGCACGAACGTAGAGCCGGACAGGAATTGCGGCCGCTCCTGCCCCGCGGACGCCGCGGCGTCGGCCATGGAGACCCCCGCCTCGCGGAGGCGCTCGATGACCTCGAGGTTCTGCGGGGTGCGGAAGAACTCGGCGATGCCGGCGGCCATGACGGCGCCCACGCCATCCACCTCGCACATCTGCTCTTCGGTGGCGCTCTTCAGCGCGTCGATGCTCCCGAAGGCGCTCGCGAGCGATTCGGCCACGGAGGCGCCCACGTGCCGGATGCCGAGGCCGAAGAGGAGGCGCGCGAGCGGGCGGCCCTTCGAGGCCTCGAGCTGAGCGACCAGCTTCTCCGCGGTCTTCCTCCCCGTGGGCACGGGGTCTCCCTTCTCATGGCCCTTGCCCGCCGTGGCGTACGTGCGATCGGTGGGGAGCGTCTCCAGCTGCTCCTGCGTGAGGGCGTAGAGGTCCGCCACGTCGCGCACGAGGCCGTAGCGGATGAGCCGGCCGATGAGCTCCTTGCCCATGCCGTCCACGTCCATCGCCTTGCGACTCACCCAGTGCTCGAGGCGCTCGGCGGTCTGCGCCGGGCAGTCGATGGAGATGCAGCGGTAGGCCACCTCGCCGAGCTCGTGCACGACGGGGCTTCCGCAGGAGGGGCAGGTGCTCGGCATCTCGAACGGCATGGCGTCCACGGGCCGCTTCGCGAGCACGGGGCCCACCACCTCGGGGATCACGTCGCCCGCCTTGTGGACGACGATCGTATCGCCCACCCGCACGTCCTTCTTGCGGATCTCGTCGAGGTTGTGGAGCGTGGCATGGGCGATCGTGGAGCCGGCGACGAGCACCGGGTCGAAGTCCGCCACGGGGGTGAGCACGCCGGTGCGCCCCACCTGGATGCGGATGTCGCGGAGCACGCTCTCGCGCTCCTCCGGCGGGAACTTGAAGGCGATCGCCCAGCGTGGGGCGCGCGCGGTGAAGCCGAGCTCCGCCTGGCGCGCGAAGTCGTCCACCTTCACCACGACTCCGTCGATGTCGTACTCGAGCTCGCCACGCCGCAGCTGCGCGCGCTCGCAGAAGGCGTGCACCTCCTTCGCGCTCGTGCACACGCGGTAGTTGCGGTTCACGGAAAGCCCAAGGTCGGCGAGCCAGGCGAGGAACTCGTGCTGCGAGGAGACGGGCACGAGCTCGGGCTCGGCCACGGCGTAGATGAAGGTCTCGAGGTCGCGCCCGGCCGTCACCTTCGGGTTCTTCTGGCGAAGCGAGCCCGCGGCGGCGTTGCGCGGATTGGCGAAGACGCTCTCGCCGAGGCGATCGCGCTCGGCGTTCAGGTGCACGAACGAGGCCTTCGGCATGTAGACCTCGCCGCGCACCTCGAGCGAGGTGGCGCGTCCGCGGGGCATGGCGTCGAGCGGGGCCGTGTGGAGGGCGTAGGGCACGTCGCGCACGGTGCGCACGTTCGCCGTCACGTCCTCCCCCACCGCGCCGTCGCCGCGGGTGGCGGCGCGCACGAAGGAGCCGTTCTCGTAGGTGATGGCCACGCCGAGGCCGTCGATCTTGAGCTCGCACGTGTAGGCCACTGGGTTTTCGGCCGAGGCGCCGAGCTCGCGGTCGGTGCGCTCGAGCCACTCGTCGAGCTCGGCGAGCCCCATGGCGTCGTCGATGGAGAACATGCGGCGCGCGTGGCGCACGGGCGCGAACTGCTCCGACACCGAACCGCCCACGTGCTGCGTGTAGGAGGCGGGGGTCACGAGCTCGGGATGCGCCGCCTCGAGATCGCGGAGCTCGCGCACGAGGCGGTCGAACTCCGCATCGGAGACCGTGGGCGCGTCGAGGTCGTAGTAGTCGTGGGCGTAGCGATGCAGCAGGTTGTTCAGCTCGACGACGCGCGCCGCAGGCGAAACCTCGCCCGCGGGCTCGGGCGCTTCCGCTCCGGAAAGCTCGTCGTCGTCGAAGATGCTCAGCTGCTTCGCCATCCCTGGCCTCCCTTGCCCGCGTCTACGGACAAGAGCCTACCCCATCGCCTTCGCAAGACAGTAGGGACGGTTCTTTTGCCGTGCGGCAAGCCGTCTAGCTGCGGCTTTGCCAAGACAAAAGAACCGTCCCTTTCGTCTTGCGACGTTTGCCCAGCTAGGAGCGCTGCGCGCAAGACAAAAGAACCGTCCCTTTTGTCTTGCGGCTAGAGCTTGCTGCGGCGAAGGAGGAGGGAGTTCGAGACCACGCTCACGGAGGAGAGGGCCATGCAGGCGCCGGAGACCTCGGGGGCGAGGATGCCCACGATCGCGAGCGGGATGAGGCAGCAGTTGTAGGCGAGCGCCCAGAAGAAGTTCTGGTGGATCTTCCTCAAGGTGGCGCGCGAGAGGCGGATGGCGCGCGCCACGTCGCGCACGTCGTCGTGCATGAGCACGATCTGCCCCACCTCGAGCGCGGCATCGGAGCCCGCGCCCATCGCCATGGAGACGCTCGCCTCCGCGAGCGCCGGCGTGTCGTTGATGCCGTCGCCCACCATGGCCACCTTCTTGCCGCCCTTCACGAGGTCGGCGATGACGCTCGCCTTGTCGCCGGGCAGGACCTCGGCGATCACGTCGTCGGGCTCGATCCCCACCTCGCTCGCGATGGCGTTCGCCGCCCCACGCGCGTCGCCCGTGAGGAGCATCGCCTCCACGCCGAGGCGCGCGAGGTCCGAGATGCCCTCGGCGGAGGTCTCCTTCGGGCTGTCGGCCACGGAGAAGACCGCGAGCACGCCCTCATGCTCGCCCACGAGGTAGGTCTCGGTGACGCCCGCCACGCCCGCATCGGCGGCCCACGCGGGAAGCTCCCCGCAGCTCTCGCGCTCCACGAGGCGCGCGTTGCCGAAGGCCCAGCGCTCCCCCGCCACCTGCGCCGCCACCCCGAAGCCCGGGATGGCCTCGAAGCCCTCGACGGGGCCCGCGGCCTCCACGTCCTTCTCCGCCGCGGCCACGAGGATCGCGCGGGCGAGCGGGTGCTCGGAGCCCTTCTCGAGCGCAGCCGCGATCGCAAGCGCGCGATGCTGGCCCTCCGAGAGCTCGGCCTCGAGGAAGCTCGCCACCGAGGATTCGCGCGCGCCCTCCTCGCCCTCGAGCTTCACGGCCGAGAGCTCGGGCATGCCGCGCGTGATGGTGCCGGTCTTGTCGAAGACGGCGTGGTCGAGCGAGGCCGCCGCCTCGAGCGCGTCGCCATCCTTCACGAGAATGCCCAGCTCGGCGCCCCTGCCCGTGCCCACCATGATGGCCGTGGGGGTGGCGAGGCCGAGCGCGCAGGGGCACGCGACCACGATCACGCTCACCCCCACCATGAGCGCCGCTTCGAAAGCCACGCCCTGCTCGGTGCCGTTCACGGCGCCGACGATGAGCCAGCCGACGAAGGTGGCGAGCGCGATGCCGAGCACCGTGGGCACGAAGACGGCGGAGATCTTGTCGGCGAGGCGCTGGATGGGCGGCTTCGAGCCCTGTGCGGCCTCCACCATGGCGACGATGCGCGAGAGCGTGGTCTCGGCGCCCGCCGCCTCCACCGTGAACTCGAAGGAGCCGGTGCCGTTCATGGTGCCGCCGGTGACGCTCGCCCCCGGCGCCTTCTCCTGGTACATCGGCTCGCCCGTGAGCATGGATTCGTCCACCGAGGAGAGCCCCGCCACCACGCGCCCGTCAGCCGGAACGCGCTCGCCGGGCCTCACGAGCACCACGTCGCCCACCACGAGCTCGTCCGTGGGGATGTCGAACTCGGCGCCCCCGCGGCGCACGTGCGCCTCGCGCGGCGCGAGGTTCATGAGCTCCTCCACCGCGCGCCCGGCGCGCCCCTTCGCGCGGTGCTCGAGCATCTTCCCGAGCATCACGAAGGTGATGAGCATGCAGGAGGTCTCGAACGGCGCCATGCGCCCCATCTGCGTGGGCGCGAAGGTGAGGTAGACCGAATAGCAAAACGCCACCGTCGTGCCGAGCGCCACGAGCGTGTCCATGTTGGCCGCGTGCGCGCGGGCGGCGCCGATCATGCCCTTGTAGTAGCGCGCGCCGCAATAGAACTGCACGGGGATGGTGAGGATGAGGCAGATGAGGTTCATCGCGAACATCGCCGCGTGGTGGTCTCCTGCGCCGAGGAGCAGGTTCGCCGCGACGCCGCCCACGGCCATGCCCGCGGGCGTCATGGAGATCGTGACGACGATGATGGTGAGCACGAGCGCGAGCACGAAGGTCTGGAGGTCCTTGCGCTCGGTGGCCGCCTCCTTCGCGCGACGCTCCTCGTCGAAGGCCGCGCGCCCCTTCTCCGGGATGACCGACCCAACGAACCCGAGGTCGCGGATCTGCGAGAGGATCGCGTCGATGGAGACGCTCGAGGGATCGAAGACGACCTCGCCGGTGTTCGCCGCGAGGTTCACGCGCATCTCGTCGACGCCGGGCATGCGCCCCACCATGCGCTCGATGATGGAGGAACAGGACGCGCAGCTCATGCCCTCGATCGCGAGCCGCGCGGTGTGCTGGGACGCGTCCGCCACTCCTCCTCCTTACGACAACTCCTCGCCGCCTGGCAGGCGGCGCTCGCCCTGAATATAGCGCTCCATGGCCCTAAGTTGATTTTTCATCCTCTTCTTCGCGGAGCGCTCGTAGAGCTTGCCGACGATCTTGCCGTTCACGTCGCGCGACTTCTTCGAGGAACCGAAGTCCTCCTCGTAGATGACGTCGACGCTGGCTCCGTCCGCAGAGGGCGCGAGGTCGTAGGACACGGTGTTCACGTCGCCCATGGATTCAAAGCGGCACGTATAGGCCACCGGGCGCTCGAGTCGCGTGATCTTCACCTTCGTGTCGCGCTCATGGCCGAGCTTCGTGTGGATGGGCTTGCGATAGGAGAAGCCCTTCTTCAGGAGGGCGGGGTTCTTGCGCTTGCCCGTGGACTGCTCGATGTCGTAGCACACGCTCGCGAGGAGGCGCTCGAAGAACTCCTCCGCGCTCACCTCGAGATGCGCTTCCACCTTCATGGCGAACCTCCCGCCTGCGTCCTCAGAGCTTCGAGCTCAGTACCTGCGCTTGTGCACCATGTAGGCGAGCGCCGCGCCGGCGATCACGAGACCGCCTATGAGCATCGGCCAGCTGATGGTGTTCGGGCCGTTCACGAAGCCGGCGGCCATCACGAAGAGCAGGCCGATCACCAAGAAGAACGCGGACCATGAACTCCTGGGCACGACGCCCCCCTCCACGCAAGCCGCCCTCCCGTGGCAGGAGGGCGGCTGTTCGAGCGACGGTTCGATCTTAGCGAATGCGCGGGGCGCGCGAGCTCGCCTAGAGCTCGTCACCCACCGACTGGTTGTACTCCTCGTCCTGCTCGATCTCGACGGCGGTCTCCTTGTTCGCGAGCCGGATGAACGGGATCCAGATGAGGAACGAGATCACCACGCTCGAGAGCGACACGAGGCCCGCGAGCAGGTTGCCGCCCGTCGCGAGGAAGGCGCCGATGCCGGCGGGCATGATCCACGGCACCTGCAGGAAGACCGGCGGGATGACGCCCGCGAAGGTGAGGATGAGCGGGAGGATGGTGCAGATCGGCGGGATGATCATCCAGGGGATGAAGTAGAGCGGGTTCAGCACGATGGGGATGCCGAAGATGATCGGCTCGTTGATGTTGAAGATGCCCATGGGAAGCGCCAGGCCGGAGATCACGCGGTAGTCCTCGCGCTTGGAGTAGATGAGCACGGCGATGATGAGGCCGAGCGTGATGCCGGCGCCGCCGATCCACGTGTAGACCTCATACGAGGTGCTCACCCACTTGTAGGGAAGGTCCATCGGCGCGGTGCCGCTGTTGTAGGCGTTCATGTTCTCCATGAGGGCGGGGAGATAGACGCCGTTGGTGACGGGCGCGAGCACGTTCGAGCCGTGGATGCCGAAGAACCAGAAGAACTGGATGAGGAAGTTCACGAGGATGATGGCGAACGCGTTCTGGGAGAAACCGAGGAGCGGTTGCTGGATGAGCGTGGAGATGAGGGGACCTGGATACTGCCCCGTCCAGATGACGCAGAGTTGCGTGATGATGGCGCAGATGTAGACGGCCACGACGCCCGGGATGATGGCGGCGAAGGCCTTGGAGACCATGGGTGGCACGCCCTCGGGGAGCTTGATCGTGAGCTTGGCGAGGGTGATCTTCACGTAGATCCACGAGGCGAGGAGCCCGAAGATGAGCGCCGCGAAGAGGCCCGTGGAGCCCGTGAGGCTCGTGGAGATGAGCCCGCCTCCGGTGACGGGCAGGGTGACGATGCCCTCGCCCTCCACGACCTCGAGGCCGGCCTGGGTGAGCGTGGGGACCGCGTCGACGGCCACGTTCGGCAGCGTGTAGTCGAAGCTCGCGGTGAAGTTCATGGTGCACACGACGGCCGCGAAGGTGATGACGCCGCCCGCGAACGGGTTCACGTCGCCTTCCTTCTCGTAGGTGCGCGTCATGTGGTAGCCGAGCGCGAAGGCGAAGACGAGCGAGAGCACCGAGAGCGAGCCGTTGTAGGCGAGGCCGTCGATGTTGATGAGCTCGGAGCACGCCGCGGTGAAGGCGTTGCCCTCGCCGAACCACACGTTCGGCAGGTCGCGGAAGAACACGTTCAGGAGCGTCGCGAACGAGCCGATCATGGTGATGGGCAGGATCGACACGAACGCGTCGCGGATTGCCACGAGGAGCCGCACGTTGGCGATCCTCATGGCGACTGGCATGAATTTGTTTTCCATCCAAGCGTAGAAGCCGGACTCTTCAGCCATGCCAAACCTCCTTCTGCTGGTGGTGGTGCGCGGTCCCTTTCCCGCGCGTCCCTCATTGCGCGGACCGTCTCCGCGCGGGTCGTGCTTCTGGCCCCTTAAGGCCCCTCTGGGCTCCGTTTGAGCCCTCCCCCTCTAGGAAGCGTTCCTCGGGCGCTTCCTAGCCGATGAATCCAAAGCGCTGCCACGAATCGAGGTAGTCGATGAGGATCAGCTCCTCCTCGGGGACGTGGCCGACGATGTTGTGGAGCCCGAGGTTCTTCATGTCGCGAAGGACCACCTGGAGCTCGCCTTTGTAGCGCGGGTCGTTGTCGTTCACGATGGCGATGTCACCGCGCACGGCGTCGCGCGTGTCGTGCGGCGGGATGGGCGTGTCGTGGTAGGCCACGCGCGCCATCGAGCTGCGAAGGATGTAGGGCGACAGATCGCCGCGCACCACGTGCGGGAAGTTGAAGATGATCTCGCGCTCCACGTCCGTATCGGCGTCCTCGAGCTCGATCTTCATGTCGATGCGCAGGGGGTCGATGGCCGCGAGGTCGTCGAGCTCCCGCTCGGTGGCGAAGGCGTTCGAGATGAGGATGTCGTCCACGAGGCCGGTGGCCGCGAGGTGGCGCGCCGCGAGGCCGGGCGCGAGGTCGCGGTGCATCTCGAGCGTGGGGAGACCGGTGCCGTTTCCCCACGGGCCCATGGCGTCGTGGTCCTCGCAGCCCACGAAGCTCGCCACGCGGATGTTCTGGTCCATGGCCTGGATGCTCGTCTCCTCCCAGAACTCGTAGGAGAGGCCGCTGTAGCGCTGGGGATAGAAGTTGTGGCAGGCCCAGAGATGCGCGGGGTCGGCGCCGGAGAGGATGGCCGATTCCGCGATGGCGTCGCGCATGGAGGCGTTGATCTCCACCACGAGGCCGAAGGGGTTGTGCGTCATCTCGGCGATGGTGCGATCGGCGTAGGGCGCGTCGAGGCGAAGGCCATCGGCGCCGAGGTCGTGGAAGAACGAGAGGTCCTCGGGGCTCACGCCGAGGCGATCGAGCACCGCGGGCCACACGTCGAGCACGAGCTGCATGCCGTTGGCGTGGATGCGCTCGGCCACGGGCTTGAACTCCTCGACGATCTGGTCGCGGTCGCCCGTCACCGAGAGAAGGCAGCTGAAGACGCGGGTGTAGCCGCGCTTTCCGGCGGCGTCGATGTAGGCGAGGGTTTCATCCTGGGAACAGTGCTCGGGATAGACCGAAATGCCCAAGCCGAGCTTCTTCGGGGACGTGTAGGCCATGGACGCTCCGCTTCGTTCGCACGCGACTCACACGACCGTCGGGCTGGGCTTCCCATGTAGCGTGGAGGAGGCGCTTTGTGGGTAGAGACGGCTTCATTATTTATTTCAGGTTGATGAACTCGCAGGCCAATGACGCGAAAGGTCGCTTTATTCGGTGGGCAAAGCCGAGCGGTAGCCCCTGCTCCGCGAACGGTTTTCAGCTTTTTGGAGGGGCGAGGCGCGCGGCGACCTCGGTGGCGCAGGCGAGGCCGTCGGCGATGGCGGAGACCACGAGGGAGGCGCCGCCACGCGCGTCGCCCGCCACGAAGACGGGAGTCGTCGCGCCCTCGCCGAGGATCGCGGCGTGCGTGCCCTCCTCCACCACCGGAAGCGGGCGCGAGTCGCCAAGTGCCACGCCGAAGGCGGCCATGGCCTCCGCGCGCGGGCCGAGGAAGCCCGTGGCGAGGAGCACGAGGTCGGCGTCGACCGTCTCCTCCGTGCCCTCGATGCGCACGGGCCTGCCGCCCGACCAGTCGAGCCGGCAGAACGTGAGGCTCCGCACGCGGCCATCGGTGCCCTCGAGCCGCGTCGTATCGGCGGCGAAGGTGCGGGGGTCGCTGCCATCGACGAGCGCCGCCTCCTCCTGGCCATAGTCGGTCTTCTTCACGTTCGGCCACTCGGGCCACGGGTTTTCCTTCGGGCGCTCCTCGGGAGGCGCGGGGAGGAACTCGAGTTGGCGCACCGAGCGGCAGCCCTGGCGAAGCGCCGTGGCCACGCAGTCGGTGCCCGTGTCGCCGCCGCCGATGACGACGACCGCCTTGTCGCGCGCGTCGATCGCCGAGCGTGTGCCCGCGAGGAGCGCCTTCGTGGCGGCCGTGAGGTAGTCCACGGCCCACACGACGCCCTCGAGCTCGGCGCCCGGCACGTTGAAGGGCCGCGTGGCGCCCGCGCCCACCGCCACCACGACGGCGTCGTGCGTGTCGGCGAGCCGCGCGGCCACCACGGGGTCCGAGGCGTCCGTCTCCAGCTCGAAGGCGATGCCGGAGCGCTCCATGAGGTCGATCCGCCTCGCCACCACGTCCTTCGGGAGCTTCATGTTCGGGATGCCGTACTGAAGGAGCCCACCCGCGCGATCCGCGCGCTCGACCACCGTCACCCGCGCGCCGCGTCGCGCGAGCTCCCACGCGCACGCGAGGCCCGAGGGGCCGCTTCCCACCACGGCCACCTTGGGCGCGCCTGGCGCTGCGGGGGCGAGGGGCGCGGGGCCGCCGCTCGCCCACTCGTGGTCCGAGATCGCGCGCTCGTCGTCCTTGATGGTCGTCGCGCCGCGATCGCGCCCGAGGTTGCACGCCGCCTCGCAGAGCGCGGGGCACACCCGCCCCGTGAACTCGGGAAACGGGTTCGTGATCGCCACGCGGGCCGCGGCGTCCTCCCAGAGCCCCCGCCAGAGTAGGTCGTTCCACTCGGGGATGAGGTTGTGGAGCGGGCAACCCGAGGCGCGCGCCTTGCCGAAGGCAATGCCCGTCTGGCAGAACGCGACGCCGCAGTACATGCAGCGGCTCGCCTGCGCCTCCTGCTCGGCGTCCGAGAGCGGCACCGCGAACTCGTCGAAGTCCGCGAGGCGCGCCTTCGCCGGCCGCTCCGCGTGCACCTCCCGCCCAAGCTCGAGGAACGCACCCACCTTGCCCATGGCTACCTCCCCTGCCGAATCACTTCGAAGGCCTCTTGCTCGGCCTCCGCGCGGGTCTTGCCATCGCGCTCGGCCTCTTCGATGACCTCCATCACCTCGCGGTACTCCGTGGGGATCACCTTCTTGAAGCGCGGGGCCACCGCGTCGAACTCGAAGAGCAGGCGGATGGCCTTCGGGCTCTTCGTCATCTCCGCGTGCTCGCGAAGGAGCGCGCGGATGAGCTCGAGGTCGGCGGCGGAGGGCTCGAGCACCTCCACCATCGCCTTGTTCACGCGCGGCTCGAGCGTGCCCTTCGCGTCGAGCACGTAGGCCACGCCCCCGCTCATGCCACAGGCGAAGTTCTCCCCCACCTCGCCGATGATGAGGCAGGTGCCGCCCGTCATGTACTCGCAGCCGTGGTTGCCCACGCCCTCCACCACGAGCGTGGCGCCGGAGTTGCGCACGGCGAAGCGCTGGCCCGCGAGGCCGTTCACGTAGCCCTTGCCCGAGGTGGCGCCGTAGAAGGCGACGTTTCCGATGATGGCGTTCTCGTCGGCGCGGAACGTGGCGTCGTCGGGCGGCCGCACGGAGACGATGCCGCCGGAGAGACCCTTACCGAAGTAGTCGCAGGCATCGCCCTCGATGGCGAGCGTCACGCCCGCGGGGAGGAACGCGCCGAAGGACTGGCCGCCGGAGCCCTCGCAGTCGATGGAGACGGACCCCTCGGGAAGCCCCTCGGGATGGCGCGCCGTCACGGCGGCGCCGAGCTGCGTGCCCACGCAGCGGTTCACGTTCGAGATGTCCGCGTGGAAGGAGATGGGCTCCAAGCGCTCGCGCGAAGACGCCGTATACGGCACGAAGAGCGTCGCGTCGAGTGCCTTCGCAAGCCCCACGTCGTAGGCCATCTCGGGAAGGAAGCGCCTGCCGGAGGCTCCGGGGACGCCTTGGCCGAAGAAGTTGGTGGTTTGGGAGAGGAGCTCGGCGAGGTCCACCGTGGCGGCCTTCCAGTTGCCCTCCACCTTCGCCTGCGCGAGGCACTCCGGATGCCCCACCATCTCGTCCACCGTGCGGAAGCCGAGCTCGGCCATGATCCGCCGAAGGTCCTCGGCGATGAAGGTCATGAAGCGCTCCACGTGCTCGGGGCTCGCGTGGAACTGGCAGCGCAGCGCCTGGTTTTGCGTGCAGATGCCCGCGGGGCAGGTGTCCTGCTGGCAGTCCCTCTGCATGAGGCAGCCCATGGCCACGAGCGGCATCGTGGCGAAGCCGAACTCCTCGGCGCCGAGGAGCGCCGCCACGGCCACGTCGCGGCCGGTCATGAGCTTGCCGTCCGCCTCGAGCACCACGCGCGAGCGCAGGCCGTTGTAGAGGAGCGTCTGCTGCGCCTCGGCGAGGCCGAGCTCGAGCGGAAGGCCCGCGTGGTAGATCGAATCGCGCGGCGCGGCGCCGGTGCCGCCGTTCGAGCCGGAGATGAGGATCTTGTCGGCGCCACCCTTCGCCACGCCGGTGGCGATGGTGCCGACTCCGCCCTCGGCCACGAGCTTCACGCTCACGCGCGCCTTCGGGTTCGCGTTCTTGAGGTCGAAGATGAGCTCGGCGAGGTCCTCGATGGAGTAGATGTCGTGGTGCGGCGGCGGGCTGATGAGCCCCACGCCGGGGGTGGCGCGGCGCACGTCGGCGATCCACGGGTACACCTTGCCTCCGGGCAGGTGCCCGCCCTCGCCCGGCTTGGCCCCTTGCGCCATCTTGATCTGGATTTCGCGCGCGCTCATGAGGTAGCGGCTCGTGACGCCGAAGCGCCCCGAGGCCACCTGCTTGATGGCGCTCTTCATCGAATCGCCGTTTGCGAGCGGCGTCTCGCGCGCGGGGTCCTCGCCGCCCTCGCCGGTGTTCGAGCGCCCGCCGAGGCGGTTCATCGCGATGGCGAGGGTCTCGTGCGCCTCCTTCGAGATGGAGCCGTAGCTCATGGCGCCCGTGTTGAATCGCTTCACGATCTCCGAGGCCGGCTCCACCTCCTCGAGCGGCACGGGGCCCGTGGCAAGCGGCACGAAGTCGAGGAGGTCGCGAAGGAGCGAGTAGCGCCGGCGCGCGCCCTCGGGGTGCACGTGGAGGGCGTATTCGCGGAAGAGCTCGAAGTCGTCTTCGGCGCACGCACGTTGGAGGAGGTAGATGGCCTTGGGGTCGATGAGGTGGTCCTCGCCCGCGAGCGGGCGCCACTTCGTGAGGCCGGCGCTTCGGAGCTGCCCCGGCGAGGGAGAGAGGGCGAGCGCCTCGGCCTCGTCCCTGCGCTGCTCGAGCTCGCGCTGGATCTCGGCGAAGCCGAGCCCGCCCACGCGCGAGGTGGTGCCCTTGAAGCAGCGCTCGATCACCTCGGGCGCGATGCCCACCGCCTCGAAGATCTGCGCCGAGTGGTAGCCCTGCATGGTGGAGATCCCCATCTTCGAGGCGATGGAGACGATGCCCTGCGTGAGGGCGCGGTCGTAGTTCGCCACGGCCTCCTCGGCGCCGAGCGCGATCGCCCCGCGCGCGCAGAGGTCGCGGATGGCCTCGTGGGCCATATAAGGGCACACGGCCGAGGCGGAGTAGCCCACGAGCGCGGCCGCGTCGTGCGCGTTCACGGCGTCTCCCGCCTCGACGACGAGGTCGGCGCGGGTGCGAAGGCCCTTCGCAAGCAGATGGCAGTGGATCGCCCCGGTGGCGAGGAGCGAGGGAATGGGAAGCTCGCGTCCGCGCAGGCGATCGGACACCACCACGACGTTCACGCCCTCGCGAACCGCCGCCTCCACCTCGGCGCAGAGGGCCTCGAGCGCGCGCTCGAGGGAATCGGGGCCCTCGTCCTCGAAGGTCGCCGAGAAGCGGCGCGCCTTCAGGCCGTCGCGGTCGAGCGAGGCGAGGCGCGCAAGCCCACGCTCGTCCACGATGGGGCCGTCCAGGCGCACGAGCCGGCAGTTCTCACGGGTGTCCTCGAGGAGGTTTCCGTGGTTTCCCACGTAGAGCGTGGTGGAGGTGACCATCGATTCGCGAAGGGCGTCGATGGGCGGGTTCGTCACCTGCGCGAAGAGCTGCCAGAAGTAGTCGAAGAAGCTCCGCGGATGCTCCGAGAGGCACGCGAGCGGGATGTCGTAGCCCATGGAGGCGAGGGGCACGGAGCCCTTCTCGGCCATGGGGCGGATCTCCTCGTCCACGTCGTCGTAGTGGAAGCCCATGCGCGCGAGGCGCTGCACCACGTCGAGCTCGTCCTCGCGCGCGCCCGCCTCGCGAGGGCCCTCCGCCTCGCGCGCGTCCTCCACGTCGGAGAGGTCGAGCACGCCCTCGCGCACCCACTCCCCATAGGGCTGCCCCGTGGCAAGGGCGTCCCTGAGCTCGTCGTTCTTCACGAGGCGCGCCTGGCCCGTGTCGACCTTCAACATCTCCCCGGGGCCAAGGCAGCCCTTCGCGAGCACGTCCGCGGGGTCGATGTCGAGCACGCCCACCTCGCTCGCGAGGATGAAGCGGTCGTCGCGCGTGAGGTAGTAGCGCGCAGGGCGAAGGCCGTTCCTGTCAAGCGCGGCGCCGAGCGTCACGCCATCCGTGTAGGCCACGGCCGCGGGGCCGTCCCAGGGCTCCATGAGCATCGACTGGTAGGAGTCGTAGTCGCGCCGCTTGGCCGAGAGGTTCTCGTTCTTGTCCCAGGGCTCGGGGATGAGGAGCGTGAGCGCCCGCTCGAGGCTCATGCCGTTCATCACGAGGAACTCGAGGACGTTGTCGAGGATGGCCGAATCGGAGCCCTCGCGGTTGATGATCGGCAGCACCCGGCGCAGGTCCTCGCCGAGCACCGGCGAGTAGAGGCCGGGCTCGCGCGCGCGGATCCAGCTCACGTTGCCCTTGAGCGTGTTGATCTCGCCGTTGTGGATGAGGTAGCGGTTCGGGTGCGCGCGCTCCCAGGAGGGCGTCGTGTTCGTGGAGAAGCGCGAGTGCACGAGGCAGATGGCACTCTCCACCTGCGCGTCTTCGAGGTCGGGGTAGAAGCGGCGCATCTGCGTGGCCACGAGCATGCCCTTGTAGACCACCGTGCGCGCGCTCATGGA
>CANQNP010000030.1 GCA_947625235.1 uncultured Atopobiaceae bacterium | reverse complement strand
TCGGCGATTCGCACATCCTCGCCTCGCTCGCCTTCGTGGCACTCGTGGCGATTGGCCTCGTGATCCTCTCCTACGCGCGAAACGACCGCATCGCCTACATGGAGGCCTTCCCGCACATCAACCTCGCGTTCACGAAGGAGCAGGTGGCCGAATCAATCGCCGTGAGGAAGCGCTGCACGGCCATCGCGATCATCATCTACGTGCTTGCGGCGGGCGCGTTCACGCTCCTCAAGCTCTTCGGACTCTCGCACCTCGCCACGGGCTGCGCGTTCGCGCTCGGCGCGCTCGCCACGTGGATCATCGTCCATGGCGGCATGCGCGCCAAGCGCGAGGACCTCTTCGCCTACAACTTCGAGGCGCTCCGCCATACGAGCTTCTACGAGCTCAACGCCGAGGCGAAGGCGAAGAACCGCGAGTGGATGCTCATGGCGAAGCGGCGCTCGATGCTCGCCCAGAGCGCAAACCGCGTGATCCTCACGGCGGGCGCGCTCGGCTCGCTCGCCCTCTACGCGCTGCCCTCGCTCGCGACGCCCTACTACTGGGTGTCGATCGCCGCCGCGTGCGGCATCGCCATGCTGAACACGCACGCCGCCATGGAGCGCACGCGTCGCGTCTCCGTGATCGACGGCGACCTCTACACGGTGGCAGATCCCGCGAAGCAGTAGCGCCCGCAAGACGAAAGGGACGGTTCTTTTGTCTTGCGCGCAGCGCCCCTAGCAGCGAAAACGTCGCAAGACGAAAGGGACGGTTCTCTTGTCTTGGAAAAGCCGCAGGTAGACGGCTCGCCGCACGACAAAAGAACCGTCCCTACTGTCTTGGCACTAGACGAAGGAGCCGTCCCTTGCGTCGTGGCTCTTGCGACTTCACTCTGTCGCGTTAGGCGGCGAGGGCGAGTTCGACCATTCTCTTGGTCATTCCGGTGAGACGAGCGATCTGGCGTACTGAGCAATGGCGCATCCTGCTTTGGCGGATTGCCTCAACGCGCCTCTCGGATGGCAAATCGACGAGACGCAGGCACTCGTCGATTCCCGCACATTGTTCTATGACTTTCTTCGCCTCGGCATCACTCAGGCGATGTCTCTCGGGCATTGTCCACAAGGGAAGATGGTGTACCTCGGCATTGAGTACGAGATCGCCAAACGCCCGCACCGCAACCTCCGGCCGCGGGCTCAAAGCGCGTAGGACGAAGCCAACATCCGTGAGGGTCTGGCCCTCGGCCCTGCCCATATATGCGTCATAGCTCGTCCATTGGGAAACGCTGCCACCCACCTCAAGCGGATTGCGATGGACGTAACGCACCGCCGTGAGGAGATAGGAATCATCCTCAATGGGCCGGCTTTCGAATCTGCTCTGATAGAGATAGCCCACACGGTCATAGCGCGAATTGAAATAGCTCGCGTAGCGAATAAGCAGCCGTTTCATGATGCTTGACAGGGTTTCGGTGGCCTCACTCACATCGACGATGAGGTGTACGTGGTTCCCCATGAGGCACCACGCGTAGATCTTGAAGCCGCACGCGTCCTTCACGAACTGCAGTCGTTCAAGGAAAGCCCCGCGATCTGCATCATCGTAGAAAAGTTGGGTTTGGGCGACCCCGCGCACCATCACATGGTAAACGCCTGATTCGCTTAGCTTGCGAGGTGACCTTGGCATAGCTGCTCCTCGTAGAACCCATCGCCAGATGAACTGCTAGAGCAACGCGCTCTCCCAGGACTTCTCGTTGAAGCCGAAGAGCGCGAAGCCGTCGCCCACGACGATCGGGCGCCGCACCATCATCCCGTTCGAGGCGAGGAGCGCGAAGGCGTCGTCATCGCTCATGCCCGCGTCGAGCTGTTCCTTCACATGCTGCGTGCGGTAGAGCTGGCCCGAAGTGTTGAACATCTTTCGAATCGCCACGTCGCCCTCGGCCCGCCAGGCGCGAAGCTCGCTTTCCGTGGGATTCTCTTCCTTGATGTTGCGCTCGACGTAGGCCACATGGTGCTCGTCGAGCCACTTGCGTGCCTTCGCGCAGGTAGAGCAGCCCTTGAAGCAAAGGAAGGTGACGGCTTTGGGCATGGGATTTCCTCACTCTCGGCAAATGGACCTTCCAGTATGCACGCGCCGTCGAGCGAGAAGCTCCCCTTCCCCTTCTTCTCGTAATCCCCTCATTTCGCAAGACGAAAGGGACGGTTCTTTTGTCTTGCTCGCAGCGCCTCTAGCAGCGCAAACGTCGCAAGACGAAAGGGACGGTTCTTTTGTCTTGGAAAAGCCGCAGGTAGACGGCTTGCCGCACGGCAAAAGAACCGTCCCTTCTGTCTTGCGGGGGCCTCGTGTGGAGATCGCAGGGGCCGGAAGCGAGGCTGCTACCATGGAGAGTTGGGGAAGGCCCCGGCGCCAACCGAGGGGAGACGAGATGGCCATCGAGCCCGAGGAGATCATCGAAGTCCTCGACATGGTCTTCGAGCAGAACCTCGACATCCGCACCATCACGCTCGGCGTGTCGCTCGCGGGGTGCGCCTCGCACTCGATGGCGCGCCTCTGCCGCCGCGTCTACGATCGCGTGTGCACGGCGGCCGAGCACCTCGTGGACGTGGCGAGCGCCATCGACGCCGAGTACGGCATCCCCATCGTGAACAAGCGCGTGTCGGTGACGCCGATCGCGCTCGTCGCGGCGGGCATCCCCGACGAGGACCTCTCCCCCGTGGCGAAGGCGCTCGACGACGCCGCAGCCACCGTGGGCATCGACTACCTCGGCGGCTTCTCCGCGCTCGTGCCGAAGGGCATGGGCGAGGCGGATCGCCGCCTCATCAACTCCATCCCGAAGGCGCTCGCCGAGACGAGCCGCGTGTGCTCCTCGGTGAACGTGGCCACGAGCCGCGCCGGCATCAACATGGACGCCGTGCTCGCCATGGCGAAGGCCATCAGGCAGACGGCCGAGCTCACGGCCGACGAGGACAGCATCGGGGCCTCCAAGCTCGTGGTCTTTTGCAACATGGTGGAGGATTCGCCCTTCATGGCGGGCGCCATCCACGGCTCGGGCGAGGCCGACTGCGTGGTGAACGTGGGCGTCTCCGGCCCCGGCGTGATGGCCGCCTCGCTCGAGCAGCTCCCCGAGACCGCCGACCTCATGGCCGTGGCCGAGCGCGTGAAGGAGACGGCGTTCAAGATCACCCGCGCGGGCGAGCTCGTGAGCCGCGAAGCCGCGCGGCGCCTCGGCGTGGCGAAGGGCATCGTCGACCTCTCGCTCGCCCCCACGCCTGCCATCGGCGATTCGGTGGCGCGCGTGCTGGAGATCATGGGCGTCGGCGAGTGCGGCGGCCCCGGCACCACCTGCGCCCTCGCGCTCCTGAACGACGCGGTGAAGAAGGGCGGGGTCATGGCGTCGAGCTCGGTGGGCGGGCTCTCCGGCGCCTTCATCCCGGTCTCCGAGGACGCAGGGATGATCGCCGCGGCCAAGGACGGGGCCCTCACGCTCGAGAAACTCGAGGCGATGACGAGCGTGTGCTCGGTGGGGCTCGACATGGTGGCCGTGCCCGGCGACACCACGATAGAGGCGCTTGCCGGCCTCATCGCCGACGAGATGGCCATCGGCGTCATCAACAACAAGACCACCGCCGTGCGCGTGATCCCCGCGATCGGCAAGCGCGAGGGCGACGTCGTGCGCTTCGGCGGGCTCTTCGGCGAGGCGCCGGTGATGGCGTTGAACGGCCACGCGGGCACCGTCTTCGCGCGCCGCGGCGGCCGCTTCCCCGCCCCGCTGAACTCGCTCAGGAACTAGGGCACGGCGGCACGGATGGACACCCGGTACGACAGGTACGACAGGTACGCGGATCGCGACGCTCGCCACGCGCGCCATGCGCGAAGCGCCCACCTGCCCGTACATGCGGGTGCGCCCCGTCCCCCGCGGCGTCGCGTTTGGCCGTTCGTAGCGATCGCTTGCGCCATCTGCGTCGTGGGCGTGGCGCTCCTCTCCCTCGGCGTCGCGGGCTGCGAGCGAAACGCACGCGTGGACGCATGGCAGGCGAAGGTCGCCTGGGCCAAGGAACTCACCACGAGCGCCATCCAAACGGGCCACGAGAAGCGCGCGGCCGCCCTGAAGGCGCCGCTCGACGAGGCGAAGGCGAACCTCGACGCCGTCGTCCAGGGCATCGAGGGCCAGGGAATCCAGGTGGGCTACTACGTGGCCACCGCGAGCGGCGAGGAGCTCTTCTCGAAGAACGCGGACGAGGTCTTCTATGGTGCGAGCTCCATCAAGGGCCCCTTCGTGCTCACCACCTTCTCGGGGGGCGTGCCGGCCGGGAGCCGCGCCCTCGTGGAGGACGCCATCGCCTGGTCGAGCAACGAGGCGTACTGGAGCCTTCGCAACATCTACGGCTCCGCCCCGCTCGCGGAACAGCTCCAGAACATGGGTATCGACGAGCTCAGCGCGAATAGCTCCTTCGTCCACATGACGCCCGCCCAGCTCGCGAACCTCTGGCTCCAGAACTACTGGGTGCTCGATTCCTCCCCCGACGCGGAGTGGCTGCGCTCCCTCTTCGAGAGCCCCGAGCACGCCCCCATCGCCGCGCTCGGCGAGGGGAGCTACTCGAAGGGCGGATGGATCGCATCGGGAGACCTCAATTGCACGGTCGACGCGGGGATCGTGAGCCACGGCGAGAACCGCTACGTGATGGCGGTGATGATCAGCGCGGGCGAGGACCACGAGACCCTCGCGCGCCTCGTGGGCGCCCTCGACGCCTACGAGCAAGCCGACTACGCCTACCTCACGGAGACCGGCCAGCTCGCCGCGTAGCCGCGCGCTTTCGCTATCCCTCGAGGTAGGGGCCGATGCGCTGGACCTCGGGCTCGAGCGCCACGCCGGAGGTCGCCTCCACCTCGCGCCGGACGAGGTCGATGAGGTCGGAGACGTCCTTCGCGCTCGCGTCGCCCGCGTTCACGATGAAGCCCGCGTGCTTCCTCGACACCTCGGCGCCCCCGATGCGCGTGCCCTTGAGCCCCGCGTCGGCGATGAGCTTGCCCGCGTAGTGGCCCTCGGGGCGCTTGAAGGTGGAGCCGGCACTCGGCACGTCGAGCGGCTGCTTCGCCGCCCGGAGCTCGGTGAGCTCGTCGATGCGCCTGCGCACCACCTCGGGATCCTCCGGCGCAAGGAGGAACGTGGCCGTGAGCACCGTGAGGCCCTCCTCGCGCACGCGGCTCGTGCGGTACGCGAAGCCGAGCTCGCGGTTCTTCAGCACCTTCACCTCGCCCGACGGCATGCGCACCATCGCGCTCTCCACCACATCGCCCATGCAGTGGTCGTAGGCGCCGGCGTTCATGTAGAGGGCGCCGCCGACGCTGCCCGGGATGCCCGAGGCGAACTCGAGCCCCTTGAGGTCCGCGTAGGCCGCGGCGCCCGCGAGGTCCTTCAGGCTCACGCCGCAGTCCGCGTAGAGGCGCGCGACGCCGAACTTCGGGATCCAATTCGCGTCCACGCGCATCGTCTTCAGGCGCGCCATGGAGAACACGACCGCGCGGAGCCCCCAGTCGCAGACCAGCAGGTCGGAGCCATTGCCGAGGATGAACGTCGGCACGCCCTCCCGCTCGAGCCTGTCGAGCGCCTCCGTGAGGCGCACCACCGAAGGCGCCTCCACGAAGACGTCTGCCGGCCCACCGATCTCGAAGGTCGTGTGGTCGGCCATGGGCTCGTTCAAAAAGACAGCGTCGCGCCCGCAGATCTCGCCGAGCTCCATCGCCACGCCGAGGCGGTCGAACCCCGAGGCGCAGGCGTCGACGATGCGCGCGCAGCGGATGGTCGAGGCGTGCGGCATGAGCGGGCTCTCCGTGGCGCCCTTGCGCACGAGCGAGGAGACGTGCTCGATCTCGCCGGTGAAGTCGTCGCCGTCGTAGGGCGCGGAGATGTCCTCCTCGCGACCATCGTCGTAGGAAACATGCAGCTCGGTGGGCCTATGGAGCGGCGTCGCGCGAAGGGTGGCGCGCTCGAAGGCGAGCGTGCACGCGGATTCCTCGCGCCTCGCGGAGACCTCGAGGTGGCAGGGCACGTCGCCGAGGCGAAGGTCGGCCGCGTCCTCCACGTCCACGTCGTGCGCCCACTCGTGGCCCACGGAGACGACCTCGGGGTTTCCCGTGGTGAAGGCGTCGAGCCAGCTCGCCGCGTAGGTGCCGAGGTCGAGGAGCACGCCGCCCTGCACGGGCTCCGCGAAGAAGCCCTCCGGCTCCTCGGGATAGGCCATCCCGAGGCGCGCGTCCACCTCGCGAAGCGCGCCGAGGGAACCCGAATCGACGAGCTCGAGGACCTTGGGCCAAAGGGGCTGGAAGCGCGGCTTCATGGCCTCCACGAAGAGCACGCCCGCGCGCTCCGCGGCATCGGTGACGGCGATCGCCTGCGCGCAGGACACGAAGGCGGGCTTCTCGGAGAGCACGGGCTTGCCGGCGTCGATGGCGGCGAGCGCCCATGGCGCGTGCTGGAGATGCGGCGTGGCGAGGTAGACGACATCGACGTCGGGGTCGGCGAGCAGCGCCTCGGGAGTGGGAGAGGGCTTGCAGCCGAATTCCTCGGCGAAGGCCATCACGTGCTCGGTCGTGCGGCCCGCGCAGGCCACGAGCTCGGCGCCTTCCACCTTGGCAAGCGAGGCGGCGAAGCGTCGCGCGATGCGGCCCACCCCGATGATGCCCCAGCGTATCGTCTCAGCCACGTCCAATCCCCTTTCCGCGTCCAGCCCTATGGTAGCGAGCCGAGCGCCACGAGCAGCGCCGCGTAGGCGGCGAGCGCGGCTAAGGCGCAGGCGTCGGCGAACGAGAAGCGCGGGGGACGCCAGCGGGTGCGCGGCGCACCGCTCGCCCACGCGCGCGAATCAAGCGCGAGGGAGAGCCGCTCGGCATGGCGAAGCGCCGCGGCGAGGATGGGCACCACGAGCGCCGCGAGGGAGCGAATCCGCTGGATGGGCCTGCCGCGCGCGATCGTGCCACCGCGGGAGGCCTGCGCCTCGCGCACGGCCTGGAACTCCTCCCCCAAAGTCGGCACGAAGCGAAGGGCGAGCGAGAGCACGAACGCCCACTCCTCCACCGGGGCACCGAGCGCGCGAAGCGGCCCGAGGAGGCTCGCGAGGGCGCCCGCGAGCTCTCCCGCGGGCGTCGTGGCGAGGAGGATGGCCCCGAAGCACACGATGAGGCTCACGCGAAAGCCGTACGTGAGCGCCGCCTCGAGCCCGCCCTGCGTGACGGAGAACACCCACCAGCTCCAGATGACGGGCCCCGTGCGCGTGAAGGCGAAGTTCAGCGCGGCCACGATCACGAGCGGGATGAGGATGGGCAGCACGGAGCGCGCAAACCGCGGGACCCGAAGGCGCCCGAGCGCGAGGAGAAGGAGCACCAAGGCCGCGGCGAGCGCCGCCTGCACCGGCGTGGCCACGAAAAAGCTGAGGACCATGAGCGCGATCGTGGCGAGGATCTTCGTCCGGGGATCGAGCCTGACGAGGGGCGCGCGCGAGGGTACGGCGGGAAGCGCGGAGGAGGTCACGGGCGCCCCACCTCCGAGAGCGCATCCACGAGCGCGCGGAAGGTGAGGGGCTGGCCGATGAAGACGCCGAGCTCGCGGAGCTCGTGGGCGAAGCGGAGCGGCTTCGGGACGCCGAGCCCCATGCCCTTGAGCTCCTCCGCGTGCGAGAAGACCTCGGACGGCGCGCCGGCGAGCGCCACGCGGCCCGCGTCGAGCGCGAGCACGCGATCGGCGAGGGCCGCCTGGTCCATGTCGTGGGTGACGATGACGATCGCGCAGCCCCGCGCGCGCTGCTCCTCGACGAGCGCGGCCACGGCCTCCCGCGCCTCGGCGTCGAGGCCCGCGTACGGCTCGTCGAGCACCCAGGCCTCTGGCTCGAGCGCCGCCACGCCGGCGAGCGCCACGAGGCGCTGCTGGCCGCCGGAGAGCGCGAAGGGAGAGCGATCCGCAAGCTCGGAGACGCCGAGCCGCGCGAGGGCGTGGTGCACCCTGCGCGCGACCTCCTCGTCGGGAAGGCCGAGGTTCTTCGGCCCGAAGGCCACGTCCTCGGCCACGCTCTCGGCGAAGAGCTGGCGCTCCGGCTGCTGCATCACGAAGCCGATGCGCCCACTCGCCGCGCGCCTCCCCTTCGCGGTGCCGAGGTCGACCCCCCGGAAGGAGAGCGTGCCCCACCCGGGCGCGACGAGGCCCGCGAGGAGGCGCGCGAGCGTCGTCTTGCCCGAACCCGTGGCGCCCACGACGGCCACGAGCTCGCCCGAGCGAACGGTGAGGTCCACGCCGCCCAGCACCTCGCCCTCCGCATAGGAAAACCCGAGGCCACGCGCCTCGAACCCCGGCAAGACAGTAGGGACAGTTCTTTTGTCTTGTGGCAAACCGTCTACCTGCGGCTTTTCCAAGACAAAAGAACCGTCCCTTTTGTCTTGCCACATTTCCGCAGGTAGGGGCGCTGTGCGCAAGACAAAAGAACCGTCCCTTTTGTCTTGGGAGGCGATGGCGGCGGCGAGCTCGGATTCGCTTGAGACGGGCGGGAGGTCCCAGCCGCCCTCGCGAAGCGCCTGGGCGAGCTGGAGCCAAAACGGCGCTTCGAGGCCGAGCTCCCGGAGGCGCTCGGCATCGGCGAGCAGCGCCTTGGGCGCGCCGTCGTAGGCGATCCTCCCTGCCCGCAGCACGATGAGGCGGCTCGCATCCGCCGCGTCCTCCGCGTCGTGGCTCACCCACACCTGCGCGCACACGTCCTGGAGGCGTCCCGCGAGGCGCCGAAGCGCTCCCCGCGCGCGCACGTCCAAGAACGCCGCCGCCTCGTCGAAGACCATGAGCGTGGGCTCCATCGCCATCGCGCTCGCGATGGCCACGCGCTGCGTCTGGCCGCCGGAGAGTTCGGAGGTCCCGCGCCACGCGAGGCCGAGCCCGCCCACGCGGTCGAGCTCGCGCGCCACCCGAAGGACGATCTCTTCGGAGGGAAGCGCGAGGTTCTCGGGTCCGAAGGCCACGTCGTCGGCCACGATGCCGGCCACGATCTGGTCCCGCGGGTCTTGGAAGACGAGCCCCGTCTGGCGCCGCGCGTTGGCGTAGGCATCGCCCTCGGGCACGCCGTCGGCGAAGCACGCGCGGCCCATGAGGCGCACGGATCCCGCGTCTGGCGCGCGCAGTCCGGCGAGGAGGAGCGCGAGCGTGGACTTCCCCGAGCCGTTCGCGCCCATCACGCACACGCGCTCGCGCCCGGAAAGCGCGAGCGTCACGCCCGAGAGCGCCCAGCGCGCGCCGCCGTCGAAGCTATAGCCCACGTCCTCGAGCCGGCAGATCTCGTCGCCTTCCAGGCGCGGGGCGGCGGCGCGCTCGAGCGGGACGCGCCCGCCTCTCGAAGCCATCTCCGGCTAGTCCCAGCGGCTGACGATGATCGAGACGGGCACGAGCGCGAGCGCCGCGAGCACGGCGTTCAGGCAGATCTTCAGCAGGTTGAAGGGGATGAGGATGGGGATGATCATCTCCACGACGGCCTCGACGGGCACGCCGGAGTAGAGCGGCGTGATCACGAGGTTTCCGAGGATGGCCGCAACGAGCGCGAGCACGCCGGAGGCAACGAGCGCGAGCACGAGTCCCGAGCGCGTGGGCCGCGCGCGGTAGATGAGCGCCGCGGGCACGACCGTCACCACCGAGCAGAAGAGCGCCATGATCGCGCCGAACGGCTCCACGAAGAGGTGCACCACCCAAGGGAGCACCGCCACCACCGCCCCGATCCCGGGGCCGAAGGCGAGGCCCGCGACGAGGCCGACGACGCCCGAGGGGTCGTATTTCAGCCAGGGCGCGGCCGGGAAGATCGGCAGCTCCACGAAGGAAAGCACGAGCGCAAGAGCGGTAAAGAGCGCGCAGACGGCCACGCTCCTCGGCGTCCAGGCACCCGAGGAGGCGCCGGTGGCGTGGCTCGATTGCGTGGAATGGGCAGACATGGCGGCCATGGGAATCTCCGTTTCTCCCCTCCGGACTTTCACCGTTGGCTCCGGAGTACCACCGGATCAACCGCCTCACGCGGCTCGCGGGCTCTACCGCCAGTAGGGAATTGCACCCGTCCCTGAAACAGCACCCGCACTCTAGCACGATCCGCGAGCCCCGTTCCCACGGCGGGGCGAGCCCGCGCGCGGCGTGCCGCGTGCCGCGGCCAACCCTCCTCGACGAAACGCGTCGGGAGGCCCCACGCGCGCCCCCTCGCGAAGGGGCCCTGGGGCAATTCGTGCGCTTCCTATGCGTTCTTCCAGCTCGCGCGCGCAAAGCGCTAGAATGCGGCCTGCCGCAACGGCACGCTCGACATCACACGAAGATCGAACGGAGCACCCATGTCGACGCCTTTGCCGAGCGCGGAGCGCGCGCGTGCGCGCGAGTCCGCTCGGCTCCCCCGAAAGCTTCGCCTCCTCGCCCTCCTGCTCGCGCTCTTCGTGGGCCTGGGCGCCCTCGCCGTGCCGGCGCGGGGGGCCTTCGCCGCGAGCGCCACCAAGGAGACGCTCCAGAAGCTCTCGGACGCCGAGCAGCAGCTCGAAGAGGTCCAGAAGCAGATCGACCAGATTTCCAAGGACTACGAGGCGCTCGCGAAGGAGCAGACCACGACCCTCCAGGAGATCGAGGACGTGCAGGGCAAGATCGCCGAGGTCGAGGAGCAGATCGAGACGCGCCAGGCCGAGCTCCGCGAGAAGCAGGACGCCCTCGCCGAGCGCGTGGCCGCCACGTACAAGGCCGGCGGCGACAACTTCCTCGGGCTCATCCTGAGCTCGTCCTCCTTCGAGGAGCTCACCTCCAACATCTACTACGCGAACAAGGTCACCGAGAGCAACGTCGCCCTCATCGACGACGTCCGCGCCGTGAAGCGCGCCCTCGAGGACGACCGCCTCGAGCTGAAGGAGCAGGAGGCCGCCCTCGAGGCGCTGAAGGACGAGCAGCAGGCCCGCATGGACGAGATGCAGGCCAAGCAGGAGGAGGCCGAGGAGACGGTCGCGAACCTCTCGCAAGAGGTGCGCGACCTCATGGACAAGCGCGATGCCGAGCTCGCCGCCTCCATCGAGGCCGAGGCCGCCCAGCGCCGCCAGCAGGCCGCGGCCTCCGCGAAGAACCCCGCGCCGAGCGGAAGCGCCACTCGCCCCGACTACAACTACGGCGGCTCCGCAAGCGACACGTACTCGAGCAAGGGCTCGGCCATCGTGGCCGCGTGCCCCACGGTGCCCTCCCCCGGAGGCGGCCTCTGCGCCATGTGGGTCTCCGAGGTCTACCAGGCCGCCCTCGGCTACTACCCCGGCGGCAACGCGAACGACATGTACTCGCAGTGCACGACCTCGAACAAGGCGAACCTCCAGCCGGGCATGATCGTCGCCGTGTCCACGCACCCCCACACGCAGGCCGGCTCCATCTACGGCCACGTGGGCATCTACATCGGCGGCGGCATGGTGATGGACAACGTCGGCTACATCCGCACGATCAGCCTCGACGACTGGATCAGCTACTACGACGACACCGTGCCCGTGCGTTTCGGCTGGCTCTAGGCGCTAAGCTTGGCCGGCAAGGCACACGACTGACGTTTGGAGCCGCCATGGGCGAACCTCGAACCCCCTCCCTCTCCCGCGTGCTCGTCACCGGCGGATGCGGCTTCATCGGCAGCCACACCGTGGTGGAGCTCCTCGAAGCGGGCTACGAGGTGGCCTGCGTGGACGACCTCTCGAACGCGAGCCCCAATGTGCTCGACCGCATCGCCATGATCGTGGGCGAGGAAGCGGCGAGGCGCCTGCGTTTCTTCAAGGTGGACATCTCGGACGAGGCCGCGCTCGGCGAGGTCTTCGACGAGACGCACCCCGAGGCCGTGATCCACTTCGCGGGCTTCAAGGCCGTGGGCGAGAGCGTGGCGAAGCCCCTCGCCTACTATTCGAACAACCTCGGCGGCACCCTCTCGCTCTGCCGCGTGATGGACGCGCACGACGTCCGCGCGATCGTGTTCTCCAGCTCCTCCACCGTCTACGGCGACCCCGACGAGGTGCCCCTCACCGAGGCCTCCCCGAAGAAGGACGCCACGAACCCCTACGGCTGGACGAAGTGGATGATCGAGCAGATCCTCTCCGACCTCTGGGTGGCGGATCCACGCTGGGATGTGGTACTGCTTCGCTACTTCAACCCCATCGGCGCGCACCCCTCCGGCCTCATCGGCGAGGATCCGAAGGGCATCCCGAACAACCTCGTGCCCTACGTGGCGCAGACGGCCGTGGGCAGGCGCGATGTGGTGCACGTCTACGGCAACGACTACCCCACCCCCGACGGCACGGGCGTACGCGACTACATCCACGTCGTCGACCTCGCGAAGGGCCACGTGGCGGCGCTCGCCTGGATGGCGGGGCGCGAGGGCGTGGAGGTCTTCAACCTCGGCACGGGCACGGGCTCCTCGGTGCTCGAGGTGATCAGCGCTTTCTCGAAGGCCGCCGGGAAGGACATCCCCTACGTCGTCGACGCGAGGCGCGCGGGCGACATCGCCGAGAACTTCGCCGACGCGAGCAAGGCAGCCGAGGTGCTCGGCTGGAGGGCGGAGCTCGACCTCGCCGACATGTGCCGCGATTCGTGGAACTTCCAGTCGAAGAACCCGAACGGCTACGAGGCGTGAGCGCGATGGCCGAGGCGGGCGAGCCGCACGCGAGCGAGGCGGCCGATGGTGCTACGAGCGAGCGTTTCTCGAGCTATGTGAGCCAATGGCGCGATTCGATCGACGCGGCGCTCCTCGGAGGCGTCGCGCTCGGCGTCTCGGATGACGTGCGCGATTTCTACCATCGCCCGCTCCTTGAATTCCTCGCGCGCGGCGGCAAGCGCACGCGCCCCGCGCTCGTGCTCCTTGGCTGCGAGGTGTGCGGGGGAAACCCCACCCTCGCACTCGGCGCCGCCGCGGCGGTGGAGCACTTCCAGGCGGCCGCCCTCATCCACGACGACATCGCGGACCACGCCACCACCCGGCGCGGGGCGAGCGCCGTGCACGTGCGCGAGGGCGAGGGCCTCGCCATCACCATCGGCGACGGCGCGCTCGTGGAGAGCTTCCTCGATGTCCTCGGCTCGCGCGGCCTCTTGCCCGAGCTCCAACTCGCGCTCGTGAACGAGCTCGCCGAGATGATGCTCCGCACGGTAGAGGGCCAGGCGCTCGACGTGGGATGGGCGCGCGACGCGCGCTTCGACCTCTCCCCCGAGGACTACCTCGAGATGGCCACGCTCAAGACCGCGCACTACTCCGTGGCGACGCCGCTCGTGATGGGCGCGCTCGTGGCGGGCGCCCCGGCGAAGGAGCTGGAGGCGCTCCGCGAGGCGGGGCTCGCCCTCGGCCTCGCGTTCCAGATCGCCGACGACCTCCTCGACCTCGAGGGATCTGCCGAGGTGCTCGGCAAGGAGCCCCTCGGCGACATCGCCGAGGGCAAGCGCACCCTCGCCGTCACCTACGCCCTCGAGGGCCTCGATGAAGAACTGGGGAGCGAACTCACGGGCATCCTCGACGCCGAGGCCGCGAGCCCCGAGGAGATCCTCCGCGCCGCCTCGCTCATCCGCGAAGGGGGCGGCATCGAGCGCGCCCGCGCCAAGGCGGTCGAGCTCGCCGATGAAGCCGCGCGCGTGCTCGAGGGCCTCGACCTCGGCGAGGGCGAGGCCGCCCTCGCCCTTCGTTCTCTGCCACACTACGTGCTCGAGCGCACGCACTGAGGGCCTTTACCGAGGGGAGGGTGAGCGGCAAGCGATGGAGCCGATCGTCTATGGCATGAGCGGTGCCGCCGTCGAGGACGTGCAGGATCGCCTCGAGCGCCTCGGCTACCTCATCGGCGAGGACGAGAAGGCGAGCGCCACCTTCGGCGACACCACGCGCGAGGCCGTGCGGCTCTTCCGCGAGGGCCACGACCTCCAAGGCGCGAGCGAGGTGGACAGCGCCACGTGGGTGTCGCTCGTCTCGGAGGGCTACGAGCTCGGGGATCGCACGCTCTACCTGCGCCTCCCGAACTTCCACGGAAACGACGTGCGCATCCTCCAGCACGCGCTCAACACGCTCGGCTTCTCCTGCGGTTCCGCGAGCGGCAACTACGACGCGCACACCGAGGCGGCCGTCCGCCAGTTCCAGGAGAACGTGGGGCTCTACCCCGACGGCATGTGCTTCCAAGACACCTTCCAGGCCATCTGGCACCTGAAGCACGTGTGGGCCGACGAGAAGCGGCAGAAGACCCCCGCCCTCGGCGTCATCGGGTTCGCGCGCGCGGCGTCGGTGCTCGAAGAAACGGTGCTCGCGCTCGCCGCCACCGATCCCATCTCGAGGAACGTCGCCGGACGCATCTGGAACCTCGCGAGCGCCACGAGCGAGCACTCCGGCCTCGTGCTGCTGAACCACGTCCAGGACGCGCCGGCGAACACCACCTGCGTCTTCGAGCTCTCCTGCGCCGCGCCCGACCCGAGCTCGGGCTTCGCGAACGTCACGATGGAGCGCGGCGAGGACCTCCCGCGGCGCATCCGCACCGCCTACGACGCGGTGCGCACGAAGCCGCCGCTCGTGCGCGTGGAGCTCCCCTCCTCCGCCGATTCCTTCGACGGCTCCTTCACCACGACGAAGGCGCAGATGCTCGCCATGACGCTCCTCGACGCGCTCTGCGCCGCCTTCGCCCCCGGCTACGAGGAGTGAGCCGCCCCTACACCGCGCGAGCGTCCGACGGCGCGTGGCCGGCTACTTGTAGAAGTACGCGGTGGCGCCGGTCCACACGTAGCCGCCGGTGCCCGGGATCACCTCGATGAGGAGCGAGCCATCACCCGTCTCCTCCGCCTCCAGGGTGCACCACTTCATGACGAGGTTGTCGAACTCCAGCGTGTAGGAGCCACCGGATCCGCGGTACGTCCCGTGCTCGAGGGGCTCCTCGTTCCAGTCGTCATAGGAATCCCAGGCGCGGAAGGTGCCATCTGGCGAGAACTCGATCTTCGTGACGAGGAAGGAGCCATCGCTCGTCGTGTAGGTGCCGCTCAGGGACCCGCCGCCTCCGAGGAGGATCACGCCCGCGACCACCGCGC
The DNA here is from genome assembly GCA_947625235.1 of uncultured Atopobiaceae bacterium. Classification (GTDB taxonomy): domain Bacteria; phylum Actinomycetota; class Coriobacteriia; order Coriobacteriales; family Atopobiaceae; genus CANRLS01. The sequence goes on along the minus strand of CANQNP010000030.1, from coordinate 275 downwards.
CGACGACGCCCGCGACGATGAGGGCAATTACCCCGGCGCTCGCAAATCCCGCGCCCGCCGCCGCGGCCGTGGCGACCGGCACCCGCGACGCACCGGGGGCGCCCTGCCCGCCTTGGCTCGGCTGCGCGACCTCCGCGCCGCACGACGGGCAGAAGCGCGCGCCCGCCTTAAGCTCCTTGCCGCACTTCCTGCAATACATGTGCCGGTTCCTCCCGAGACATTGGCTAGGGAGATACTACGCGGCAAGGCTCCAAAGAGCCACCACCGCGAGGAGC
>CANQNP010000029.1 GCA_947625235.1 uncultured Atopobiaceae bacterium | reverse complement strand
TCCGAGACCTTGCCATCCGGGGCAACATATCTGCGCGAGTCCGGATACCACGCGCATCCGAGACCTTGCCATCCGGGTCAACATATTTGTTGGTTTATTCCTTCTATGACGTTTGGACGACCTCGAAGGAGTAGTCGCGGGTGTCGCGGTGGAGCACCGAATACTCGAAGAGCTGGCCATCGCGCAGGTAGACCACCTGGTCGATCTCCAAAACGGGCAGCTCGGGCGGAAGGCTGAGCGCCTCGCGCTCGGCATCCGTGGGCATGACCGCGCGGATGGAACGGTGCGCGCTCGCCACCGTGAGGCCCGTTACCTTCGCGACGGTTTGGTAGAGCGATTCGCACACGTCCTTTTCCGAGAGGTCGGGAAGGATCGTGATGGGGATCCACGTGTAGGACACGAGGCCGCGCTTCCCGTGCACGTGGCGCACCCGCACGATGTGGTAGACGAAGGTGCCCTCCTGCACGCGCAGGCGCTCGGCCACACGGCCCTCGGCCTCCACGACCTCGAAGACCTTCACCTCCGTCTCGGCGGAAACGCCGTGCGTGCGCGCGTAATTCGCGTAGCCGGAGAGGGAGATGTCGTCTTCGGTGGTGTCGAGCGCGTCCGTGTCCTTCACGAACGTGCCGGCGCCGCGACGCTTCACGACGAGCCCCTTCTCCACGAGGAGGTCGAGCGCGCGGCGAATGGTGATGCGGCTCACGCCGTAGATGCGGCAGAGCTCTTCGGCGACGGGGAGCTGTTGGTTGGGCTTGTAGGTGCCGCTTCGGATCTTCGACTCAATATCACGGGTGACGACTTCGTACTTGAGTGGCATAGACCCAGGCCTCCGACCTAGGAACAGTGCGGCCGGGGCCCCGTCTCGGACGCAGCGACTGATATCGAACTTCTTGGATGGTATCGCCATCGGGCGCAGGCAGGCGCGAAAAATCCTCCCACCGACGCCAATCGATGGATCGTCGACGTTTTCCGTGCTCCGATGCGGCGCGAAACGACGGAAAAACTAGTGGTGCGGGAACTCGAGCCCCGTCTGCCGGCGCACCTCGTCCATCACGGAAAGCGCGGCGATCGTGCGCGCCGCGTCGGCCTCGACGCTTCGCTCGCCGCGCACGGCGGCCACGAAATCTCGCGTCTCGAAGACCATGTTGGCAAGGTCGCCCAGCTGCTCGAAGGCGCGGGCATCCTCCTCGCTCCTTGGCGCGAGGGCCTCTTCGCGGCCATCCGGCCAGACGATGCGGGCATCGCGCGGAAAGCTGAGCGAATCGAAGAGGAGCGTGCCCGCCTCCCCCTGCACCTGGCAGCCGAGGCGGTTCACGGAGCTCTTCGAGTACTCGAGCGTGCACTCATGGCCGTCGTAGTGCAGCACGGCGATGCCCGCGATGTCGATGGGGCGCCTCGCGCCCGAGGCGCAGGGCACCTCGCGAAGCACCGCCTGGGCCGAGAGCCCCCGCGGCTCGCCGAAGAGCGCGAGCGCCACGTTCACCACGTAGACGCCGAGGTCCATGAGGGCGCCACCGGCGAACTCGGGATCGAAGATGTTGCTCGGCTTGCCCTCCCGCACGAGGTCGTAGCGGCTCGATTGCGTGCAGAAGCTCAAGCGCGAGAGGCGCACGGGGGCGATGCGCCGGATGGCTTCGGCGAGCGCGCGATACGCGGGATCGTGCGCGAGGCGCATCGCCTCCATGGCCACGACTCCGTGCTCGCGCGCCGCGTCGAACACCTCTGCGGCCTCGCGCGCGTTGGGCGCGAAGGGCTTCTCCACGAACACGTGCTTGCCCGCCTCGATGAAGCGGAGCGCCTGCTCGGGATGGAGCGCGTTCGGACTCGCGAGGTACACGGCGTCCACGTCGGGCGCCCCCGCGAGCTCGTCGAGGCTATCCCATGCGGTGGCATCGGGGCGCACCCCCTGCGCGAACTCGCGCGCCTTCTCGAGGTGGCGCGAGTAGGCGCCCACGAACTCCGCGCCGTCCACGCGCGCGAGCGCGTTCAGGAAGCAGGTGGTGATGACGGACGTGCCGACCGTGGCAAAGCGCACCGTGCCCATGGCGACTCCCCTTCCTCGAAAACCGTGGCGCGAGGGTGTGGTGGTTCGCTAAGAGGGTATCAGGTGCCGCAAACAGGACATCCGCCCATTCGGTGCGCGAAGCTCGGCTCGGCTTTCCCCGCACCCGCTCTTTGGAGGTCGTCATGCTCGGAACCCACCTCATCCGCCTCGAGCCGTTCTTCAAGGAAACGATCTGGGGAGGCCGGCTCCTCGCGCGGGAATTCGGCTATCGCATCCCCGACGGGCCCGTGGGCGAAGCGTGGGCGATATCGGCGCATCCGCATGGCGAGTGTCGCGTGGTGGGCGGCCCCGGGCGGGGCATGTCGCTCGGCGTGCTTTGGCGCGCGCAACCGGAGCTCTTCGGCGCGTCAAGCTCGCAGGCGCGGGGGCGCTTCCCGCTTCTCGTGAAGATCATCGACGCGGCCGAGGACATCTCCATCCAGGTGCACCCCGATGACGCCTACGCCGAGGCGCATGGGCTCGAGGACGGTGGCAAGTACGAGTGCTGGTACATCCTCGAGGCGCAGCCCGGCGCCACGATCATCGTCGGGCAGACCGCGAAGAGCGCCGCTGAGCTCGAACAACGCATCGAGCGCAATGAGTGGGGCGAGGTCTTGAACGAGATCCCCGTGGCCGCGGGCGACTTCTTCGCCATCACCCCGGGCACCGTCCACGCCGTGAAGGCGGGCACGATGCTCCTCGAGATCCAGCAACCCTCGGACGTGACGTATCGCCTCTACGACTACGATCGCACGGACGCCGAGGGCCACGCGCGCGAGCTCCACGTGGAGCAGGCGCTCGAGGTCATCGACTTCTCGCAGGCGCCCATCGAGCACGGCTTCAAGGCCCACGAGGCCATGGCGAGGGAGCTCGGCCCCATCTCCAAGGCGCCGCTTCTCTGGGGAAGGCACCAGACGGGGGTGGTGCGCCTGGAGGAGAACCCTCGCTTCAGCGTGGACCTCATGCAGGTGATGGGGGCCTTCACGCAACCGCTCTCTGCGCCCTTCACCTGCATTTCCGTGGTAGACGGGGAGGGCGGCGTCAACGGCGAGGCGGTGCGCAAGGGAGACCACCTCATCGCCCCCTCTCCCACCCGCGCGCTCGAGATCGAGGGAACGCTGAGACTCGTGCTCTCCGCGCCAGCGGACTAGCCCAGGAGCTCCTGGACGTCGTAGGCGATCATGAGCTCTTCGTTCGTCGGGACGACGAGGACGCGCACCTTGGAGCCCTCGCCGGTGATGTCGCGCACCTCGCCCGAGCGCACGGCGTTCTTCTCCTTGTCGATCCTCACGCCCTGCCAGGCGAGGCGCTCGCAGATCTTCTCGCGGCAGAGCGGGGAGTTCTCGCCGATGCCCGCGGAGAAGGCCATCGTGTCGAAGCCCTCCATCGCCTGCGCCATCTCGAGCGTGAGCTGCGCCGTGCGATAGCCGAACATCTCGAGCGCGATGATGCAGTGCTCGTCGCCCTTGGCGGCGCCGTCCTCGATGTCGCGCGTGTCGGACGAGATGCCGGAGAGCGCGAGGAGGCCGGACTGCTTGTTCATCATCGTGTCCACCTCGTCCACCGTGTAGTTGCCCACGCGCTGCAGGTAGAAGACGGTGGCGGGGTCGACGGTGCCGGTGCGGGTGCCCATGATGAGGCCATCGAGCGGGGTGAGGCCCATGGTCGTGTCCATGGAGCGGCCGTCCTCGATGGCGCAGAGGGAGGAACCGCTGCCGAGGTGGAGGGAGATGAGCTTCTTGGTCTCGCCGTGGGTGAACTCCCGCGTGGCGCGCCAGATGAAGCGGTGCGAGGTGCCGTGCGCGCCGTACTTGCGAATGTGCAGGCGATCGACCACGTCGCGCGGAAGGGCGTAGCGCCAGGAGGTCTCCGGCATGTGGTAGTGGAAGGACGTGTCGCAGACGACGACGTTGCCCACCTCGGGCATGGCCTTGCGCATGGCCTCGATGACGTCGGCCTCCACGTAGTTGTGGAGCGGCGCGAGCGGCGCCACCTCGCGCACCTTCGCGAGCACCTCGTCGTCCACCACGGCGCTCTCGGGGAAGTACCAGCCGCCCTGGACCACGCGGTGGCCGATGCCGTCGATCGTGTGGCCGAGGTTGGTGATGAGCTCGAGCACGTACTCGGAGGCCTCGCGGTGCGTGGGGAAGGGCACGGGCGTGCGCTGGGTCTCGCCGCCGTGCTCGGAGTGGGTGAGGAAGGAACCCTCGATGCCGATGCGCTCGCAGTTGCCCTTCGCGTACACCTCCTGCGTGCTGAGGTCGATGAGCTGGTACTTGAGCGAGGACGAACCGGCGTTGATGACGAGTACGTTCATGGATGTCTCCCCCACCATCGTGTGTGGGCGGGGCGCGTGTCGCCCCGCGTTTTCCCCATTCTATGCGAGCCAATGCGCGCGCACGGCGCGCAAATGGCGCGGCGCCTAGGGGATGAGCCCCTCGCCGAGCGGCGTGCCGCCGAGCACGTGGAAGTGCAGGTGCGCCACCGTCTGCCCGGCGTCCGCGCCCGTGTTCGCGATCACGCGGAAGCCACGGTCGGCGAGGCCCTTCGCGCGCGCCACCTCGCCGATCGCCTCCACCACGCTGGCGAGCTCCTCGGCCGAGACGTCGTCGAGGATGTGTTCGTGGTGTTTCTTCGGCACCACGAGCACGTGCACCGGCGCCTGGGGGTTCAGGTCCTCGAAGGCGATGACGTCGTCCGTCTCGTAGACCACCTTTGCGGGGATCTCCCCCGCCGCGATCTTGCAGAAGATGCAATCGTCCATTTCCTACTCCTCGTCCAGAAACGCGCGCTTCGGCGCGGAGAGCTCCGCGGGGAGCGCCTCGAGCTCCGCCTCGTTTTGCGCCATGAGCACGCTCACCTTCTGCTCGGCGTCGGCGAGGCGCGCGCGAAGCATCTTCAGGAGCGCCGAGGCGCGCTCATAGCGCTCGAGCGCCTCCTCGAGCTCCAAGTCTCCCGTCTCGAGCGAGCGCACGATGCGCTCGAGCTCGATCGAGCCCTCCTTATAGCTCAATTCTTCCAGCGGCTTCTCATCGCTCATGGCTCGTCCTTTCGGCATCGCACGTGATGGCTACGTGGTCTTTTGGTCGAAGCGAATGGGGGGGTTTCGGGCGCGCGTGCGCGGGTGACCTCGGCCTCGAGCGAGCCCTCGCCGAGGATGGCGGTGATGCGCGCTCCCACCCCCACCGCCGAGGCGCGAGACACCACATGGCCGCGCTCGTCCTTCACGATGGCGTAGCCCCGGCCGAGCACCGCGAGCGGCGAGAGCGCCGTGAGCGACGCGCCGAGGGCGGAGAGCCTGCTCGAGGCACGCTCGACGACGCGCTTCGCGCCCAGCTCCGCGCGCCCCGCGAGCCTCTCGAGCAGCTCCGCCTGCCGTGCAAGCCCCCTCGGAAGCGCATCGGCGATGCGCTCCTCGGCGCGATCGAGGTCTCGCGCGCGATCGAAAATGAGGAGGGCGGGGTCCCGCATGGCGCGAGAGGAGGCGAGCGCGGTGAGGAGATCGCGCCTTTGCCGCACACCCTGCGCAAGCGAGAGGGGAAGGCGCGCGGCGAGCCCCGAGAGCGACTCACGTGCCATGTCCATGCGGCGCGCGAGCACGGACTCGAGCCGCCTCGAGCGCTCCGTGAGCGCGTCTTGGAGCTGGCTCATCGGCGGCGCCACCGATTCGGCGGCCGCGGTGGGGGTGGACTGGCGCCTCGAGGCCACGAGGTCGGCGATCGTCACGTCCGGCTCATGGCCGATCCCCGTCACCACGGGCACGCGAAGCGCCGCGATGGTGCGGGCGAGCCGCTCGTCGTTGAAGGCCATGAGGTCCTCTAAAGAGCCTCCCCCGCGCACGAGGAGGATGGCGTCCGGCGCCGTGGCCTCCGCGGCCTTGAGCGCGGCGATGATCGTGGGCGGGGCGTCCGCTCCCTGCACGCTGCAAGAGCAGAGCACGATCTCCACGAGGCGGTTCCTGCGCGCGAGCGTGCGGACCACGTCGTCCTTCACCGACCCCGAGAGCGAGGTGACCACGCACACGCGCTCGCAGAAGGCGGGGACCCTCAGCTTGGCGGCCTCGTCCATGAGGCCCTCGGCGGCGAGCTTCTTCGCGAGCGCCGCCACGCGCTGCCTGAGTGCGCCCTCGCCCGTCGCCTCCACCTTGCTCGCGATGAAGGACATGCGCCCCGAGCGCACGTACACGTCGAAGGAGCCGCTGAGCTCCACCTCGAGCCCGTCCTTGAGCTCGAAGTCGAGCTTGGCGAAGGTGGAGCGCCACACGATGACGCTCATGGACGCTTCCTCGTCCTTGAGGTCGAAGTAGCAATGGCCGCTCCGCGCGTTCGGGCCGCGGAAGCCGGACACCTCCCCCACCACGCGAAACGTCCCCATGCCGTTCAAGGTGGCCTTCGCCACCTCGACGGCACGCGCCACGGAGACGGGGCTGGAGGGCATCTAGTTCCTCCTGTTCGTCTGGCCGAGGAGGTAGACGAGCTGCATGATGGAGGTGAGCGCCGCGGCCACGTACGTGAGCGCCGCGGCCGTGAGCACCTTCTTCGCGCCGCGAAGCGTCGTGTCGTCGTAGCCCGCCTGGCGAAGGTAGGCGATCGCGCGATGCGAGGCGTCGAACTCCACCGGAAGCGTGACGAGCTGGAAGAGCACGGAGAACGCGAAGAGGATGATCGCGAGCGTCATGAGACCGGAGATGGCCATGAAGGCGCCGATGATGAAGACGATCATCCAGAGCGACGAGCAGAAGTTCACCACCGGCACGAGCGCCGAGCGGATCTTCCCCGGCACGTAGCCCCTCGCCGTCTGCACGGCGTGGCCGGTCTCGTGGCAGGCGACCGCCGCCGACGCCACCGAGCCCCCGTTCATATTCTCGTTCGAGAGGTGGAGCGTGTTGTCGCGAGGGTCGTAGTGGTCGGTGAGCTCGCCGGGGGTGGCGAGGATCCCCGCCACCTGCACGCCGTCGTAGGCGAGCATCTCGCGCGCCACCTCGGCGCCGGACTTCCTGCCGGGAAGCGGCACCTTGCTCCACGTGCTGTACGTCGAGCGAATGTAGCCCTGCGTGGCGAATCCGAGCACGAGGGACACGATCACGAGGAGCAGGTAGCTCCAGTTGAAGCCATAGAACATGGGGATGTACATGAAACCTCCGATTGCCGAGCGCGAGGCCTCGCTGGCCTCGATGGATAAGTGTAGGGCGCAACCCCCACGACAATTACGTCGCGTCTAGAGCCTCACGACTTTCCCGTCTTTCACGGTGAGGCCGATCTCCCCCGCGAGCAGGCGCTTGAGCGGACCTCCCGCCACCTCCTTGCGCCACCCCTCGTCGAGCGGGCTCATCCTGTGGCTCACGAGGTCGAGGAGGTCGTCGCGATTCGCGATGAGGGGCGCGGCGATGCCGTTCTCCTCGGCGATCAATCGCAGCAGCGCGTAGAGGAGGTCCACGGCGCTCTCGGTCTCCTGGCTCGGCTTTTGGCGGCGCACCACCTCGGGGAGCTTCTCGGCGGGGCACGCCCTCCCGCGCTTCACCGCGAGGAGCATGAGGCTCGCGTCGCCCTCGGAGAGCTGCGCCGTGCCGCGGATGCGCCGGAGCCTGTCCGCGCTCGTGGGCATGCGCTTCGCCATCTCCACGAGCACCTCGTCGCCCACGACCCACTTGCGCGGGATGTCGCGACGCCTCGCGATCGTGTCGCGCGCCCTCGCCACCTCGCGAAGGACGCCCAGCTGGCGGCGCGTGAGGCCTCCTATTCGCTTGACGTGCAGGTACGCCTCGTCGGGATTTTGCACGGCGATCGCGTGGACGCGCGCGGCCTCGCACTCCGGCAGCACCCACTCGAGCCTCCCCTGCCGCTTCAGCCGCTTCACCATCTTGTCGTAGATGCGCGGCAGGTAGCGCACGTCGTCGAGCGCGTAGGCGAGCTGCTCCTCGTCGAGCGGACGGCGCGACCAGTCCGTGAGCGAGGCGGCCTTGTCGAGGTGCACGCCGCAGTAGATCTCCACGAGCGTGGCGTAGCCGAGCTGGATTCGCTGGCCGAGGAACGCGGCGGCGATCTGCGTGTCGAACACGTTCTGCGGGGGCGTGCCGAAGGCCTGGGTGAGGATCTCGATGTCTTGCGAGCAGGCGTGGAACACCTTGGGGATGGAGGGGTCGGCAAGGAGCTCGCCCACCCCGGAGAGGTCGAGCTTCGCCAAGGGGTCGATGGCTACCTGCTCCTCGTGCGTGCCGAGCTGGATGAGGCAGAGCATCGGGAAATACGTCCGCTCGCGCAAAAACTCGGTGTCCACGGCGATGAGCGGCGCCTTGCGCGCCCGCTCGAGGAAGCTCTCCACCCCCGCCATGGTCTTGAGGAACACCGCACCATCCCTATGCTCGTGAAACGCTCTGCCCAAGGAAGAGGCGTTAGGACTACCCTTAGGGCTCGATCGCTGAGTTCGCATAAGGATACTCGAGAAGCCGGACGCCATGCGCACGCTCATCATCCACGCCGGAGCCACGGGCTATGCCTCGGACGCCGTCTTCCAATTCCAGCGCTACCTGCTGGAGGCGGGAGACGAGTGCCTGCTGCGCCAGCTCGGCGAGACGTGGGACGATGGCGAGGCGCTCGCGGGCGCCGAGGATTTCGACCTCACGGTGCTCTCGGGCGGCGACTACGAGGTTTCGCGCCTGCTCACCGCCGTGGCGGGGCGCGACCTCACGATCTGCGTCTTCCCCTCGGGGCCGATCAACCTCTTCTTCGCGAGCCTCGGGTGCGCGGCGGAGCCCTTTGCGCTCGCCCATGCGTGCCGCGAGGGCAGGACCGTCTCGGCGGACCTCGCGGAGATCTCGTGGAAGGGCGAAGACGGCCTCGCCAAGAGCCAGTGCTTCTCCCTCATGGCGGGCACCGGCTTCGACGCCGAGCTCATGCGCGCGGGGGCCCTGAACCGCCACGCCATGGGCCAGATGGCCTACTTCATGGCCGCCCTCTCGAACCCCCAGCCGCCGGTCGTGCGCTTCTCCATCGCGCTCGACGGCAAGGAGATCGAGCGCGACGGCATCGCCTGCCTCGTGGCGAACACCGCGATGATCCAAGGGGACATCGAGATCGTGCCCGATTGCCGCTTGGACGACGGCCTCCTCAACGTGATCGTGCTCGAGACGCCGGACGCGGTCGGGCTCCTGAAGCCCGTGCTCTTCGGCTTCCTCGATCCCTCGGGCAAGAACCTCGGGCGCCCCCAGATCGAGAGCTTCAAGGGGCGCCGCGTGCGCGTGCGGGCCTCCGAGCTCGTGCCGATGCAGGTGGACGGCGAGCCGCTCGACCACGAGGTCCTCGGCTTCGAGGCGAGGATCATCCCGTCGGCGGTGCGCCTCATCGTGGACACGCTGAGCCCGTACTTCAGCGGCACGGAGGCCGAAAGCGAAGCCGACCGCGCAAGCCTGCTCCGCCATCCGTAGGAAAACCCCCACAACAACCAAAGGGCCGGGGAATCAGCCAAACGTCAGCGAGGCGCTCTGGGGTGCCCCAGATTCGTGGGATTTTGGGCACGTAGCGTACATCGCTACGTGAGTGCCCAAAATCGCGCGAAGATGGGGTGCACCAGAGTGCCGCAGCGTCAACCTCTGGAATACGCCAAATGCTTCAGGTAGTGGCCGTAGTCGGTCTTGTCCGAGCGCGCGGCGAGGGCGAGGAGCTGCGCGCGGGAGATCCAGCCGGAGCGATACGCGATCTCCTCGATGGAGCCCACCTTCACGCCCGTGTGGTACTCCACCACGCGGATGAACTCGGCGGCGTTCGCGAGCGAGGCGACGGTGCCCGTGTCGAACCACGCGAAGCCGCGGCCGAGGTTCTCCACCGTGAGCTGGCCCTTCTCGAGGTAGATCTGGTTCAGGTCGGTGATCTCGAGCTCGCCGCGGTTCGAGGGTTGGAGGGTCGCGGCGTAGTCGCACGCGTGCTCGTCGTAGAAGTAGAGGCCGGTCACGCAGTAGTCGGAACGCGGGTGCCGGGGCTTCTCCTCTATGGAGATCGCGTACCCCGCCTCGTCGAACTCCACGACGCCGAAGCGCTGGGGGTCGTTCACCTTGCAGGCGAAGATCGTGGCGCCGCCCTCCTCGGCATGGGCGCGGGCACGCGAGAGCATGCCCGTGAAGCCGCCGCCGTAGAAGATGTTGTCGCCGAGCACGAGCGCCGACGGCTCGCCGTCGATGAAGTCGCGCCCGATCACGAAGGCCTGCGCGAGGCCGTCCGGCGCGTCCTGCACCTCGTAGCGAAGGGAGATCCCGAGGTCGGCGCCATCGCCGAGGAGCCGGCGGAACGCCGCGTTGTCCTCGGGCGTGGTGATGATGAGCACCTCGCGGATGCCCGCCATGAGGAGCACCGAGAGCGAGTAGTAGATCATCGGCTTGTCGTAGACGGGCAAGAGCTGCTTGGACACGGCCTGGGTGAGCGGATGGAGCCTCGTGCCATGGCCTCCGGCGAGCACGATACCCTTCATGTCGCATCCTTTCGCACGGTCCGGCCTCAACGCCCCCAAGTATAGATATTGATCTGCTCTCACCGAGGAGGCCCGCCTACGAGCCCAAGACAGTAGGGACGGTTTCAAGACAAAAGAACCGTCCCTTTCGTCTTGCTAGGGAAACTTGCTTGCGGCCCAAGGCTCGCGCCTTGAGCCGCTTCTTGCCCTCCGGATAGACGGCGGTTCGGACGCGCGAAGACCGCGCGCATCCGAGACCTTGCCATCCGGTCCAAAGAACCAGTTGCGGGGTTTAGGTATTAGCCGGCCTTGGCCATGTCGATCTCGTGGTGGAACTTCCTCGTGACCACGAGGTAGATCACGATGCCGATGACGAGCCACACCACGCCCACGATCTGCGGGATGAGGTCGAGCGTGAAGATGAAGATGCCGGTGAAGATGCAGCCGAGCACGGGGAAGAGCAGGTGGCGGAAGAACTTGTGCTCCTTGCGCTTGCCCCAGCAATACCACAGCACCACGAAGTTCAGCAGGAAGTAGCTTGCGAGCGCGCCGAAGTTGCTCATCTCGGCCGAGACGTTCTGGCCGACGGCGATCATCGGGAAGAGCACCACGAGGTTCACGATGCCCACGAAGATGGTGGCCACGACGGGCGTTGCGTTCTTCTTGTTCATCTCGCCGAGCTTCTTGGGCATGGCGCCCGCGGTGCCCATGACGTAGAGGATGCGCGCGATGGAGGTCTGCGCGGCGAGGCCGGTGAAGATGCCGAGCGCGAGCACGTTGGCGATCTCGCAGGTGAGCGCGAGCCACTCGCCGCTTCCGCCGCCGACGCCGCCCACCGTGCCCGCGAGGATGTAGAAGCCCTCGGTGGGGTGGTCCTTGAAGATCTCGCCGGTGGGGTCGGCGCAGGTGGCGACGAAGCTCATGGAGCAGAAGAGCACCGCGAGCACGATGACGATCATCACCATGGCCTTGCCCGGGCCCTTCGGGCCGGCCTTCGATTCCTGCGTGAGCGTGGCCACGGAGCCGAAGCCCACGAAGTTCAGGGCGCAGAGCGAGATCGCGCTGAACATGGCCTGGGCGCTGAACTTCGAGGGATCGAAGATGGCCGTGGGGGTGAAGTGCGCGCCGTCCTTGCCGGCGATGATGTAGGCGATGGCGAAGCCGATGAAGAGCCCGAGGACGATGAGCTCGCCCACGAGCGCGATGCGGTCGAGGATCATCGTCGTGCCGATGCCGCGGATGGCCACGAGTGTGCAGAACGCGAGGAAGAGCAGGCACCAGATCCAGATCGGCACGTCGGCGAGGCCGGGGATGCCCTTGAGCGAGTTCGCCGCCATGATGAACATGATGTCCGGCGTGATGATGTACTGGAGGATCATCAGCCAACCGGTGACGAAGCCCACGCCCTTGTTGATGCCCTCGGAGGTGTAGGTGAAGATCGAGCCCGAGCTCGGGAAGATCGGCACCATCACGCCGAAGGAGAGCGCGGTGAAGAGCATCGCGATGCCGCCCACGCCGTAGGCGAGGAGCGGCATGCCGTTCGAGGCGTTGTAGACCGAGGCGAAGATGGGGAACGGTGCGATCGGCACCATGAAGATGAGGCCGTAGATCACCATGTCGAAGACGGTGAGCGTGGCCTTGAAGCCGCCGTTGCCCCCGCTCTTCGCGGGAGTCGAGGTGGCGTTCGAGGTCTGCGCGGGGGCGGTGGTGGCCGCCGAGGTCGCGGGCGCGGGCGCGGAAGCCGTCTGGATAGCGGGCGCGGGAGCGCTGGTGGTGGTGTTCTTCGAGGTAGTCTCTGCCATGGCGTTTGCCCTTCGCGTGGTATCGGGGCGCCTACACGCCGTTCCTCTCGCCCCGCACTTCTTGATCGATCTCTACCCAAACGCACGCCGTTCGCATCGCCGCATCGCCCGCCGGTAGCCAAGCCGACCTTCCACGCAAAGGGCCCCGCCCGGAATGATCCGAGCGGGGCTCGTGTGCGGGAACTCCCGCACGTTTCGAGAGCTGGCTTCAGGCGCTAGACGGCCTTCGAGAGGGCGTAGAACTTCACGTTCTCGCCGACCCAGCCGTCGTTTTGGCAGTCCTCGTACTCGATGGGGTCGATCGTCCACATGTGGGTGCCCGACGTCTCATAGGGATTGAAGAGCTGGTAGATGCCGATATTGCCGTTCGTCACGCTGTAGAAGGCGGGCTGCTGCACGCCGTTCACCACGAAATCGGGCTCCCAGCCGTCTTCGATGAGGCCGGCCATTTCCTCTTTATCGGTCGTGTAGTAGTGGTCGTAGCTCCAGGGGTTGTAGAGGCGATAGACCGGCGTGCCCGTAGCCGGGGCGTTCCAACCCACGCTCTCGTAGTCCCAACCGGCCGCGAGGAGGTCGTTGATCTCTTCGCTATCGGTGGTGAAGAGGTGCTCGCCGCTCCACTTGTTGTAGAAGCGCTCGACCTTCTGCACGAGTCCGTCCACGGCCGTCTGGAGGGCGCGCGTGGCGCCGTTCATCTGCGCGGCGGAGTAGCCGGAGGGGTTGTCGAGGATCTTCTGCGCGTTGGCGAGGGCGGTCTGGTAGGCGCTCCAGGCCGCAGCCGGGTAGAGGTTGGCGTTGTCGCCCACGAGGGCCTTGGCGTCGGTGATGGCGTTGGCAAGGGCGTTCAGGGTGGGGCCGGCAACGACGAGGCCGTTGATGGCGTTCTGGAGGTTGGTGGTCACCGTCTGGTACTGCGTGTCGTCGACGCTCCCGCTCGAGGCGAGGAGGTCTTGGGCGGCCTTGAGCGCCGTCTGGTAGGCGGTCCAGGAGGCCGGCGTGTAGTTCGAGGAAGCCGTCGTCGGGTACTGGGCCACGGCGTTATTGACCGCGAGCTGGAGGGCTTCCTTGGCCGTGGGCGCCGTCACCGTGCTCGACTGCTTGGCAGGGATCTCCTTCAAGGGCTGGGTCGAGCTCGCGCTCACGGAGATCGGGGCGTTCGTGTTGTTCTGGACGGTCCTCGACTCCGGCGCGTAGAGGACCGCACCCGACGGGGCGCTCTCGACGGTGATGTTGCCGGAGGCGGGGATGGCCACCTGGTTCACGTCAAGCGGGTTCGCGCCCATGATGGTCTGGGTGCCCACGCGCGCGGTGATGATGTTGGCAGAGCCGGCGGTCACGCCCGCGCCGGCGGCGGAGACGATGCCGTCGTAGACGACGATCTTGCCCGTGCCGGAGACGTTGGCGGCGCCGTCGATCACGGGGCCGTCAGAGGGGCTCGCGGCCTGGATGGAGGCGGCCTGAGCCGCGGGGGTCCCGATGTTGATGGTGCCGCCGGAGAGCGCGAGGAGCGCGTTGCACTTCACGGTCTTTCCGCTGTTGTCGTTCACCGGGGTGGCGGTTTTGATGTTGACGCCCTCGCCCAGGGTCACGGTGCAGCCCGAGCTCACGCCGAGGATGGTGTTGGTGCCGGTGAGGAGGCCGTTCGCGATGTTTCCGCCCTCGGTGTGGTCGTCGCCGTAGGTGCCGCTTCCCGCGGTGTCGCCCAGGATGGAGACGTCGAGGTTCTCGAAGACGATCGTGCCCGAGCCCGTGACGGTGATGGCGTTTCCGCCCTCGAAGAGGGTGTTTTTGGGGTCGCCCAGGAGCATGTGGCCGAGGTTGAAGTAGACATCGTCGCCATTGACTTCGTCGACGACGGCCGCGTGCTCGAAGTTCGCCTTATAGACGCCATTCTCGTAGGTGACGAACTCGCCCGTCTTGCCGGAGGCGAGGAACATGTCGTTTGCCTGCTTGAAGGTGACGGTCCCGCCCACCGACGGGCCGGAGATCGTGGATTCCTCCATGTTGGACTTCAAGGTGATGGTGAGGTGGCTCACCACCGTGAACGTGTCGCCGCTCAACGCCTCGGCGGGCTTGGCGCAGATGAGGACGCCAAAGAGCGCCGCGAGCGCGACGAACGTCGCCGCGAGGACGCGGTTCCGTACCTTGCCTTGGTTCATTGAACCTACCTTTCGTCGTGGGGCTTCCTTGGAGCCCCGCTATTGCCTCCGATCAGCCGCGGTGTCGCTCGGGCATCGCGATCGGTGGTTTCCTAGTTCTCGATGGGCCGGATGGCGCGCCACATCTCGCCCTCCTGCTTCCAGCCGGCCGTCCCGCAGCCCTCGTACTCGGCCTCGTCCTCGGTCCAGAGGTGGGTGCCGGTCTTCACGTAGGGGTTGTAGCAGCGATAGACGGGGATCGTGCCCTCGCCCTCGGCGCCGTAGAGCTTCACGCCTTCGTCGATCCAGCCAAGCGGGGTGAGCTCGTCGACTTCGTCCTTCGAGGTCGTGTAGAGGTGCTCGCCGTTATAGGCGTTGTAGAGGCGGCGCACTTCCACGCTGGACTTCTCGGGGAGCACGTAGCGCGCGCCCTCCTTGGTCCAGCCGTCTGCGCCACGTGCCTCGTACTCGGCCTCGTCGGTCGTCAAGAGGTGGGCGCCCGTCCAGCGGTTGTAGAGGCGATAGACGGTGGCCTCGCCCTCGCCCGGGGCCTCGGGAGCTTCGCTCGGGTCCTTCGGCGCCTCGGCGCGCCCCGCCTCGAAGGCGAAGGTGTAGGTGACGAGCGATTCGTCCGGCGTGCCCTCGTTGGTGACGATGAGGATCGTGAGCTTCTTGCCGATGAGGGCGTCGCTCGAGGCGGGTTCTGCCTGCATGGTGGGCGTGGCTTGGATTTGGGCTTCGGCGCCCTCCGTGGCCTCGATCGCCACCGCGGTGTCACCCGCGTCTGCCTTCCTTGCCTTGGCGAGGATGGCCTCGGTGCAGCGCCTCGCGAAGGAGGCGATGTCCTCGGCGCTCGCGTGGCCCAGATCCTCGAGCACGATCTCGGGGTCGTCGTAGCTCTGGGCGAAGGAGGAGCTCGCGCGCTCGAAGGTGGCCTTGGCGCTGGCGAAGATGCTCGAGACGACTTGCTCGCCTATCGTCTCGGCGCTGAGGGGCTCGGTGGGCTCAGTTGGCCCTTCGCCCTCTTCAGGCTCGCCCTCGGCATCGGCGTCGATGCGCACGACCCATTCCACCTCGGCCTCTCGCTCGCCCTCGGCGACGCTCGCCTTGGGCGCCTCGATGGTGACGACGCCTCCCGTGGCCTTTTCAAGGCTCTCGTAGAGGTCGGCGACGTCCTCGGCAGACGGCGTGGCGATCTCTGCCGCCGAGGGGGCGACGGGCTCGGGCTCGGGGATGGTGATCTGCGCGCTCGCGCTCGAGGTGACGAGGCTCGCGTCGGCGGGCTTTGCGACGATCGTGACGGCCCGCGTGCCGCTCTCGGCGTCCTCGGGCACGCGCACGGTGTAGCCCACGGAGAGTTCGCTATCGACGGTGAGGTCGGAGACCGTCACCTGGAAGCCGCTTGCAGTCGCTTTGGGGGTGATGGTGCGCGACCCCTGCGCCGCCTTGACGGCGGTGGCGACATTGCCGTCGAGCTCGACGCCCTTGGGCAGCGTGAAGGTGACGGTGACGGGGCCGGGGTGGCTCCCCACGGTCGCGTTCGAGACCGTGGCGCTGAGGCGCGTGGCGAGTCCCGGCTTGATCGTGGCGCCGTCGGCCGCGATGGAGAGGCGGCCGTTGGTGGTGACCGTGATCGCGGCGCGGGCGGTCGCGACGTCGCAGAGCTCGGGGGTGACGAGCACCTCCATCACCTTGTTCGCCCCGAGCGAAGCGCCCTCGTCGGCCGTGACGGTGAAGGTCGCGCTTACGGGTGTCTTGGGCGCGAGCTCGTCCAGCTCGAGGGCGAAGCCGCTCTCGGTCAAGGTGGGCTCGAGGCGCTCCTCGCCGCAGGTGGCCACGACTGAGCTCGCCCCGCCAGAGAGCCTCACGCCGGGCGGCAGGGAGAAGGCGATCTCGGTCTTGCCGGTCCTGCTCTTCTCGGTCGTGTTCTCGATCGTGGCGGAAATTTGCGCCGACTTCCCCTGCTGGAGGGTGGCGCCATTCGTGGTGATTTGGATAGATGGCTTCGCGATGATGGTATAGGGCAGCGAGGCGGAGTACGTGTCTTCCGCGGCGTAGGTGGGGTCGAGCGTGAAGGCGATCGCGCCTTTGTTGGCGCCGCCCTTGGGGTCTGCGCTCGCGTTATCGGCGACCTTCACCGCGAAGTCCACCTGCAGCGGCTCGCCTTCGGGAATGTCGCTCACTTTTACGACGAGCTTTCTCTTGTCGGACCCGTCGAACTCGCTGGTTGCGTCCTTGGCGCCGCTCAGCTCGGGATCTCCCTCAAACGTGAGACCCTGCGGCAACGTGACGGTGAGCGTTGTTGCACCCGTGGTGCTGCCCACCGAGCTGTTCGCGATAGTCGCACTCAACTGCTGCGTACGCCCCTGCTGGAAGAG
>CANQNP010000028.1 GCA_947625235.1 uncultured Atopobiaceae bacterium | reverse complement strand
GTGGGGAAGATGCGGCTCCAACACACGGAGAAGCGGAAGACGTTGAAGCCGAGCTCGCCCATGAGCTCGATGTCGCGACTGTGGTGGTGGTAGAAGTCCACGGCCTTGTGGCTCGGGTAGTAGACGTCGTCAAAGAACGCGGGCACCGAGCCCTCGGGAAGCGCCTCCTCGCTCGTCACGAAGCCGCGCGAGCCGTCCGCGAGGCGAAGCGATACCCGCCGGGGCGTGCGCACGTCCCCGCCGGTTTCGAAGTCGTGGGAGAGGAGCCCGCGTCCACCCTCGCCGAAGCCGCCCTCGAATTGGAAGTCCGCCGTTGCGCCACCCCAGAGGAAGTCCTCAGGGAAGGGCCGTCCCTCGAGGTCGCCGCCGAAGGCCTTAGGGTCATACACCGCGCGTTCGCTCATGCCCGCTCCTTCATGCAGGGGTTTCAGCTTCGCACCCATCCTATACGATGCGCACAAACGGCTCCCCGTAGGTGGCGAGTTGCTCGTCATGGGTGAGGAGGACGAGCCCCTCCGTCTTCGCCTGGGCGAGCATGAGGCGATCGAAGGGATCCCTGTGCTCCTTTGAGCCCGGGAGCTGCGTGAGCGTGCTGAGGGCAAACACGTGGTTCGGACGGATGGATAGCGCGCTGAGGCCCTCGTCTCGGCAAATCTCGTAGAGCTCTTGGGCGGAGGGAGGCATGAGGCGAGGGTTCTTGAGGTGCTTGATCTCCACCTCCCAAAGCGTCGCGAGGCTGTAGACGGCCGTATTCGCCGGAGCCTCGAGGTAGCTCAGCGCGAGGCTTGAAAGCCGAGAGGGCTTGAAGAGCGCCCAGAGGAGCACGTGGGTATCGAGCAACACCTTCATGGCTAGGCCCCGAAGAGCTCGGCGATCTCATCGTTATCCGCATCGATGTCATCGGGGATGTCGTAGAGGCCCTCCCTGCAGCCAATGAAGTGCGGCGTGGGATTGTGCGCGCTCGTGAGGGTGAGGTTGGCGATGGGCGTGCCGTTGCGGGCGATCACGATCACATCTTCCACACCCTCCTCGAGCATCTGGAGCAGCTTCGAGAGGTTCGTCTTCGCCTCGAGCACGTTTACTTGGGTCATGCTCGCCTCCTACCTTAGCTAGGCTAGCCAACTCGAAGCATACCCCAATCTCGCTATGACCTCGTGAGGCAAGGGGAATTGTCGTGCTGTGGCCGTGCTAGCCTTAGCGCCGAAAGAAATCCGAGGATGCAAGACCACTACCGGGAGGTTCCCGTGAGCGAGAGCACACCAGCCACCGAGCTGCCCAAGACCTACGACCCCCAAGCGACGGAGCCTGAGCTCATGGAGCGCTGGCTCGACGCCGGCGCCTTCGAGAGGAGCGCGGGGCTCCCGGACGCCGAGGGACGCGTGAGGGACTGCACGGTGGTGATCCCGCCGCCCAACGTGACGGGCATCCTCCACATGGGCCACGCGATGGACGACACCATCCAGGACGCCTTCATCCGCTACAACCGTATGCGTGGTCGCTCCACGCGCTGGATCGTGGGCACGGACCACGCGGGCATCTCCACGCAGACGAAGGTGGACAAGAAGCTCAAAGAGGAGGGCGTGAACCGCCTCGAGATCGGGCGCGAGGCCTTCCTCGAGGCCTGCCAGCAGTGGCGCGACGAGTATGGCGGCACGATCATCCGCCAGATCAAGCGCATGGGCGGCTCCTGCGACTACGCGTCCGAGAAGTTCACGATGAGCCCGGAGTACGCGGTGGCGGTGCGCAAGGTCTTCTGCGACTGGTACCACGATGGCCTCATCTACCGGGGCAAGCGCATCGTGAACTGGTGCCCCTCCTGCCGGACGGCCATCTCAGACGACGAAGCGGAATACCGCGACGAGGACGGGCACCTCTGGTACCTGCGCTATCCCTTGAAGGAGCCCGTGGGAGGCGTCGACTACATCGTCGTGGCCACCACACGCCCCGAGACGATGCTCGGCGACACGGGCGTGGCCGTCGCCGAGGACGATCCCGAGAAGGCGCCCTTCGTGGGCGCGACGGTCGTGCTCCCCATCGTGGGCCGCGAGATCCCGATCTTTTCCGACTGGCACGTCGATGCGGGCTTCGGCACGGGCTTCGTGAAGGTGACGCCCGCGCACGACCCGAACGACTTCGCCATGGGAGAGGCGCACGACCTGCCCAAGGTGAACATCTTCGACGAGACCGCCCACGTGGTGGAGGGCTACGGCGACCTCAGCGGGCTTTCCCGCGACGAGGCCCGCGAGAAGATCGTCGCGTGGTTTGAGGAGCACGATCTCCTCGACCACGTGGAGGACCACGCGCACAACGTGATGCACTGCTACCGCTGCGACACGACGCTCGAGCCGTGGCTCTCGGAGCAGTGGTTCGTGGCGGTCGATCGCCTCAAGGGCCCGGCCACCGAGGCCGTGACCTCGGGAAAGGTGACCTTCCACCCCGAGAGGTGGACCCAGACCTACCTCACGTGGATGGAGAACCTCAAAGACTGGTGCATCTCGCGCCAGCTCTGGTGGGGCCACAGGATCCCCGTCTTCACGTGCGCGGACTGCGGCTGGGAAGACGCGCTCATGGAGGACACCGACGTGTGCCCCGTGTGCGGGAGCCACCACGTGGTGCAGGATCCCGACGTCCTCGACACGTGGTTCTCCTCGCAGCTCTGGACCTTCGCCACGCAAGGCTGGCCCGAGCACCCCGAGGCGCTCAAAGGCCACCACCCCACGAAGGTGCTCGTCACCGCGCGCGACATCATCGCGCTCTGGGTGGCGAGGATGATCATGAGCTCGCTCTACTTCCTCGGCGAGGTGCCCTTCGAGGACGTGTTCATCTACGCGATCATCCTCGCGAAGGACGGCACGCGCATGAGCAAGTCGAAGGGCAACGGCGTCGACCCCATGGACCTCATGGCGAAATACGGCGCGGACGCCATGCGCTTCAACCTCCTCACGCTCATCACCAACAACCAAGACGTGCGCTTCGACGCGGAGTTCGACAAGAAGACCGGGGAATTCCTCGGGAGCCCGCGCACGGAGCAGGCGAAGGGCTTCGTCACGAAGATCTGGAACGCGAGCCGCTTCGTGCTCTTGAACCTCGAGGGCTACGAGCCGGGGCCCGCGGAGGCCGCCACGCCGGAGGACGCGTGGATGCTCTCGCGCCTCGCGCGCGAGGTGGCGCGCGCCACCGAGGAGCTCGAAACCTACGAATTCGGCGACTACGCCCGCGAGCTGCAGGGATTCTTCTGGAACGAGGTCTGCGACTGGTACGTGGAGCTCTGCAAGGGGCGGCTGAACTCCTCCGATCCCGACGTGCGCCTGCAGGCGCAGCGCAACCTCGCCTTCGTGCTCGACACGTCGCTTCGCCTGCTCCACCCGGTGATGCCGTTCGTGACGGAGGCCGTGTGGGACGTGCTGCCGCCCTCGGCGCTCGACGGGGCCTCGCACGAGGGCCGCTTCCTCATGGAGGCCGCATGGCCCGAGCCCGCCGACTTCGCGAAGTGGGTGAACGAGGCCGCCGAGCACGACTTCGACCTCGCGCGAAGCGTCGTCTCCGCCGTGCGCTCCTCGAGGGCGCGCTACCGTCTCTCGCCCCGCGAGCCGCTCTCGGTGGCCGTGAAGGCGCCCTCGCAAGACAGCGAGCGCCTTCTCGCGCAAGCCGACTTCGTGCGCGAGCTTGCACGCGTGAACGAGCTCGACGTGGGGCCCGAGGTGGCCAAGGCGCATGGCTCGGTGAGCATGGTCGACGGCGCCCTCGAGATCTTCATCGCCCTCGGCGACCTCGTGGACCTCGAGGCCGAGGTGGCGCGCCTTGCGAAGGCCATCGCGAAGGCCGAGAAGGAGCTTTCCGGCGTTGAGCGCACGCTCGCAAACGAGGGCTTCCTCGCGAAGGCGGCGCCTGCGGTGGTGGAGGCCAAGCGCGAACGCGCCGCAGAGCTCGCGGAAACCATCGAGCGCCTGAAGGCCCAGGCGGCGGACCTCGGCTAGCCCCAGCTGCTGCTTGCCGAATAGACGCGGTTCGGACCATGGCCTTGGCGCGACCATGGAAGGGCACGCATCGGCTTCGCCTGAGGGGAGCAACCATGGATCTCAAGGACTCCAAGACCTACCAGAATCTGCTCGCGGCCGTCTCCACCGAAGGACGCGACTTCGCGAAGTATCGCCTCTACGCCGAGCAGGCCGAGAGGGACGGCTACGTGGAGATCGGCGAGGTCTTCCGGGAGACCGGAGGTAACGAGCTTCGGCACGCCGAGATGTTCCTGAAGGCCATGATCGACGACAAATGGCAGCTCAGGCATACCGAGGACAACCTCAAGGACGCGGCCTCAGAGGAGGATCGCGAAGACGCCCTCTACGTGGAGGCCGCCGCCACCGCCCGCGAGGAGGGCTTCGCGCCCATCGCGAACATCTTCGAGCGCATCGCCGCCATCGAGAAGTCCCACAAGGAGCGCTACCAGACAATCCTCGATCGCGTCCAGAAGGGCGAGGTCTTCACGCGCGACGACGAGACGACGGTTTGGTATTGCACGTACTGCGGCCACCTGCACGTGGGCAAGGAGGCGCCGAAGGTCTGCCCCGTCTGCTTCCACCCGCAGAGCTACTTCGAAGTCCGCGCGACGAACTACTAGCCGATGCCGACTTCCACGAGATGGGAGCTTCCGGTGCGTTACCGGAGGCTGGACGCCACCTACGCCAAGGCGCTCGAGATTCTTGCCGCCACGCAGCGCTTGGGGATCTCGCCCATGCTCGAGACGGTCATCGACATGCTCGACGAGCTCGGCAGGCCCGACGCGAGCTACCGCATCCTGCAGGTCGCGGGCACGAACGGAAAGACCTCCACCGCCCGCTACACCGCCGCCATCCTCGCGGGGGAGGGGCTCGAGGTCGCGCTCTACACCTCGCCCGAGCTCGTCTCGATGACGGAGCGCATGGAGCTCGACGGCAAGCCCGTCTCCGAGGAGGCCTTCGCGCACGGCGTGGCGGTGGCGAAGGCGGTGGGCGAGCAGGTGAACGCGCGTCGCGCCTCGGCGGGGGAGCGCCCCTACGACGTGACGGAGTTCGACCTCCTCACGGTTGCCGCGCTCGTCGCCTTTGCGGAGGCTGGGGTGGAGGCCGCCGTGCTCGAGGTGGGCATGGGAGGGCGCTGGGACGCCACCACGGCTACGAACCCCGAGGTCACGTGCGTGAGCGGCATCGGCCTCGATCACCTGGCCGTCCTCGGCAACACCTTGGAGGCCATCGCCGCCGAGAAGGCCGCCATCATCCGCCGAGGCCAGAGGGCCTGCGTGCTCGGGTCTGGCTGCTACACGGAGCCTTCGGTGCGCGCCGTGCTGGAGGAGCGCGCGCGAAAGGCGCGCCTCACGCCCACCGCCGTGCTCTCGGACGCCCAGCTCGAAGAGCTCGACGATCCCGGCCGCTACGCGGAGTTCACCATCGACCATGAGCCGGCGTTTCTTGGCGACGCCCTCGCTCTCTCCGTGAACACCCCCTTCTCGGTCTACGAGCTCCACGGCATCGAGAAGCCGAGCTACCAAGCGCAAAACATCGCCTGCGCCATTACGCTCTCGGAGGCCTTCCTTGGCCGTGAGCTCGACGAGGACGCGCTCCAGGAGAGCGTGGCCGCCTGCCCCACCCCCGGGCGCTTCGACCTCGTGCGCGAGGAGCCGATCCACCTCGTGGACGCGTGCCACAACCCGCAGTCGGTGGCCACGTTCCTCGCCTCCTACCTGCCCCTTTGCGAAAAGGCCGCCGCGCGCCCCGCGCTTCTTTTCGCCTGCTTCGCCGACAAGGATTCGGACTCGATGATCGATCTCCTCGGCCCCGCCTTCGAGACGATCTACGTCACGCGGACTGCGGCGGCGCGTTCCCTCGAGGCCGAGGAGCTCGCGGAGCGCGTGCGCGCGCATGGCTTTACCGTGGCCGGCGTCTTCGAGGACGTCGACCGCGCCTGCCGGGCGCTTGCCGAGGCGCCCTACGTGGCGCTCGGCACCATCACGCTCGCCGGTGAAGTCGCAAACTGGCATCGTTTTCACTCGGCATAGCGCTACACTCCCCTCGAGCACGTACGGGGAGGGGGAGCCCCATGGCAATCACCATGCGCGACATCGCCAAGATGGCGGGCGTCTCGAACGCCGCCGTCTCGCGCTACCTGAACGGCGGCCCGGTGGGGGAGGAGAAGCGCGAGCGCATTCGCGCCGCCATCCAGGCGACGGGCTACCAGCCCTCGGCGAAGGCGCGCAGCCTCCGCTCCGGCAAGAGCTACCTCGTGGGCGTGGTCGTGCCGAAGATCAACTCCGAATCGGTGAGCCGCGTGACGGCCGGCATCGGCCAGGTGCTTCGCGAGAGCGGCTACCAGATGATCCTCGCCGACGCCGAGAACGATCCCGAGGTGGAGCTCGACTACCTCGCGCTTTTCGAGAACTATCCCGTGGACGGCATCATCCTCGTGGGGACCATCATCACCCTTCGCCATCGCCAGTTCTTCGAGAACGCGAAGGTGCCCGTCGTGGTGGTGGGCCAGCACGTGGACGAGGTGTCCTGCGTCTACCACGATGATCGCGGTGCCGCCTCCGACCTCGGGCGCGCGCTGGCGGAACGCTATCCGGAGGGGAAGTTCGCCTACGTGGGCGTGCGCACGGACGATCGCGCCGTGGGCAACGCGCGCCTCCAGGGCTTTCGCGCCGGACTCGCATCCCTTGGCATCCCGCTCGAAGACGTGCTCGTGCGCAACGCGGACTTCAGCTGCGCCGGCGGCGCCGAGGCCACGCGCGAGCTCCTCGAGCAAGACGACGGCATACGCGTGATCGCCTGCGCCACCGACACTATCGCCGCGGGGGCCATCGAGGCCGTGCACGAGCACTTCGACCTCGAGCCGGGCGAGGGCATCGCGCCGCTCGTCACGGGCTTCGGCGACAACCAATTGCTTCAGGCCGTGACGGGTGGCATCCCCACGGTGCACTTCGCGTATCGCACGAGCGGCAACCGCGGAGCCCAGGCCCTCATCTCCCTCATGGACGACACCAACGCCGTCCCCATGCAAATCCAGCTGGGATACAGGTTAGTGGGGATCAACTAGCTCTTAGTTCGACGCTGCGGGGCGCTGCTGCGCACCCGCGCCTCTCGCTGTCGTTTTGCTGATTCCCTGGTTCTTTGGTGGTTGTGGCAAGGACTCTCGAGGGCGGGGGATGGACATAGTCCCCGGAGCCCTGTGGGAGCCGCGAGGAGAAGGCCCTTTTTCTCGGACCTCAGGAGTGGTCCGCCGGTATCAAAGCCCGTATGCCAATGTGAGGTGTGTCACCCGAGAAAAAGGGCCGGTGAAGGCCGGTGAATCGTGCGAGCGGGAGCCGGGCTCCGGGGACTATGTCCACCCCCGACCCACGACAACCTTCCAAGGGCGAAATTAAAGGTGGTCCTTCCAGCTTGCGTACGGAAGCGAATCGAAAAGATCGAGCCGATCTTCAAATTGGTCATGATCAATTTGCGAAAAGCCCTTGTAACATAGAGTGAAATCGATAACAATGTGCGTTACAGGAAGAGAGAGCGAGTCCAAACCATGAAAGGGGAGAGGAATGGCACTCGACTACGCAAAAGCAGCACAGGAGGTGTTGGAGAAGGTCGGTGGCGCAGATAACGTTGCTTCCGCCGCGCACTGCGCGACCCGTCTTCGCCTCGTCATCGCTGACAACTCGAAGGTCGACAAGGAGGGCCTCGAGAACGTCGAGGGCGTCAAGGGCGTCTTCGAGGCGCAGGGCCAGACCCAGATCATCTTCGGCACCGGCACCGTCAACAAGGTCTACGAGGAGTTCCTGAGGGCCGGCGGCATCTCCGAGGCCTCCAAGGAAGAGGCCAAGCAGGCCGCCGCGGCCCAGCAGAACATCGTGATGCGCGGCATCAAGCTCCTCGGCGACGTCTTCGTGCCCATCATCCCGGCCATCGTGGCATCGGGCCTGCTCCTGGGCATCATGTCCACCCTGAACTTCATGATCAAGCAGGAGATCATCTCCATCTCCACCGAGAACCCGATCTGGATCGTCGCCGACATCGTGTCGAG
This sequence comes from uncultured Atopobiaceae bacterium, assembly GCA_947625235.1. GTDB lineage: Bacteria > Actinomycetota > Coriobacteriia > Coriobacteriales > Atopobiaceae > CANRLS01. Next base: position 9,044 of record CANQNP010000028.1, on the reverse strand, counting down.
CACGGCCTTCGGCTTCCTGCAGGTGCTCATCGGCTTCTCCGCCGCGAAGGCGTTCGGCGCGAACCCCTACCTTGGTGCGGTCGTCGGCGCCCTCATGATCTCCAGCGCCATGCCGAGCGCCTATGATATGGCCGCTGACGCCGAGGCCGGCACGCTTTCCACGCTCTCGATCTTCGGCCTCTACGACATCAACTGGTACGGCTACCAGGGCCACGTCGTGCCGATCGTCATCGCCTGCGCCATCCTGGCCTTCCTCGAGAAGCGCCTCCATAAGGTGGTGCCCGAGGCCATCGACCTCTTCGTCACGCCGCTCGTCTCGGTGTTCGTCACCGCGTTCGTCGTGCTCCTGGCCATTGGCCCGATCTTCGTCATCCTCGAGAACTGGGTGCTCTGGGCGGTCCAGTGGCTCATCACGCTCCCGCTCGGCATCGGCGCCTTCATAGTCGGCGGCTTCTACGCGCCGACGGTCGTCACCGGCCTGCACCAGATGTACACCGCCATTGACCTCGGCCAGCTCGCCCAGTACGGCGTCACCTACTGGCTGCCCATTGCCTCCGCCGCCAACATCGGCCAGGCCGGCGCCACCCTCGCCGTCGCCCTCAAGACCAAGGACGCCAAGGTCAAGGGCCTCGCCGTGCCCTCCGCGCTCTCCGCGTTCATGGGCATCACCGAGCCCGCCATCTTCGGCGTGAACCTCCGCTACATCCAGGTCTTCATCGCCGGCTGCATCGGCGGTGCCGTGGGCGCCCTCATCTGCTCCCTCACCGGCCTCTGCGCCTCGGGCACGGGCGTCACGGGCATCTTCGGCATCCTCCTCTGCATGGCGATGCCGCTCCAGTACATCATCATGTTCTTCGCCGCCGCGTGCGTGGCCTTCGCCATCGCCTTCGTGACGTACAAAGACCCTCAGGCCAAGCAGCTTGAGGTCTCCGCGGCCCTCGAAGAGGCCGAGGTGGGCGGCGACATCACCTATCCCGAGAACGCCCCGACCGTCTCCCACGAGGTGCTCGCCACCCCGGTGGGCGGCACCGTCGTGCCCGCCGCCGAGATCGCAGACCCGACCTTCGCCGCCGAGGTGCTCGGTCCCACCGTGGCCGTCGAGCCCAACGAGGGCGTCATCGTGGCGCCGGCCGATGGCCTCGTGGCCACGGTCTTCGACACCGGCCACGCCGTGGGCATCGTCACGGACAGCGGCTGCGAGCTGCTCATCCACATCGGCATCGACACGGTGCAGATGGGCGGCGACGGCTTCACCACGCACGTGAAGGTGGGCCAGCGCGTGAAGGCGGGCGATCCGCTCGTGGAGGTGGACTTCGACAAGGTGCGCGCGGCCGGTCACCCCGCGACCACGATGACCATCGTCTCGAACGGCTACGATTTCGACGTCGAGAAGATCAACCACGAGGGCGACATCTCCCTGGGCGCCAACGTGTTTGACATCACCCGAAAGGACGCCGAATAGTTCCATGAGCATCCTCACCCGCGAATTGGGTAGGGCGAGCCTGGCGGCTGAGGAGGCCGCCAGGCTCGTGAATCCACCCGATCCCTACCGCTGCGCCTTCCATCTCTGCCCGCCCGTGGGCTGGCTGAACGATCCGAACGGCCTCTGCCAGAAGGATTCGACCTTCCACGCGTACTTCCAGTACTCGCCGCTCGATCCCGAGGGCGCCCTCAAGTTCTGGGGCCACTCCACCTCGAGCGACCTCGTGCGCTGGACCTATGAGGGCGTCGCGCTCTATCCCGACCAGTGGTTCGATTGCCACGGCGCCTACAGCGGATCTGCGCTCGTGGAAGACGGCAAGGTGAAGGTCCTCTACACGGGCAACGTGAAGCTCGAGGATTCGGCTGACTACAACTACATCGACGACGGCCGCATCGCCACGCAGATCTACACCGAGAGCGAAGACGGCCAGCACTTCTCGCGCAAGGTCCCCGTGCTCGCCATGGAGGACTACCCGGTGGGGCTCACCTGCCACATCCGCGACCCGAAGGTCTGGAAGGAGACGTCGGCCGACGGCTCCACCGCCTACTACATGATCCTCGGCGCGCGCCGGCGCGGGAACCGCCCCTCCGGCACGGGCATAGCCATGGCGCTCTCGCTCGCGGGACGCCCGATGGAGGCCCACGCCACGCAGGGCGCGGCGCTCGTGGACCAAGGCGAGGTCCTGCTCTACAAGTCCGATCGCCTCGATGGCGGCTGGAAGCTCTACGCGCAGGTGTCCACGCCCGAGCCCTTCGGCTACATGTGGGAGTGCCCGGACTGGTTCACGGTGCCCGTCGAGGGCGCCGGGGAGGGTCCGGCGGAGGCGCGCGTGGGCGTGCTCTCCTTCAGCCCCCAGGGCCTCCAAGGCGTCGCGGGGGACGAGTGGGAGCGTCGAAACGTCTACGAGGCGGGCTACTTCCTCTTCGAAAACGGCCTTCTCGGCGGCGCCCCCACCGACTTCCACCTCTGGGACGGCGGCTTCGACTTCTACGCACCGCAGTCCTTCGAGGCCGAGGACGGGCGCAGGATCCTCATCGGATGGATGGGCATCCACGACACGCCCGAGCACGACAACCCCACCGTGCGCGCGGCGGACGCCTGGCAGCACTGCTTCACCATTCCCCGCGAGGTCACCTTCGAGGACGGCGCGCTCCACGCGCGTCCCGTGCGCGAGCTCGACGCGTATCGCAAGGAATCCGAGAAGCGCGAGGTCACGGGCACCCTCGAGGTGGCGGGGGAGTGCTGCCGCGCCTTCGACCTCAGCCTCGACTTCGGCGAGGCGGGCGCGGCCGATGGCACGACCATCACGCTCGCGAGGGAGCTCGCCCTCACCTTCGAGAACGGCGTGCTCTCGCTCACCTTCTCCCGCACGGGCGAGGGGAGCGTGGGCCGCGGACGCACCACGCGCTGGGAGGAGGTCGGCCCGTTGCGCGCGCTGCGCGTCGTCGGCGACCACTCCTGCGTGGAGGCGTTCGTGAACGAGGGCGAGATGAGCTTCACCACGCGCTACTACCCCGAGGAATACTCCCTCGCGGTGGACGCGCCGGGCGCGAAGGCGAGCTTCTGGCCCCTCGACGAGGAGCGCTGAGGGGGAGGGCCCCGCTAGCCCTTGTCGTGGATCTCGAAGCGGCTCCCCACGTGGTGGGAGAGCGTGTATTCGAAGGGCCGGCCGGAATCGAGCGCGTTTACCTGCTCGATCTCGAGGAGCGGATCGCTTGGGCGGATGTCCAGACGGTCCGCTTCTTCGCCGGTGGGGAGGACGGCGCGGATCGTCCGCGTGGTCTCGGCGATGCGCAGCCCGAGGTCCTGGCGGATGTAGCGGTAGACCGAGCCCTCGAGATGGTGGCGCTTCAAGCCCGGCACGAGGTCGATCGGCGTGTAGGTGTACTCGATGGAGATGGGCAGCCCGTTCAGCTTGCGCACGCGCTCCGCGTAGTACGTGAAGTCACCGGCGTCGAGCTCGAGGTAGCGGCGGATGTCCTCGGGGGGAATGAGCACCTCGAACGCGTAGACGTCGCTCGAGACCTCGCCATGCGGGTTTCCCGCGGTGAAGCCGGATTCCACGCCGGGCGTGCCGACGGAGGCGATGCCGTCGCCGGGGAGGTCGCGGTTCCTTCGCACGTAGGTGCCCGAGCCGCGCCGCGCGGTCACGAGCCCCTCGTCCACGAGCATCTCGATGGCGTGGCGGACGGTGACCTTGCTCACGCGGTAGAAGTCGCAAAGCTGGATGACGGTGGGGAGGCGGTCTCCGGGCTGGACGTCGCCCGATTCGATGCGCGCCCTGAGGTCGTTTGCGATCTCTTCGTATTTAGCCATCGCGATCACACTCCGATAGCCGCCGCAGCGTAGGCCCCCTGAATAAGCCTTTTCAGCATTGTGTCGGGTTTGAGTGTATCCTTTCGCGGGAACCTCGCGGATACGGTGCCCCAACACATCAAGTTTGGGTGGAAAAATCCGTGACTTTTCCACAACTGAAGCGATACACTTCTTTCGGAAGAGCATGACACCTGTGCGTCATGCGAGGAATTCGCGCCTGACCAGCGTTGATTCCACAGGGAGAGAGCGGGACTTTCTATGCCAGCGAAGCTTCTTCGCAGCGGCACGATGCCGGGCGTGTGCGCGAGCCACGTCGCGTCAGTGCCCTCCAAGAGCTCCGCATTCCCTGAGGAGAGCTGCCAGCGCGCGCGAATTATCCCTTCCCCAATCCATTCGGTGTTATGCGAGGCGCGTGCCCTTGCTTGGTCCCATGGCCAGGCGAGGGCTCGGTTTTCGCGTCGAGGGGAGGTGATCGGCGCGGCAACTGCCGCCTCGTAGGTTATGGACTAGCGTGGCGGATGCCGGTCCGGTCAATCGGCGTCCTCAACGACCCACGCAATGCAATGGGAGAGAACTGCTAGAGAGAGTAGAGGAGAGTGAAAACATGGCAGAAGGCTCGTCCTTCATGGATAAGTTTGCCGCGGTCTCCACGGCCATCGGCAACCAGATCCACCTACGGTCACTTCGCGACAGCTTCTCGTCCATCATCACCCTGTTCATCCTGGGTGGTGTTGCGGTGCTGTTCAACAACGTCATCTTCCCCGCCATCATGCAGGGCGACATGCTCGCCGCCTGGCAGACGTGGGGCAACGCGGTCCTCCAGGGCACGCAGAACTTCGCGTCCGTCATGCTCGCCGGCATGATCGGCTTCAGCTACGCGCGTAACGTCCGCTTCGACAACGCCATCTCCTGCGTCGTCGTGGGCATCGCCGCGTTCATCATCGTCATCCCGCAGTCCATCGAGGTCTCCGGCAACGTCGCCTCCCTCGACGGCCTCCAGCTTGGCGAGAGCACCTACGACGTGAGCACCTACGTCACCTCCGAAGACGGCAACTACGCGCTCCTCAAGGTCCAGCAGGAAGAGGAGGCCAACACCGACGCCGAGGTCAACGACGGCGACGTCGAGGACGTCATCCCGTCGGCCGTGACCAGCCTCATCACCGAGGACGGCACCACCGTCGACTTCAACCAGGCCGCCAATGAGACCGAGGAGGCCGTCGCCGCCTCCCTCGGCACCGGCGTGGTGATGTCCCAGGCCCTCACCTCGAACCAGCTCGGCACGAACGGCCTCTTCGTGGCCATCGTCATGAGTCTCGTGGCCACGAGCGTCTTCATCTGGCTCTCGGGCATCGACAAGCTCAAGATCAACCTCGGCGAGGGCGTCCCGCCCGCAGTCGCGGCATCCTTCAACGTCATGATCCCGATGGCCATCACCCTCATGGGCTGTGGCCTCATCGCCGCGCTCCTCGCCGGATTCTTCGACACGAACGTGCCGGCCATCATCAACATGGTGGTCACCGAGCCGCTCCGCGTCTTCGTGGGCGACAACATCTGGGGCGCCTCGTTCATCTTCTGCATGGGCATGCTGCTCTTCACGCTCGGCATCCACCACTCCACGATCAACTCGACCCTCCTCGAGCCGATCATGCTCGTGCTCATGACCGAGAACACCGAGGCGTTTAACCAGGGCCTGCCGGTGAACATGGAGAACTACAACTACCTGAACTCCGACACGCAGGCCGTTTTCGGCACGATGGGCGGCTCCGGCTGCACCATCGGCCTCATCATCGCGACCTTCGCGTTCTCGAAGAGCCAGAGCGCTCGCGCCATCTGCGCGCTTGCCACCGCGCCCGGCATCTTCGAGATCAACGAGCCGATCATCTACGGCTATCCCATCGTCTACAACCTGCCGCTCATGATCGCCTTCGTGCTGAGCTCCTTCATCGGCTATGTGGGCAGCTACTTCATGACGGTGCTCGGCCTCATGAACCCGTGCTTCGTGCTCGTCCCGTGGACGACCCCGCCGCTCATCAACTCCTTCCTCGCCACCGCCGGCGACTGGCGCGCCCCGATCTGCCAGCTCGCCCTCATCGCCGTGATCACGGTCGTCTACACCGTGTTCATGAAGGTGGCCGAGGCGGCGGGTACCGGCTCCATGCCCGAGGAGGAAGAGGCCTAGTCCTTCCCCTTGGGCGGCTCCTTCGGGAGCCGCTCGCGAGCCTCGCCCGAGGCTCCTGTTGGCGCAACGCCAACACCCGTTGGCCACACGCCAACAGCGCTAGTCCAGAACGACTGAAGGGAGGGGCAGGCGCCTCCTTTGCCCTGTCCCTCCCACCGCTCATTGAGCTCGGTACTTCGACCAAGCGCGTCTGACCCACGCGCTCTGCCCTCGGTGGCCCCTCGCGCCGTATGGGCCCAGTACATTGGGAGGGAGCAACCCGCTCCCTCGCGGAAGAAGGGGCCACGCCCCAAGGAACAGGGCGCGTCTCAGCGAGACGACGCCGGAAAGGAACCAAGTATGGCCAGGAAGATCCTCCTCTGCTGCGCAGCCGGTATGTCCACGAGCCTCCTCGTCACCAAGATGAAGCAGGACGCCGCCGCGCGTAACCTGGACGTGGAGATTGAGGCCCTGCCGATCAACGAGGGTCTCGACAAGGTCGATCAGGTCGACGTCATCCTCCTTGGCCCTCAGGTGGGCTATGCGAAGGCCAACTTCGAGAAGGCCATCAACGGTCGCATCAACGTCTCCGTCATCCCGATGGCTGACTACGGCCGCATGAACGCCAAGAAGATCAACGACGAGGCCATTTCCCTCATGAAGTAAACGCCGGGTCCTTCCAGCCCTACGTTTCCTTTTTCGATCCATTTGGCGACGGCAAGACTACCCAAGCGCTCGTCGCCCTAACCAGAGAGGAGGTGCCCATGGAGGGTATGGACGACCTTCAGATGACCTGCTTCCAGATCATCGCCGCCGTGGGAACCGCGAAGAGCGATTACGTGAATTCGATCTCCCTCGCCAAGGAGGGCAAGTTCGACGATGCGCGCGAGCTCATCAAAGAGGGCGACAAGGCCTACGCAGAGGGCCACGACGTCCACCTGAAGCTCCTTCAGCAGGATGCTGCTGGCGAGCGTGAGCCCGTTGCCCCGCTCATTCTGCTCCATGCCGAGGACCAGCTGATCTCCACCGAGGTCTGCAAGCTCATGGCCGAGCAGATGATCGACGCCTACGAGCGTATCTGCGCACTGGAGAAGTAGTCCACGCTGCAAACCCATAGAGGTTTGACCCTCAAGGCGGTGTAGCATCAGCTGCACCGCCTTTTGCGTGAGGTGGACGAGGCGCGTGGAGGGAGAGCCCATGGCCGAAGACGCGACGATCCTCATCATCTGCCCGAGCGGGCTCACCTCGGCCATGCTCGCCACGCGGATGAACAACCGCGCGAAGGAGCGCGGCTTGCAAATCATGACCGACTCCATGCCGCTGCGTCGCGGGCAGGGGGCGCTTAGCGACTACGACGTGGTGCTGCTCTCGCCGGGCGCCGCCTCCTTCGAGCGCGAGTTCAAGGAGCTCGCACCCGAGGTGGCCATCTCGCCGCTCTCGATGATGGTCTACGGGCGCCTCGAGGCAGACCGAGCCCTCGACCAAGCGCTGAACCTCATGCCGCTCGCCACGCGCAATCGCGCGGAGGCCGTGGACGAGGCGCTCGAGGCGCGCGCCGCCGCCACCGCCTCCGGCGCGCCGAGGAAGCTCATCGTGTGCTGCGCGGGCGGCATGTCCTCGAGCCTCCTTTCCCAGAAGGTCCAAGACGAGATCCGCGCGCGCAACCTCAACATCGAGGTGGGCTGGACGAGCGTGCACAAGCTCGAGTTCGAGCCCGTGGAGGCCGACTGCATCCTCGTGGGGCCGCAGGTGAGCCCCATCGTGCCGCGCCTTCGGGAGGTCTATGGCGACGCCACGCCCGTCGCGCTCATGAGCATGAGGGACTACGGCACCATGGACGCCAAGGCCATCGTGAACCAGGCGCTCCTCCTCATGGCGGAGCACGACCTTTCGCGCTAACGGGCGTGCGCGGGGCACTTTGATAGACTAGTGAGGTTGCCTGAAGTGCGCCTTAGGGTGCGTGCGAGCGAACGAGGGGATGCACATGCAGGAGCTGCTGGACCAGATCATCACGCCGGAAGTGCGCATGGTGCTCTACCTCGCGCTCGCGTGCGTGATCATGCTCTACATCCTCTCCATCGTCTACGTGGTGCGCGACGCCCAGCGCCGGGGGGCCGAACCGTGGTGGCTCTGGGCGATCATCTCCGTCATCCCCATCGTGGGGCTTCTCGCCTACGTGATCCTTCGCCCCTCGAGCTACCTTGTCGATCGCGAGGAGCAGGACCTCGACATCGCCCTTCGCGAGCACCAGCTCTCCCACTACGGCATCTGCCCGAAGTGCGGCACCCCCATCGACCGCGACTTCATCGTCTGCCCCATCTGCAACACGCAGGTGCGAAACGTCTGCCCCACCTGCCATAGGCCCCTGAACGCCGACTGGAAGGTGTGCCCCTACTGCCGCACGCGCATCCAGTAGCGGCCGTTGGCGTTGGATTCCGAAATCGAGAGCCCGAGCGCCGCGCGCCCCTTGCGGCTCTTGCTCGTGTGCGACGAGGGCCACTCCACGAGCATCCTCATGCAGCGCGTGCAAGCGGCGGCCGCGCGCTGCGCGCGTCCCATCGAGGCCACGTGCGACGGCTTTCGAGGCGGCCTTTGGGACGAGCGCTCCGCGGACGTGATCCTCATCGCCCCGCAGGTGGCCTTCCTCCAGAAGGACTTCGAGAAGAAGGCCGAGTATCCCGTCGCGCTCGGGCAGATCCCCAGACGCGTGTTCGGCGCACTCGACACGGACGCCATCATCGCCGAGGCCTTCGAGCTCTACGACCTCTACGCGCCCTATCGCCGCGCGTGGGAGCTCTGCGAGGAGCTCGCGCCGCGCGAGGTGCTCGTGTGCTGCGCGGGCGGGATGTCATCGAGCCTCCTCGTGTGGCACATGCAGCGCGCGGCCGACGAGGCGAACCTCCACGTGCGCGTGCAGGCCACGGGAGTAGGCCGCGGCAAGTTCATGCTGGACAAGGCCGACTGCGTGCTCATCGCCCCGCAGGTGCGCTACTCCGAGCAAGAGCTCCAGGACTTCAACGACCGCCGCATCCCCGTGGGCCACATCCCCTGGCAGCGCTACGGGCGCATGGACGGCACGGGCATCAT
>CANQNP010000027.1 GCA_947625235.1 uncultured Atopobiaceae bacterium | reverse complement strand
TCGTGGGGAGCTACACCGCCGCGGTCACGCAGCAGGTGATGGCGCAGCTCACCGAGGCCATGGGCACCTACATGAACCAGGTGATGACGTCCTACGCCACCGAGGTGCAAAGGCAGATGGAAGCGCAGATGGCGCTCCTCACCGACCAAATCGCCGCCGAGATCGAGACGCAGATGCGGCAGATGATGGCGAACGTCACCACGCAGCTCGCCGAGAACCTGCAAAACGCCATCTCCATCGACGCCGACGCCTTCGCGGGCGCCTTCCAGATGAACGTGGACGAGGAGACGCTCTCCGACCTCATCCTCGCGATGCTCTCGAACAGCGACACGAGCTATGAGGGAAACCTCGCCCAGCTCGGCTACGCGAGCCTCTCCGAGCCCAGCGAGATCGAGATCTACCCGCGCGACTTCGAGGCGAAGCAGTCGATCATCGACATCCTCGACGGCTACAACCAGCGCATGGCCGACGAGGGCGCCGACGAGAAGCAGATCTCCTACACCGACGTCGTCGGCACGCTCATGACCTCCGTGACCACGATCATCAACATGATCTCCACCATGCTCATCGCCTTCGTGTCGATCTCGCTCGTGGTGAGCTCGATCATGATCGGCATCATCACCTACATCTCGGTGCTCGAGCGCACGAAGGAGATCGGGATCCTGCGCGCCGTGGGCGCGAGCCGTGGCGACATCTCGGCCATCTTCGACGCGGAGACGGTGATCGAGGGGCTTGCCGCAGGGCTCATCGGAGTCGGCGTGACGCTCTTCGCCTCGATCTTCGTGAACATCGCGGTGCTCGACATCTTCGACGTGCCGAACATCATGCAGCTCTCGCCGGTGGCGGCCCTCGTGCTCATCGCGATCAGCGTCGCGCTCTCCTTCATCGCGGGCCTCATTCCCGCCTCCTCCGCGGCGAGGAAGGACCCCGTCGAAGCCTTGCGAACGGAATAGCGAGCTCGACGCTGCGAGGTGCTGGATGCGCCCCCATCTTCGCGCGATTTTGGCCACTCACGTAGCGAAGTACGCGACGTGGCCAAAATCCCACGAATCTGGGGCACCCCAGCACCTCTCGCTGTCGTTTAGCTCATCCCCGGCCCTTTGTTTGTTGAGGCGGACGCTACACTTTCCGCGACGTGGAAAGGAAGCGAAATGACCAAACGTAACAGCTCGAAAGATTCCCTCTCCTCGCGGATCTTCGCCGCCTTCGCAGTGATCGCGATCGCCTTCGCCGGACTCGCGCTCGCGGCGTGCGCGCCCGCCGAAAACGCGCCCGCGGAAGGAGAGGCGACGACCGATCTCGGCAACGCTGCGGCTCCCACCGAGGTCTCCGTGATGTCCATGACGGGGCCCACGTCCATCGGACTCCTCGACCTCATGGAGAAGGCGGCCGACGGCGAGACCACGGACACCTACGCCTTCGACATCGTGGGTACGGCCGACGAGATCACCGGCAAGGTCGTCTCCGGCGACGTGGACATCGCCCTCGTGCCGGCGAACGTGGCCTCGGTGCTCTGGAACAAGACCGAGGGCGCGATCTCGGTGATCGACATCAACACCCTCTCGGTGCTCTACCTCGTGACGGGCGATCCCGCCATCACGAGCTTCGACGACATCGCCGGCAAGACCGTCTACCTCACGGGCAAGGGCACCACGCCCGAGTACGTGACGCGCTACCTCATCGAGCAGAAGGAGCTCAGCGGCGTGGACCTCGAGTTCAAGAGCGAGGCGCAGGAGCTCGCGACCATGCTCGCGGCCGACCCGACGGCGATCGCCATCATGCCGCAGCCCTTCGCCACCGCGGCCATGGCGAAGAACGCCGAGCTCAAGAGCGTGGTGAACCTCGGCGACGTGTGGAAGGAGGTGGCACCGGAGGGCTCCGAGCTCGTGACGGGCGTGACGATCGTGCAGAACGACTTCGCGAAGGAGCACCCCGATGCCGTGACCCGCTTCCTCGAGGGGCAGACCGCGAGCGTGCAGGCCGTGCTCGCCGATCCCGCGGCGTTCAGCCAGATGGTGGTGGACAAGGGCATCATCGCGAGCGCTCCCGTGGCCGAGAAGGCGATCGGGCAATGCTCGCTCGTGTGCATCTCCGGCGAGGGCATGAAGGCCGCGCTCGAGGGCTACCTCGGCGTGCTGAGCAGCTTCGACGCGGCGAGCATCGGCGGCTCGATGCCGGATGCGAGCTTCTACTACGAGGCGTCCTAGGCGAGCCGCGGGAAGCGTCGATGGGCACGGGAAGGCGAGATGCGCCTTCTGAAGGGCGCGCGAGCGGTGGAGCCTCGCGCGCCCGGCTTCGCTTTGCGGGTGCCGTTCTCGTGTGGCTCGGCGTGTGGCAGGTCGTAGCCGCGCTCGTCGACCAGCCGCTCCTCTTGCCGGGGCCCTGGCAGACGGTCGTGGCGTGTGCGGGCCTCGCCGCGACGGGCGCCTTCTGGGCCTCGGTGGGCGCCTCGTTTGGCACGATCGTCATCGCCTTCGCGGTGGCGTTCGCGGCGGCGCTCGCCCTCGGCGCGCTGGCGTCGCGCCATCCCGCGCTTGCCGATCTCATCCATCCCCTCGTGCTCGTGGTGAAGGCCACGCCCGTCGCCTGCATCGTGGTCGTGCTGCTCCTCTGGCTCGGCGCGGAGGGCGTCCCGGTGGCCGCGGTGGCGCTGGTCGTGTTTCCCGCGTACTACTTCTCCACCCTCGAGGGCGCGAGGCAGGTGAAAGGAGAGGTGGCGGACGCGCTTTTCGTGATGGGCGTCTCCCCGGGGCGCCTTTGGCTCGCGCACACGTGGCCGAGCGTGGTGCCCTACCTCGTGGCCACGAGCAGAAACGCCGTGGGCATGGCGTGGAAGGCGGGGGTGGCGGCCGAGCTCATCGCGATGGCGCTCGACACCCTCGGCGAGAAGGTCTACCAGGCGAAGCTCCTGCTCGAGACCTCCGAGCTCTTCGCCTGGACGCTCACGATCATCCTCTGCGCCTTCGCCTGCGAGAAGGCGTTCCTCTGGCTCCTCGCGAAGAGCGCGCGCGCCTCGCTCGAGCTCGCGGTGAGGAGCGCGCCCTCGGAGCCCGTGAGCCCCATCGTGGCCGAGGATCCGACCATCACCGTGCTGGACGTCACGATCGCGCGCGGGGGGAAGAGGATCCTCTCGAACATCTCCCTCAAGGTCGAGGGCGGCGAGGCGCTCTGCCTGCGCGGCCCCTCCGGGGAGGGCAAGACGTCCCTGCTCCTCGCCATCATGGGCCTCGTCGCCACCGAGAAGGGAAGGATCGCGCGCCCGAGGCGGCTCTCGGCTGTCTTCCAGGAGGCGCGGCTCGTGGACGCGCTCTCCATGGAGGAGAACGTGCGCCTCGTCTCCTGCGGCGTGCCCCGCGAGGAGGTGCGCGCCCTCCTCGCCGAGCTCCTTCCCGATGTGGAGCCCTCACGGCTGGCGAGGGACCTCTCCGGGGGCCAGCGTCGGCGCCTCGAGCTCGCGCGCGCCCTCTTGTGCCCGAGCGCCGCCGTGCTTCTCGACGAGCCGTTCGCCGGCCTCGACGACGCATCCCGCGACCGTGCGAGGAGGGTGATCGCCGAGCGCCTCGGAGCGCGCAGCCTCATCCTCTCCACCCACGACGAGGCCGACGCCCGCGCGCTCGGGGCGGCAACCCTTCGGTTGTAGGTTTGTTGCGCCTCGAGCCATGTCCTGCGCGAGGGGCTACACTGATACCGCAGTCGAGAAACGAACTCCCCAAACGCAGCCTGCGCACACGCCAATCCGATGCCCCTTCGCGGGCATTTTCTATGCCACAGGACGGCCGGGCGAGAGGCGCCCGAGCCGCGTACAGGAGGTCCGATGTTTGACGAGAAGCTCGCCGAGGTCGGCGTTCGCGTCCAAGAGGAAGACGTCCACTGGGATCTTTCGGTCCCCGAGCTCGTGGAGGAATCACTCGCGCGCAAGGAGGGTGAGCTCGCCTCGAACGGCTCGCTCGTCGTGCTCACCGGCGAGCGCACCGGCCGCTCGCCCAAGGATCGCTTCGTGGTGGACACGCCCAACGTGCACAATCGCATCGCCTGGGGCAACGTGAACCGCCCCATCACCCCCGAGCACTATCGCCGCATCAAGCGCGGCATCTGCGAGCGCCTCTCCGAGCGCGACCCCTTCGTGGTGCGCGGGCTCGTGGGGGCGGACCGCAAGCACGCGCGCAAGTTCATGGTCATCGCCGAGGAGGCCCACCAAGCCCTCTTCGCGCGCCAGATGATGGTGCGCCCGAACCGCTTCGAGCTCTGGCGCTACGGCGAGCCGGACTTCGTCGTCCTCGCCGCGCCGGGATTCAAGTGCGATCCCGTGGCCCATGGTACGAATTCCGAGGTGGCGGTGGTGCTCAACTTCGAGGAGCGCGTGATCCTCGTGGCCGGCACGGGCTACTCCGGCGAGATCAAGAAGTCGATCTTCAGCGCGATGAACTACGTGCTCCCCGTGGAGGACAACGTCCTCACGATGCACTGCTCGGCCAACGTCGACCCCACCACGAACTCCTCCGCCGTCTTCTTCGGCCTCTCCGGCACCGGCAAGACCACCCTCTCGGCCGATCCGCGCCGCCAGCTCATCGGCGACGACGAGCATGGATGGTCGGAGGAGGGCGTCTTCAACCTCGAGGGGGGCTGCTACGCCAAGACGATCGGCCTCACGCGCTACCGCGAGCCGGAGATCTACGGCGCCATCCGCTTCGGGAGCCTCTGCGAGAACGTCATCCTGAACCGCAACACGCGCCGCCCCGACTACAACGACGATTCGGTGACGGAGAACACGCGCGTGTCGTATCCCGTGGAGTACATCGACAACGCGGTGCTCACCGGCCAAGACGGCGTCCCCGAGGTGATCATCTTCCTCACGGCGGACGCCTTCGGCGTGCTCCCGCCCATCGCGCGCCTCACGCCGGAGGCGGCGAAGTACCAGTTCCTCACGGGCTTCACCTCGAAGGTCGCGGGCACCGAAGAGGGCATCGAGGAGCCGCAGCCCACCTTCTCCTCGATGTTCGGCGAGCCCTTCATGCCGCTCAAGCCCACGGTCTACGCGAACATGCTGGGCGAGCGCATCGGGCGCCACCACGTGCGCTGCTACCTCGTGAACACCGGGTGGACGGGCGGCCCCTATGGCATCGGCCACCGCATGGACCTCGGCGCCACGCGCGCGATCGTCGAGGCGGCGCTCGACGGCTCGGTGGAGGAGAGCACCTTCATCCACAACGAGCTCTTCAACTTCGACGTGCCGCTCACGTGCCCCGGCGTGTCCTCGCAGATCCTCGACGCGCGCTCCACCTGGGCCGATCCTGCCGCCTACGACGCCGCGGCGCTGAAGCTCGCCGGCATGTTCGAGGAGAACTTCCAGAGGCGCTTCCCCGAGATGCCCGAGGTGGCGGCCGCGGGCGGTCCCGTGATTCCCGCGGGCGCGCTCTCGCAGCTCCACCAGGCCGAGCGCGCCGGCAACGCGCCCTACACCACCGAGATCGAGCGCCTGCCGCACACGCCGCATCGCACGAGCGCGCACACGCGCGGCACGAAGCCGAAGCAGAAGAACGTGAACCGCGTCTATGAGCCGAGCGCGCACGGCACGTCGAAGCCGGGTCGCGCCCGCAAGGCCGGCTCGAGGAAGCGTCGCTCGCAGAGGGACTAGCATCCGCGCCCGCAAGGACGCCTTGGAGAGAGGGAAGCGCCATGGCCAAGGCCCTAGCCCAGGCGAAGCTCGCACGCGACGCCGCTCCCGCGCTCGCGAAGGCGGGCGCCGAGCTGCGCTCGGATGCCATTCGAAGCGCCGCGGCCGAGCTCGCCGCTTCGCGCGCGAAGATCATCGCGCAGAACGTGGAGGACATGGCGGAGGGCCAGCTGAAGGGGCTCCCGGATCCGCTGCTCGACCGCCTGCTCCTCGACGAGGCGCGCATTGCGGGAATCGTGGGCGCGATGGAGGACGTGGCGCGCCAGGAGGACCCCGTGGGCCGCGTGCTCGGGGGGAGGACGCTTCCGAACGGCCTTCGCCTGGAGCAGGTGAGCGTGCCCCTCGGCGTGGTGGCCATCATCTACGAGGCCCGTCCAAACGTCACCGCCGATTCCATCGCCCTTTGCCTGCGCTCGGGGAACGCCTGCGTGCTTCGCGGCGGTTCGGCGGCGAGGCGCTCCTGCGCGGCGATTGCGGAGGCCTGCCGGAAGGGCGTCGCGAAGGTGGGGCTTCCCGAGGATGCCATCCAACTCGTCGCGTCCGATGACCACGCGGACGCGGTGGAGCTCATGGGCGCCACCGGCGTCGTCGACGTGCTCATCCCGCGCGGCGGCGCCTCGCTCATCAAGGCCTGCGTCGAGCAGTCGAAGGTGCCCGTCATCGAGACCGGCACCGGGAATTGCCACATCTACCTCGAGAAGAGCGCTGATCCCGAGATGGCGGTGCGGATCTGCGTGAACGCGAAGTGCCAGCGCCCGGGGGTGTGCAACGCCGCGGAATCGCTTCTCGTGGACGAGGAGGCCGCCGAGGCGCTCCTGCCGGGCGTGCTCACGGCGCTCAGCGAGGGCGGCGTCGAGCTCGTGGGAGATCCCGGCGCGTGCTCGATCGCGCGCCGCGTGGGCGTGGCCATGGGCAAGGCCACCGAGGAGGACTGGGGCACGGAGTACCTCGATCTCAAGATGAGCGTGAAGTGCGTGGGCGGGCTCGACGAGGCCATCGCCCACGTCAACCGCTACGGCACGCACCACTCCGAGGCCATCGTCACCTCCTCCTACGCCGCCGCGGAGCGCTTCCTCGAGGGCGTCGACGCCGCGGCGGTCTACGTGAACGCCTCGACGCGCTTCACCGACGGCGGCGTCTTCGGGCTCGGGGCCGAGATCGGCATCTCCACGCAGAAGCTCCACGCGCGGGGCCCCATGGGCGCCTCCGCGCTCACCACGACGAAGTACCTCGTGCGCGGCGAGGGGCAGGTGCGATGATCCTCGCGCCGGGAGAGATCGCGGGCGAGGCACCCGAGGAGCATTCGAGCGCCACGCAGCCGATATGGCCCCTCATCGGCGCGGATCCCGAGTGCACGTATCGGCTCGGCATCATGGGCGGCACGTTCGATCCCATCCACAACGGCCACCTCGTCACGGCCCAGCAGGCCCTCGACGACCTCGACCTCGACCTCGTGCTCTTCATGCCGGCGGGCTCTCCCGCCTTCAAGCAGGATCGCGAGGTGTCGGGCCCGGAGGATCGCTTCGCGATGACGCTCCTCGCCACCGCCGATAACCCGCTCTTCGTGGCGAGCCGCCTCGAGATCGATCGCGAGGGGGTCACCTACACCGTCGACACGCTCGAGGAGCTCCATCGGCGCTATCCGGAAAACGTCGAGCTCTACTTCATCACGGGCGCGGACGCCATCATCGACATCATCAGCTGGCACAACGCCGCGCGCATCGCGGAGATCGCCACGCTCGTGGGCGCCACGCGCCCCGGCTACGACCTCGCGTGGGCGAAGGCCGCCATCGAGGGCTCGCACATCCCCTTCGACGTGCGCTACCTGGAGGTGCCCGCCCTCGCCATCTCCTCCTCCTACCTGCGCAATCGCACGCACTCCGGCCAATCGATCCGCTACCTCACGAAGGATTCCGTGATCGGCTACATCCAAAAGCACGGGCTCTATCGCGAGGCGCGCGCATGAGCAGCGCGCGCGAGGGGAGCGAGGCCCCCTTCACGCCCGAGCAGGAGGCGACCATCGCCTCGCTCGAGGCGGACCTCTCCGAGCGGCTCGCCCATAAGCCGCGTCGCCTCTCGCATTCCTTAAACGTCGGCCACGAGGCCGAGCGCCTCGCACGCATCTACGGCGTCGATCCCTACCTCGCGCGTCTTGCCGGCATCCTCCACGACTGGGAGAAGGCCACACGCGATGCCGAGCTCGTGGACGTGGCGCGCGACCTCGGCATCGAGCTCGCCGGCGACGAGCTCGAAGAGGTGGCGCCGCTCCTCCACGGCTACGTGGCGGCGAAGACGTTGCCCGAGCGCTATCCCTGGCTTCCCGAGGAGGTGCTTCGCGCGATCGAGCGCCACACCGTAGGCGCCGCCGACATGGGCCCCCTCGACATGGTGCTCTTCGTCGCGGATGGCATCGAGCCCTCTCGCGGCAGCGTCGCGGCCCTCGACGCCCAGCGCGAGCTCGTGGGCACCGTCTCGCTCGAGGAGCTCTGGTGGCGCGCCTTCCGCGACACGATCGCCTACGTGGTGGAAACCGGACGCCACCTCTATCCCGGCACGATCGCCATCTACAACGAGGTCGCCGCTCGACGCGCGTAGCGAATCCCTCGTCCGTTGGAACCCCGACGGCCGCGCGCGATGGCGCGCGAGTGGGGTACATAGCCCACCGAACGATTGGGCAGGGGGTTTGCCCCGCATTGAAGGGAAGCACCATGAAGTGGTTCTCTAAGTTCATCGCGCTCGGCGTCGCGTGCCTCGTGCTCGCCGGATGCGCTTCGCTTGGGTATGGCCTCGATGACGCGGTGGATGTGGGCATCACCGGCGAGAGCGGCTACGCGCTCCTGAAGTACCCCTCGGCCTGGAGCTTCCAGGGCCTGGAGAACACGACCCCCACGGAGGGCGCCGAGGGCGCGACGGGCACGGACGCGAGCCAGACGGCCGTCCAGCCCGTGACCACGCCCGTTGCGGGCACGTACTATCGCTCCGTGGCCGTGAGCCCCTCCGACACCTCCGAGACCGCGCCCGAGGTCCAGGTGCTCGCGGGCTGCAACGAAAATTCCTTCGGCATCCATCCGAACTCCTCGGATAGCAAGATCTACGAGGTCTTAGACGGCCTCATGACGATGACCTTCGGCGAGAACGCGAACGTCACGAACAAGCAGATCGTGCGCGAGGGCGACACCATGACCGTCATCTACGACTACGACTACGCCTACTCCGACACCGAGGTGTCCGTGATGATGAAGTACATCTTCAACGGCGATTACGTCTACTTCGCGCAGGGCACGACGACGGGCAACGCCGAGGAGATGGACGTGGCCACGATGAAGGCCATGGTGAACGAGTTCGGACTCTCCGCGCTCGCCTAGAGGGCTCCGATCGCTATCCTCGTGGGAACCATCTCGCGCACTGCGCCCGACTACCAAGGAGTTTCATGGCAGAGCCCCTCGACCTCGTCCGTGGAATCGCCCGTGCCGCCGCGGCACGCAAGGCCGCCGAAATCGTGGTCCTCGACTTACGAGGCGTCTCGGACGTCACCGACTACTTCGTCATCTGCTCGGCGAACACCGCGCGGCAAACGGACGCGGTGATGGACGAGATCGAGGAGCGCCTGCGCGAGGACTATGGCGTGAAGCCCTACGCCATCGAGGGCCGCGAGCACAAGAACTGGATCCTCATGGACTACGGCAGCGTGGTCGTGCACGTGTTCCTGCCCGAGGTGCGCGAGTACTACCGCCTCGAGCGCCTCTGGGGCGACGCCCCGCGCCTCGCGCTGAACGACGACGAGACGGACCTCGTCCCCGTAGAGAACTTGCCCTCATCTTCTTGACCCGGATGGCAAGGTCCCTGCGCTCTTTTTGCGAAGGGATGCGCGACCTCCCCGTGTGCGTCCTCTCTCAGGCACAATTGCCCCAAACGGCACTTCAGCCGAGAGAGAGGAGATTTGATGGCACGACTCACCCTGCCATCCAAGGATCAGGCGCTCGAAACCGTCCAGGGCCTTTACGAGGACCTCGAGCGGCGCACCGCCGTGAGCCAGCCGGGGCTCTGCCCGGTGTCGATGGCGCGTGCCTTCCTCGCGCTCTGCAAGGCGCAGAGCTGCGGGAAGTGCGTTCCCTGCCATGTGGGCCTCGATGTGCTCGAGGGCCTGCTCGACGACGTGGTGGAGGGTCGCGCGACGGAGGCCACGCTTGCGCTCATCGAGCGCACGGCCGAGGACATCCAGCTCACGAGCGACTGCGCCATAGGCTCCGAGGCGGCGCGCATGGTCCTCGAGGGCCTGCGCGGCTTTCGCGACGACTACCTGTCCCACATCCACGACAACCGTTGCCTCGCGCACCTCGAGCTGCCGGTCCCCTGCGTGGCGCTCTGCCCCGCGCACGTGGACATCCCCGGCTACATCGCCTGCATCGAGGACGGGCGCCCCGATGACGCGGTGCGCCAGATCCGCCGCGACAACCCGTTCCCGAGCGTCTGCGCCTACATCTGCGAGCATCCCTGCGAGGATCGCTGCCGCAGGGGCTCCATCGACGCGCCGATCGGCATCCGCACGCTCAAGCGCTACGCGGTCGACCATGCCGGCTACGTGGCACCGCCCGAGAAGGCGCCCGCCACGGGCAAGAAGGTCGCCATCGTGGGCGGTGGCCCCGGCGGCATGACCTGCGCCTACTACCTCGCGCTCATGGGCCATTCGGTGAAGGTCTTCGAGCAGCGCGAGAAGCTCGGCGGCATGCTTCGCTACGGCATCCCCGACTATCGCCTGCCGCAGCAGGTGCTCGACGACGAGATGGCCGTCATCACCTCCCTCGGCGTCGAGGTGGACTACGACGTCGCCGTGGGCAAGGACGTGCAAATCGAGGACCTGCAGAGGGACTACGACGCAGTCTTCATCTCCATCGGCGCGCACCTCGATCGCTCCCTCGGCGCCGACGGCGAGGACCTCGATGGCGTGATCAGCGCCGTGGAGCTCCTGCGCGACTGCGGCGAGCTCAAGCGCCCGGACTTCACCGGCAAGAGCGTGGCCGTCATCGGCGGCGGCAACGTGGCCATGGACTGCGCGCGCACGGCGGTGCGCCTTGGCGCGCGTGAGGTGAACATCGTCTATCGCCGCCGCATCGACGACATGACGGCCCTTCCCGAGGAGATCGCCGACGCGCAGGCCGAGGGCTGCGAGGTCATGGAGCTCATGGCGCCCGTGGGCTTCGTGGGCGAGGACGGCACGCTCACCGGCGTGGTCGTCCAGCCGCAGGTGATCGGCCCCTTCAAGTGGGGGCGCCCCGCTCCGAGGAACGCCGACGCGCCGCAGGAGGTCGTGCCGGCCGACATCGCGCTCATCGCCATCGGCCAGGCCATCGAGAGCGACCCCTTCGCGCGCGCGGGTTATCCCACGAGCCGCGATCGCATCGTGGCGGACGAGGCCACCTACATCGAGGCCGCGGGCAACGTCTTCGCCGGCGGCGACTGCGTCACCGGTCCGGCGACCGTCATCAAGGCCATCGCCGGCGGCAAGGTGGCCGCGGCCAACATCGACGAGTACCTCGGCTACCACCATCCCATCGGCACGGACGTGCGCATTCCCGAGCCCAAGCCCACGAATATGGCCCCCTGCGGGCGCGTGGAGCCCAAGGAGCGTCCGGCTGAGGAGCGCAAGCACGACTTCGAGCTCATGGAACTCTGCATGTCCGACGAGGAAGCCGCCCAGGAATGCGGCCGCTGCCTGCGTTGCGACCACTACGGCTACGGCATCTTCAGGCGCGGGAGGGTCGAGGAATGGTAAATCTCACTATCGACGGGCGTAGCGTCCAGGTGGAAGACGGCCTCACCATCCTCGAGGCCGCGGGCGTCGCGGGCGTGCGCATCCCGTCGCTTTGCTTCATGGAGCCCCTGAACGACGTGGGCGCGTGCCGCGTGTGCTGCGTCGAGGTGGAGGGCGAGAGCCGTCTCGTGGCCGCGTGCAACACGTGCGTGTGGGACGGCATGGCCATCCACACCGACAGCCCGAAGGCGCATCGCGCTCGCGTGACGAACGTCGAGCTCATGCTCTCGCGCCACAACTGCAACTGCCCCACGTGCGTGCGCTCCGGCAACTGCGAGCTCCAGCGCCTCGCGAACGACCTCGGGCTCGTGACGGAGCTCTTCGAGAAGGAGCTTTCGCCCATCAAGGACGATCCCACCTTCCCGCTCCAGCGCGCCTACGACAAGTGCGTGAGCTGCCTTCGTTGCGTGAACGTCTGCGACAAGATGCAGGGCGTGCACGTGTGGGATCTCATCAACTCCGGCCCCGAGGCGCGCGTGGACGTGGCCGACCACCTGAGCGTCACGGAGAGCGACTGCACGCTCTGCGGCCAGTGCATCACGCACTGCCCCGTGGGCTGCCTCACCGCGCGCGACGACACCGGCGTGGTGGAGGCCGCGCTCGCCGATCCCGAGAAGGTCGTGCTCGCGCAGATCGCGCCCGCGGTGCGCACGAGCTGGCACGAGGGCATAGGCCTCGATGAGGAGCTCGCCACGACGGGTCGCATGGTCGCCGCCGCGAAGGCCCTCGGCTTCGACTACGTGTTCGACACGGACTTCTCCGCCGACGTCACCATCATGGAGGAGGGCTACGAGCTCCTCCACAAGCTCCAGCATCGCGAGGACTACCAGTGGCCCATGTTCACGAGCTGCTGCCCGGGCTGGGTGCGCTACGCCAAGGGCAAGGCGCCCGATTTCGTGGATCGCATCTCCACCACCAAGAGCCCCCAGCAGATCTTCGGCGCGCTCGCGAAGACGTACTTCGCCGAGAAGGCGGGCATCGATCCCGAGAAGCTCTTCCTCGTCTCCATCATGCCGTGCGTGGCGAAGAAGGCCGAGTGCGACTACGAATCGATGCGCGGCGCGACCGGCTCGCCCGACGTGGATGCCGCGCTCACCGTGCGTGAGTTCGATCGCATGATCCGCGCGCACCACCTCGACGTGGCCAAGATGGACGAGGCGTCCTTCGACGATCCCATGGGCATCGCCACCGGCGCGGGCCACATCTTCGGTGTCACCGGCGGCGTGATGGAAGCCGCGCTCCGCACCGCCTACTCCGTGGTCACCGGCGAGAACCCCGATCCCGAGGCGCTCGCGGCCCTTCGCGCGCGCGATGGCTGGCGCGTGGGCACCTTCGACATGGGCGACACGAAGGTGCGCGTGGGCGTGGCCCACGGCCTCGTGAACGCGGAGAAGCTCCTCCAGGCCATCCGCGACGGCGAGGAGGAGCTCGACTTCGTGGAGGTCATGGCGTGCCCCGGCGGCTGCACCGGCGGTGGCGGCAACCCCATCCACGACGGCCAGGAGCTCGCGGCCGATCGCGCCGGCACGCTCTACGCGCTCGACCAAGACGCCGAGCTGCGCTTCTCGCATGAAAACCCGCAGGTGAAGCAGTGCTACGAGGAGTTCCTCGGCGAGCCCAACTCCGAGCTCGCGGAAAGGCTCCTCCACACCGACCACCACACGTGGACGATGCCGAACGAGGCGCCGCTTCCGAAGTACGAGGAGGTGCCGGGCGACTTCGAGCGCGAGCCCGCCACGTACTAGGCGATTTGCCATTTCGCCGCAAAGCCGGTCCCTCGGCGCGCCTCCCGCGTCGAGGGAGCGGCTTTGCACCGTGCGCGCCAAGCGCTATTCAAGGTCCCGGTGCATGGGTTGCGTGTCGGATGTGCGGTGCTTGAAGCGCAGGTCGTGGCCGAAGGCGAGGGCGTCGTCGCCGAAGCGCTCGCGCACCGCGTCGCGCACGCGCCCGAGGTTGGCCCTGTGCTCGCGCCGGCGCTCGCGGGCGTCGTGGGGCGCATCCCCGCCCTCCACGTCGAAGAGCGAGGCCTGGCGAAGCGCGTCCTCCTCGTCGAAGCGCGAGATGCCCACCCCGATGAGGCGCACCGGCATTCCCTCGCGCCACACCTCGTCCATGAGCTCGATGGCCACGGGGGCGAATTCCGCCTCGTCGTCGGCAGGGGAGGGAAGGGGACGCTG
This sequence comes from uncultured Atopobiaceae bacterium, assembly GCA_947625235.1. Lineage (GTDB taxonomy): Bacteria > Actinomycetota > Coriobacteriia > Coriobacteriales > Atopobiaceae > CANRLS01. The sequence goes on along the minus strand of CANQNP010000027.1, from coordinate 3,546 downwards.
CACCGTCCTGCCATGCTCGAAGTCGAAGCGGATCTTGAGCGTGACCTCGCGTCCCATGAGCCCCTTCTTGCGAAGTCGCCTTCCCACCACGCCCGAGACGTGCCAGATCGCCGCGCGGATCTCATCTCGGCGCGTGAGATCCTCGGCGAAGGTGCGCTCGTTGGAGACGGACTTCACCTCGCGCGAGACCGCGCGCTCGCGCACGGGGGAGTGGTCGACGCCGCGGGCGCGCTCCGCCATGCGCGGGCCCATCACCCCGAAGCGCTCCCGCATCTCCCTCGGGTCTTGGGCGGCGAGGTCTCCGAGCGTGCGGATGCCGAGCGAGGCGAGGCGGCGTTCGGTGGCGGCGCCGATGCCCGAGAGGGCGCGGATGGGGAGCGGCGCGAGGAAGGCCGCCTCCGTGCCGGGGTAGACCACGGTGAGGCCGCGCGGCTTGTCGATCTCGCTCGCGATCTTCGCCACGGTCTTCGAGGTGGCGAGGCCGATGGAGCACGTGATGCCGAGCTCGGCCACGTGCGCCTGGATGCGCTCGCAGATGTCCACCGGGTTCTCCGCGGAGTAGCGCCCCGGGCTCACGTCGAAGAACGCCTCGTCGATGGAAACCTGCTCGAGGCGCGGGGTCTCGGCGCCGATGATGTCCATCACCTTGCCGGAGAGCTCGCGGTAGCGATCGAAGTGCCCTTGGACGAAGATGCCTTGCGGGCAGAGCCGCCTCGCCTCCGCGGCGGGCATGGCGGAGTGGACCCCGTAGGGGCGAGCCTCGTAGGATGCGGTGGACACGACGCCTCGCATCTCGGGCGAGCCGCCCACGATCACCGGCTTGCCGCGCCACTCGGGGTGGTCGAGCTGCTCCACGGAGGCGAAGAAGGCGTCGAGGTCGAGGAGCGCGATCGCCGGCCCCTCCCAGCGCTCCATGGCGCTCCCGAACGAGAACTCCCGCGCATCCGCTTCGCGATCGGGGGTCATGGCTGCTCTCTGTCGAGCGGGAGGGTGAGCGTGAAGGTCGTGCCCTCCTCGGCGCTCGAGGCGCAGGCGATGTCGCCGCCGAGGGCGATCATCGTCGTCTTGGCGATGGCGAGGCCGAGGCCGAAGCCCCCGGTCGAGCGGCTGCGCGAGCTATCGGAGCGATAGAAGCGGTCGAAGATGTGCGCCACGTCCTCTTCCGTGAGCGGCTTCGCCCGGTTGTTCACCGCGAGGCGCGCCACGGTCGTGCCCTGCACGTCGAGCGACACGGTGATCGTCGTGCCCTTGTCGGCGTACTTCACGGCGTTGTCGAGCAAGATCCTCACCACGCGGTTGAGCGCGTCGTGGTCCGAGTTCACCCAGAGGTTCGGGGTGAGCGCCTCCGCGAAGGCGCGCCCGTGCTCGAACGCCATGACCTCGAACTCGAGGCACGCCTCCTCCACGAGCGCGGAGAAGTCGAGGAGGTCGCGCCGGAAGACCGCGTCGCTCGCGATCGTGGCCTCGTCTGCCTTCGAGAGCTCGAGGAGGTCGTTCACGAGCGCCTGCATGCGCTTCGCCTCGTCGTCGGTGGAGAGGATCCAGCGATGGTCGTCGTCGGGGATGGTGGCGAGGTGCTCCTCGAGGATCTGCGTGTTGGCGCGAATGACCGAAAGCGGGGTCTTGAGCTCGTGCGATGCGTCGGAGGTGAAGCGGCTCTGCGCTTCCCACGCGAGCCGCACCGGCTCCACGACCATCTCCGAGAGCTTCCATACGAAGAGCGCGGCGATGATGAGGACGAGCACCGCCACCACGGTGCTCGTGAGGATCTGCTGGAAGCGCACCTGCGAGGTGGCCACGGTGCTCACCATCGCGATGCGCGTGCCCGAGGGGATGGGGCCCTTGCGCCACACCACGCCGTAGTCCTCGTTGATCCCCTCGGTCGCGTCGCCTGAGGCCGCGTCGAGGATCTCCTCGAGCGCGCGCGGGCCGATGATGGCGGCGGAATCGTTCAGCTCGACCTCGCCCGTGCTCTCGTCGATGTCCACCCACACGACGGCTCGCTGGCCGTAGATGGTCTCGTCGACGTTCGGCGCGGTGCTCACGCCGATGTAGGGGCGCGTGGGCGTGGTGGTGTTGAGCACGCGCTCCAGCGAGCTGTCCACGAAGCGGTCGAGGTTCGCCGTGCTCGCGGTGTAGGTGACGACGAGCGTGCCGAAGAGCACGAGCGCGAGGAACGACATCGTGATGGCCATGAAGCGCCACTGGAGTCGCTTGAGCATCGCCCCTCCCTCGCGTCGCGCGTCCTCGCGCTCGATGGGCTAGAAGCGCTGGTCGCGCCCGTCTGGCTCCTCGAGGCGATACCCGAGCATGCGATAGGTGGTGATCTGGCTCATGGAGTTGATGTGCGCGAGCTTCTTCCTCAGGAACGAGATGTAGGCCTCGGCGCTGTTCTCCGTCACGTCCTCGCCGTCGTGCCAGGCGGATCTCAGGAGATCGGTCTTCGAGACCACGCCCTTGGCCTCCATGAGGAGCTTCAGCACCTCGTATTCCTTCTGCGAGAGGTGCACCTGGCGATCCCCGCACACGAGGTCGTGCGTCACGAGGTCGAGCGTGAGGTCGCCGAAGCTCCGTGTCTCGAGGTCCGCCTCGCCGTGGCGCCGGGTGAGGGCGCGTATGCGCGCGAGGAGCTCGTCGGTGTCGATGGGCTTCGTCATGTAATCGTCGGCACCGTGATCGAGGCCCTCGATCTTGTCGGCGGTGGTGGCCTTCGCGGTGACCATGATCACCGGCGTCTCCACGTGCGCGTCGCGCAGCTGCGCCACCACGTCGAACCCGCTCATGCCGGGAAGCATCACGTCGAGCATGATCACGTCGTGGCGCTCGTCGAGCGCCGCCTCCAAGCCGGAGGGTCCGTCGAAGGCCTGCGCTGCGTTGTAGCCGGCCTCCCCGAGAATGTGGCAAATCGCGTCGCTCAGATTCTTTTCGTCTTCAACGACCAAGACGTCCATGAAACTCCTACCCTTGGCGCTTCGGCAGCTTTGAGTACAGCTCGCCCCGCCCCACACGCCAGTTTAGGAACGAGCCTCGCGAACGGCGCCCGCGGATCCGCCGCGTGACGCTATGGCTGGACGGACGGCATGTGGAGGGGGCGACGAGCGCTGCAGAATCGGCGCTGCTTGGCTACTATGGGACGATGCTCAAGAGCACGGGCGTGCACTCACGCTTCGAAGGCACCCCGTGACACCACGCGCAAAAGGAGATTTCGTTGGCTGTCAAGATTCGTCTGGCGCGTCACGGCGCCAAGAAGCGTCCGTACTATCGCATCGTCGTCGCCGATTCGCGCTCGAGGCGCGATGGTCGCTTCATCGAGCAGGTCGGTCGCTACGATCCCATCCCCGATCCCCACGTGATCGAAGTCGATCTCGAGAAGGTGGACGCGTGGATCGGCAAGGGCGCGCAGCCCACGAACGCCGTGGCGCACCTCATCGACATCGCGCGCGCCGGCGCCCAGGGTGCTCCCAAGGCCGAGGCGCCGAAGGCCGAGCCGAAGGTCCCCGAGGCCTACGCCGTCCCCGAGGAGGAGGCCGCCGCGGTCGAGGAGGC
>CANQNP010000026.1 GCA_947625235.1 uncultured Atopobiaceae bacterium | reverse complement strand
CGGAATTGGCAGACGCGTACGGTTCAGGTCCGTATGAGCTTTAGCTCATGAAGGTTCAAGTCCTTTCGCCCGCACCAAAAACGAATAGAGGCCCGGCGCAGCCGGGCCTCTTCGTCTTTGGTGCGGGAGATAAGGACTTGAACCTGTGAAGGCGCGAGAAGCCCTTGAGGCTTCTCGCGGGGCGGAGCGAGCCGAAGGCCGCGGAGCCCGGCAAAAATCGCCGCCCGATTTTTGCGTCAAGTCCCTGTCCCCGTCGCCACGGGAGGCCTTATTGCGGGTCTCCGTGTAACAATCCCAAGGCACGGGGGCGGTTCTTCTACCATGCGAAGCGTGGTTGCCACGTTGTGCGCGATCTTCGCTGCGAGATGGGATGGCGATGCGCGCGTGAGGGGGAGCAAATGGTGCGGAAATGGTTCGCGGGCCGCGCATGTGCGGCGTTGCTGGGAGCCGTGGTCTTGGGTGCGGCGTGCCCCCTCGGGCTCGTGGGGTGCGGAGCCACGGCGCCGCTCGAGGACGCCGTGCAGGACGCGGCCGACGAGCGGCCCCAGGAGCCGATCCTCGACGACGCGGCCGAGGAGGAGGCGAGCGCGGAGGAGCCCGCGGATGAGCAGCCCGCGGACACCGAGCCCGTGCTCCCCGAAATCGCGATCGAGGAGGACTTCGTCGAGGAGTTCTCGCACGGTCCCAAGACGGCGGAGTTCCAGAAGTACATCGTGCTCCACGACACCGAGGGCGGAGGCGTGCCCGCAAACGTGATCGATGGCTGGGTGAGCGACGGCAACTACATCGCCTCGCACTTCATCATCGGAAAAGACGGGCAGATCACGCAGTGCGTGCCGATGGACGACATCGCGCACCACGCGGGCTTCGGCGACGCCGGCCACAACGACTACTACGGCACGACCGACGAATCGCGCGACGACAAGCGCGGCACCACGCCGATCGGCGACTGGGCGCCCGACTACGGCATGAACTCCTACTCCATCGGCATCGAGATGATCCATCAAGGCTCGACCGGCGAGGACTATCCCGAGGCGCAGCTCGAGGCGCTCGACGAGCTCGTCGCCTATATAGACGCGTATTACGGCTTCGAGAGCGAGATCATCGACCACAAGGCGTGGCGGAGCGGCAACTCCGATACGTCGAGCGAGTTCGCGGGATACTTGGAAAACTACCAGGCCACCCGCACGCACGACGGGCGCTAGGGAAGCGAGGGGAAGCGACCATGGCTTTCTGCACGAATTGCGGCGCCGAGCTGGAAGAGGGCGTGCGCTTCTGCACGAACTGCGGCGCACCGGTGGAGGGGTACGGCGAGGCTGCGCCCACGGACGACCTTGCGGCGCTCGACGAGACGATGCTCGTGGCGGGGCGCGTGGCCGAGCCCGCCGCGAGCTCCCGGCAGGCTCAGGCGGCACCGTCCGCGTACGACGCCCAGGCGCAGCTCCCGCCCACGATGCCCGAGCGCTATCCGGAGGCGGGGCAGGCCCCCGCGCCCGCGCGCAAGGGAGGCGCGGGCAAGGTCGTGGGCATCACGCTCGGAGTCGTGGCGGCGGTGCTCGTGGTGGGCTTCGCGCTCTTCTACTTCCTGAACCCGCTCGGCCTCACGACGGGGATTTTCGAGAACTCCGCCGCGGCGCAAGCGGCTGCCGCCGAAGCGGCGCAGGCCGACGCCGATGCCGCGCAAGCCGAGCTCGAGGCCGCCCAGGCCGAGAAGGAGCAGCTCCAGGCCGAGCTCGACGAGGCGCAGAGGGATTCGGAGGACTCCTCGAGCTCGATTTCCGACGACGATTCATCCTTGATGGGCGTCGAGGGCTACACCGTCACCGTGCCCGAGGGCTACCCCACGGTGCAGGTGGGAAACGGCGGCGAGGTGCTCGCGGGCTCCAACACGAGGACCATCACGACCGACGACCTCGAGGGGATGAACGACTGGGAGCTCTGCGTGGCCAGAAACGAGATCTACGCGCGCCACGGCCGGCAATTCCAACGCGACGACCTGCAGGAGTTCTTCAACCAAATGCCCTGGTACTCTGTCAACCCCGATTTCTCGGATAGCGAGATGAGCAAACTCGAGATCGACAACGCGAACACGATCCTCGCCCTCGAGAAGGAGCGTGGCTCCCAATACCTGAACTAGCGCGCTCGGACCCCCGCAACGCTCGCCAGGGCTCGCGCGCGTGCGCACGCGCGCGCGAAGGTGCATAGTCTCTTTCGTCCGACCACGTTTCGAATGAAGGGAATCCCATGCTTCTTGAAGGCAAAGTGGCCGTCGTCACCGGCGGTACCCGCGGCATCGGCCTCGCCATCGTGAAATCGTTCCTCCACCATGGCGCACGCGTCACCCTCTGCGGATCGCGCAAGGAGACCGTGGAGAAGGCGCTCGCGGAGATCGAGGACTTCATGCCCGGCGCGCCCGTGCGTGGCGCCCACCCCGATCTCACCGACGAAGCCGAGGTGCGGGCCACGATCGAGGAGACGATGGGCGCGTTCGGCGACCACCTCGACATCATGGTGAACAACGCCGGCATCTCGCAGTCGACTCCGCTCGTCTCCTACACCCCCGAGGAGATCCAGAAGGTCATCGACCTGAACATCCTCTCCGTGTTCAACGGCTGCCAGGCCGCCGCGAAGGTCATGGTCGAGCAGGGCTCGGGTGTGATCTTGAACACGAGCTCGATCGTCTCGCTCTACGGCCAGGCGGCGGGCTGCGGCTATCCCGCCTCGAAGTTCGCAGTGAACGGCCTCACGAAGTCCCTCGCGCGCGAGCTCGGCCCGAAGGGCGTCCGCGTGAACGCCGTCGCCCCCGGCGTCACGGCCACCGACATGGTGGCTGCGCTTCCCGAGGAGATGGTCAAGCGCGTGTCCGCCGGCATCCCGCTCGGCCGCCCCGGCGAGCCGGAGGAGGTGGCCAACGTCTTCAGCTTCCTCGCCTCAGACAAGGCCTCCTACGTGACGGGCTGCGTCGTCTCCGTCGACGGCGGCGCTGTGTTCTAAACAGGCCTGAGGGTGGCGGCCCCACCTTCTCGGCGCGCTCGTACCGAGCTTCGAGCAACGGCCTCCCTCGGTAGTGCGCGCCGGCGTTGATCTCTCAAGAAGGCCTGGCTGCACCGGAAGGCCTGGCTGCACCGATTGTCGGCGGAAGGCACTCTCCTTGCGATGTGCCTTCCGCCGGCTTCTTTTGCATCGTGCGACTTCGGCCGGCTACCCCCTCAGCATTCGCACCGCCATTCATTTCGCCAAGCGCCCTCGGCCGGTGCGCATAGGGCCCTGCGCCGGCAGCCGCATCACCAAGCGGCCTCGGCCGGCACGCGTAGGGGCTTGTGCCGGTATTTGTGCCGCGTAGGGCCCTGCGCCGGGAGCGCATCCTTGCCGTGGAGGGGCCTGGGCCGCCAAATCGGTCGCGTAGGGGCTTGCGCCGGTTAGATGGAGAGCGAATGCGGGCGCGTGCTCGCGAATCGCCTACCGGCCGAGGGCCCTACGCGGTTCCACCATCGGCGCAAGGCCCTACGCAGCCCGGCCGAGAACCCTACGCGCCTCCCTCACCGGCGCAAGGCGCTCCGCGAACCGGCCGGAGGCTCTACACGGCGCGACCATCGGCGCAAGGCGTGACGCGGACCGGCGCAAGGCGCTCCGCGACGGCGCAAATGTCGGCGCCATCGGCGCGAGGCGCTCCCCAGCACATCAGCCGCCAGATTCGGTGATATACGCATACGAAAGGAGGCGGCCGGAAACACGACCGCCTCCCTTGCGCATGGAGCTATGGAAAGCCGCAGCGTCAGCTTAGTACATGCCGCCGCCACCGCCCTGGGCGGCTGCCGCGGAGATGGCCTCCTCGATGGTGGTGTCCTTGGGCTCGTCGCACACGGTGGCCTCGGTGATGAGGATGAGGCCGGCGACGCTCGCGGCGTTCTGGAGCGTCACGCGGGCGACCTTCACGGGGTCGAGCACGCCCATGTCGATCATGTTGCCGTACTTGCCGGTGGCGCTGTCGAGACCCTCGCCGGCGGGGAGCTCGCGGATCTTCTCGGCCACCACGGCGCCCTCGAAGCCCGCGTTGTCGGCGATGGTCTTCACGGGCGCGGCGAGCGCCTTGGCCACGATGTCGACGCCGATCTTCTCGTCGGGGTCGCCGCACTCCACCGCGTCAAGGCAGGAGATGGCATTCAGGAAGACGACGCCGCCGCCGGCGACGATGCCCTCCTCCACCGCGGCGCGCGTCGCCTGGAGCGCGTCCTCGATGCGGTGCTTGACCTCCTTGAGCTCGACCTCGGTGGCCGCGCCCACGCGGATGACGGCCACGCCGCCGGAGAGCTTGGCGAGGCGCTCCTGCAGCTTCTCGCGATCGAAGTCGCTGTCGGTGGCCTCCATCTCGGCCTTGATCTGCGCGATGCGGTCGTCGATGGCCTGCTTGGTGCCCTCGCCGCCCACGATCGTGGTCTCGTCCTTGGTGATCTTCACGCTCTTGGCGCGGCCGAGCATGTTCTCGGTGACGTCGGCGAGCTTCACACCGAGCTCCTCCATGGCCACCTCACCGCCGGTGACCACGGCGATGTCCTCGAGCATGCGCTTGCGGCGGTCGCCATAGCCGGGCGCCTTCACGGCAGCCACGTTCAGCGTGCCACGGAGCTTGTTGAGGATGAGCGTGGCGAGCGCCTCGCCCTCCACGTCCTCGGCCACGATGAGGAGCGCGGCGCCGGAGCGCTGCACGGTCTCGAGGATCGGCAGGATGTCCTGGATGTTGGAGACCTTCTGATCGGTGAGCAGGATGTAGGGGTCGCGCAGGTTCGCGGTGAGGTTCTCGTTGTCCGTGGCGAAGTACGGCGAGATGTAGCCCTTGTCGAACTGCATGCCCTCGACGGTCTCGATGTCGATGCCGAAGGTCTGGCTCTCCTCGACGGTGATGACGCCGTCCTTGCCCACCTTCTCCATGGCGTCGGCGATCTTCTCGCCCACCTTCGGGTCGGCGGCGGAGATGGTGCCCACGCTCGCGATCTGGTCCTTGGTGGAGATCTCGTGCGCGGCTTCCTTCATGTTCTCGACGACGGCGTTCACGGCCTTGTCGATGCCGCGGCGGATGGCGAGCGGGTTCGCGCCGGCGGCCACGTTGCGCAGGCCCTCGTTCACGATCACCTGGGCGAAGAGCGTGGCGGTGGTGGTGCCGTCGCCCACGTTGTCGTTCGTCTTGGTGGCGACTTCCTTCACGAGCTGGGCGCCCATGTTCTCAACGGGGTCCTTGAGCTCGATCTCCTTGGCGACGGAGACGCCGTCGTTGGTGATGGTGGGCGCGCCGTAGGAGCGCTCGAGTGCCACGTAGCGGCCCTTCGGGCCCATGGTGGTGGTGACGGCGTCGGCGAGCGTGTTCACGCCCTTGGCGAGGCGGGTGCGGGCGTCGCCACCGAATTTAATGTCCTTGGCCATACGGTTCATCCTCCTGAATGGTGTGGGAATTGCGTGCGAGATGCCTGAGGCGCGCTAGTGCTCGATGATGGCGTAGATGTCATCGGCGCGAAGGAGCAGGAGCTCCTCGGTGTCAACCTTCACCTCGGTGCCGCCGAACTTGCCATAGAACACCTCGTCGCCCACCTTCACGTCGAGCGGCATGTGCTCGCCCTTGTCGTCGAGCTTGCCGGGGCCCACGGCGATGACCTCGCCGCGCTGCGGCTTTTCCTGAGCACCAGAGGAGATGTAGAGGCCGCTGGCCGTCTTCTCCTCCTTGGGAGCGGGCTTCACGAGCACGCGATCACCCAGGGGCTTGAGTTTCATGGATCCTCCTTTTCGTGCGCCGATACGCGCGTGTCTACACGACGTTTCCGCGGCTTCGGGGCCATGTGCCGCATGCGCGCCGGGAATGCGCGCGTGGTGCGTTTGGCACTCGAAGCCGCTGAGTGCTAATCCACGCGCTATGGTACCCACACGCACGTATGGTCACAAGGCCCACATAGAAAATCTCCACTAAACACACTTAGATCTTTCCCTTGAGGCGCGGTGAATCGTATCTCACGAAGACGCGGATTCGCGCGGCCGGCACTGGCGCATCTCACGCGTGGCGGCGGTGCGTCTCGCGTGGCGACGGTTCATCCCTCGCGTGGAGACGGTGCGTCTCATGCTTGGCGACGGTTCATCCCTCGCGTGGAGACGGTGTATCTCATGCTTGGCGACGGTGTTTTCACGACTGCGACGAGATGCACGGGAACGCTGCTCTTTGGTCTCCGCCGTGTAGCTCCTTGCGCCGGTTCGCGGAGCGCCTTGCGCCGATGGTCGCGCCGCGGAGCTCCTTGCGCCGGTCCGCGTCATGCCTTGCGCCGATGGTCGCGCCGTGTAGAGCCTCCGGCCGGTTCACGTCACGCCTTGCGCCGATGGTCGCGCCGTGTAGAGCCTCCGGCCGGTCCGCGTCACGCCTTGCGCCGATGGCCGCGCCGTGTAGAGCCCTCGGCCGGTTCGCGGAGCGCCTTGCGCCGATAGTGGCGCCGCGTAGGGCCCTCGGCCGGTAGGCGATTCGCGGGCACGCGCCCGCATTCGCCCCCCATCTGACCGGCGCAAGCCCCTACGCGACCGATTTGGCGGCCCAGGGCCCTCCACGGCAAGGATGCGCTCCCGGCGCAGGGCCCTACGCGGCACAAATACCGGCGCAAGCCCCTGCGCGCACCGGCTGAGGCCGCTTGGCGATGCGGCCGCCGGCGCAAGGCCATCTGCATACCGGCCGAGGCCGCTTGGCGACATGCAAGGAGAACCGAGGGCTGGCGGGTGGCCAACGCTGGGCGTCCGGCGCACCGGCCGAGGGCGCTTGGCGATGCGGCTGCCGGCGCAAGCCCCTACGTGCACCGCGGCGAGAGCCCCTGATGGCGAGAGGGCGAGGCACTTGGCGGTAAAGACGCAGGTACGGGCCTACAAGGTCGAGTAGGTATCTTCGTATGCCTCGAGCGGCACGGAATCGTAGGTGTCATGGCTTGCATCTTGGACGCTCAACCCCAAGTTCCGCCGAAGCGCGCGACGCCGTGCGAGTGTTCGTGGCCCTAGCGCGCGTGGACGCTTCCCCGCGAGCCGCGCGAATTCATCGCAAAACGCAGTGAAGCGAATCTCGCTTTCAATCACATTCTTCGTGAGCGAGAGGAGGGTCAGACCCAAGCACTGGGCCGCAGTGGCGCGCAGGCGATCGCGCTCTTCACGTGCCACGCCCTCGTGGAATTCGTCGCTGTCGTACTCATAGCCAAGTTGTTCGCGTGCGAGGTATCCATCGATGACGAGGTACGACTTGTTCGCAATCCGTCGCTGGTCGCGCGAAAGCTCAATGCGGCGGTTGAGTGCCAGTCCCTCGATGCCCCATCCTCCGCGCGAGACGGGAAGGCTAAGCATGATGGCGGCTTTCGTTTCCATGGGCGATGCCGAGTTTCCGAAGATGAACGGCGCGGCAAACTCCGTCTCCTCCCAACCGCCGATGCGGCGCCCAAGAGCCGCCTCGCGGATCGCTCGTGCGCGTATCTGCAGGTAATCAGGCGTAGTAGCCGGAGGACAATGGTAGAGCGTAAGGCCGTGTGGTCGGGTGGAGTAGGTGCCGCAAAGCTCCGTGGCGAAAGCCAGCGCCTCTGCGCCGCTCATGCGCGCCGAGGCGAGCAGCCATGTGAGAGCCGGGTTTGTGACATAGGTGTCCGCTCCCATGCCAAGATCGGGATTCACATGCAACAGTGAGTCGGAGGCAAGGGGAAACGAGAGATAGCGCGGGACGACTTTGAGGGTGCGCTGGACATGCTTGTGACGTCCGATGACCACCTCCAAGGCGTAGGGGTCGGCGAGGTCGCTCCCGTCGATGCTCGCGAGACGAGCTCGCGCAAGCGCGCGATGGCATGCGCCATGCTCGAGCGAAGCGCGGGCGTTCTCGAGAACGCGCGAGGCGGGGTACGCATCCTGGAATATGCATTGGCATTCACCTTCGTCAAACCGCTCCTCGGTGGTGGTCTTCGCGCGGAGGAGATCTGCGGCGAGGGTGCCGGTGAGAATGAGGCTCATGGTGCTCCGATCTGGGGTGATGGCGAGGAGGTGAGCCAGATATAGCCCGCAAGCTCGGGGTTGGCGCGCAGGATTCGCAAAAACCCTGTTCTCGAGCTGACCAAATGCCAACAAAACCTAACAGCCGAGCTAGAGACCGACGTTTTTCGACGCCCAAAACTCCCTTCATGAAATCGCAGCGAACCTGAAAGATGGCGTGTCGTAATTCGGGCCCACTGCGGGGCATCCACGTCCACGTTCGCCTCAGATCTGGCGAGGGCGTTGGACCGCGACGCCCTCTGGGGAGTCGCGGAGCGCTTTGCGCCGGTCCGCGGAGCGCCTTGCGCCGATGGTCGCGCCGTGTAGAACCCTCGGCCGGTTTGCGGAGCGCCTTGCGCCGGTGAGGGAGGCGCGTAGGGTTCTCGGCCGGGCTGCGTAGGGCCTTGCGCCGATGGTGGCGCCGCGTAGGGCCCTCGGCCGGTAGGCGATTCGCGAGCACGCGCCCGCATTCGCTCCCCATCTGACCGGCGCAAGCCCCTACGCGACCGATTTGGCGGCCCAGGGCCCTCCACGGCAAGGACGCGCTCCCGGCGCAGGGCCCTGCGCGGCATAAATACCGGCACAAGCCCCTACGCAGCCCGGCCGAGGGCGCTTGGCGATGCAGCTGCCGGCGCAAGCCCCTACGCGTGCCGGCCGTGGGCGCTTGGCAGTGGAGCGATGAGGCGGGCCAATGGGACGGGCTGGTGAGTGCGCATGCCGCCAACGGCCGCTGGGCCTGAGGTTTCTGTGGGCATTCGAGGGCGCGGAAGGCGGTGGGGTAGAATTGCGCGTTGTTGTACGCAACGCAGAGAACCGGCAAGAACCGGCAAGGAGTTGATATGGCACGCCACATGAAGGGCTCAACGAACCCGCAAACGCCCGCGCCCGAGGCGTCCCAGCACACGCAGGTGCGTCCCGCTGGCACATCGCAGCCGTCCACGTCCCCGTCGCAATCGCCCTACGGCGCGCACACGTCTGCGCCCGACGCGGCGAGCGACAGCCAGAGCTTCCAGATCCCCGAGAAGAAGCCGCATCGCAAGTGGCCGGTCGTGCTCCTGCTCATCGTGATCATCGTGGCCGGCGTGCTCTTCGTGGGGCGCTTCGTGTGGCCCGACTTCTTCAACAGCATCCCGGTGATCGGCGACGTGTTCGGCACGCAGAACGAGCAGCCGGCTGAGGGCGAGAGCGCCGAGGGCGAGGGCCAGGAAGGCGAGGGTGAGGAGGGCGACGGCTACGTGAAGCCCGGCATCCCCGAGCACCCCGGCACCATCACCGAGGAGCAGACCGGCTCCGTAGAGGCCTCCGACGGCGCGACGTACAACATGACCTCCGACCTCCACTCCGAGGTGCGCCTCGAGAGCGTCTCCGACGAGGGCATCGTGCTGCGCTTCATCTCCGACCCCGAGGCCGGCTACACGACGGTGCACGTCACGAGCTGCGAGGTGAACGGCGAGGCGGTCGATCCCTTCGCGGAGGGCTCGCCGCTCCACTTCACCCTCCACAACGAGTACACGGGCGACACCACCGAGACGCCGGATCCCTACTTCATCATCAGTCCGGTGGACGGAAGCCAGGATTCCACGACGGTCACCGTGCGCATGGACGGCTACACCGCGGCCGACTACGCCTCGCTGAAGCTCACCGTGGACCAGACGTTCGCCTACGGACGCCTCTCCACGGGCGAGTACGACGTGGCCGACGTGAACGGGCTCTACGTGGAAGTCACCCGCGCCTAGCTGCGCTTTCGCGAGGTGCCCCCTCCCCTCCCGACCCGCCGGAAGGGGAGGGGCGCGCCTTCTCGCGCGAGCTTCGCAAAGTAAAGGCCGCGACCCAAACGGGCGCGGCCTTTCATGTGGCTTTACGCTGGACGCCCTAGCAGATTCGGCGCGAGACCGAACACGTCCCCCGTTCAAAGCCTTCGCTACCCTACTACATTTCCGAGGTCAGCGCGTTGAGCAGGGCGCACTCGGCCACGCTTCGAGCGCTGAGCGCACCGCGAGGGGGCTTTGAGTACCCTTAGGAAAACCCGTTGGAAAGCACTTGCGAGCGAAAGGATGTGCGATGTCCCTCAGGTTCTACAAATGCCCCACGTGCAATGATGTGGTCGTGGACGGTGGCACCTGCGACAACGAGCTTTCCTGCCACGGCGTGCCGATGGAGGAACTCAAGGCGGCTGCCGTCGAGGCGGCGCTCGAGAAGCACGTGCCCGACGTGCTCGTGGAGGGCAGCCTCGTGAAGGTCGCGGTGGGAAGCGTCATGCACCCGATGACGCCCGACCACTACATCACGCTCATCGTGCTCGAGACCGAGAAGGGCTACCAGGTGGTGCACCTCACGCCCGATGACGAGCCCACCGCGACGTTCGCGATCGCGCCGGGCGACGCCCCGAAGAGCGTGTACGAGTACTGCTCGCTCCACGGACTCTGGAAGTACGACCTCTAGGACCTTCGCGCACATTTTGCGATCGTTCGTGATCCGCCGGATGGCTTCCGTGCGAGAAACCCCGAATTCCTCCATGGATTCGGGGTTTTCGTATGGAGGGGTGTGGAGAATATTGACGCGCGTTCGCGGGATCGCGAAGATGCGCGGCTGATGAAACCACTCGCGCGGCGGCGTCGTGCCTTCCGCGCGCATCTCACCACAGGAGCAAGATGAAACGCACCATCCAGAAGCCGCGTCGCACGCAGGCGATCTTCGCGTGCGCCGTGGCCCTTGTGCTCGGAGGATTCGCCTTTGGCGCGGGCAGCGCGAAGGGCGCGGATCCCGTGGACGCGGGCGTGCCGAGGGCCGTGCCGGGCGAGGTGCTCGTCGTCTTCGACGACGCCGAGGCCGCCGAGCTCTCCGTCGACGCCGCCGAGGGCGAGGCGCAGATCATGTCGAGAGGCGCCGAGATTCCCGTCGACGCGCCGGCCGACGAGGCGGCGCCCGCCGTCGTGGAGGGCTACGAGATCGAGGAGGCCGAGGTCATCGCCCCCGACCTCGCGGGCCAGACGGTGGTATCGCTCGAGCTCGCGAACGAGAACGACACCGCGGCGCTCATCGACGCGCTCGACGGGATCGAGGGCGTGACGGCGCAGCCGAACTACGTCTACGCGCTCGTCGACAGCGTGTCGAGCGTGCCCCTGCCGAACGACAAGCATTTCGACCTGCAGTACTACCTCGGCCCGCTCGGCGACGGCACCAATGATTCCGGTGCGAACCTCATCGCGGCCTGGGAGAAGTACGCCGAGGTGGACGACCCCGCGAGCGTGACCGTGGGCGTGCTCGACACGGGTATCGACCCCACGCACCCCGACCTCCAGGAGAACGTGCGCTACGACCTCGCCTACAACGTGGTGGAGGACAGGCCCGTGATGTACGACAACAAGGGGCACGGCACGCACGTGGCGGGCACCATCGCGGCCACCTCCAACAACGAGATCTGCGTGGCGGGCTCCGCAACCGGCGCCTTCGCCTCGCCCGATGGCTCGCGCGTGAGCGTCGTGCCGGTGAACATCTTCCCCGAGGATCCCGACGAGGGCACCGATGTGAGCAACATCGTGAAGGGTATCGACTACCTCATCGACCTCATCGATGACGGTACGCTCACCGACCTCCGCGTCGTGAACCTGAGCGTCGGGGTCTACACGGATGGCGACGTCTACCACTTCGATCCCGCCTTCAAGAGCGCAATCGACGAGATCACGGCGCGCGGCGTGCTCTGCGTGGGTGCGGGCGGAAACGGCGATGGCGACGCCACCCCCTACACCACCCCCATGTTCCCGAGCGACTACCCGCCGGTGCTCTCGGTGACGAGCCTCACGAAGGAGGGTGCGAACAGCGCCTTCTCCGACTACAACGCCTACAAGGACATCTCGGCTCCGGGCGAGGACATCGCCGCGACGATGACTGGAGGCGTCTACGCGTACCTGAGCGGCACGAGCATGGCCTCGCCCATCGTCTCGAGCGTCGCGGCGCTCATGGCCTCCGCGAACCCCGCGCTCACCCCCGCCGAGATCCACGACCTCGTGCGCGAGACCGCGGCGCCGCTCCCGAGCAGCAAGAACTCCCACGGCAGCGAAACCGGCTCCGCGGGCGCCATCGACGCGGCCGCCGCCGTGGCCGCGGCCATCTCGGGCCAGGAGAGCGTGGGCGTCTACCGGCTCTACAACGAGTGGACCGGCGAGCACCTCCTCACCGCGGACGCCGACGAGTACATGGGCCTGCAGCAGAACCACTACGGCGGGTGGGTCGGCGAGAGCTCGAAGTTCTCCGCCCTCTCGAAGGACGCCGCCGACGGCCAGCCGATCTATCGCCTCTACAACCCGTACAACGGCGACCACTTCTACACCGAGAGCGACGAGGAACGCGCGAACCTCGAGGGCGTCGGCTGGAAGTTCGAAAGCATCGCTTGGCGAGGCACCGACGCGGACGAGGGCATCGAGGTCTTCAGGCTCTACAACCCCTACATGACCTCTCACGGCGGCCTCGGCAACCACCTCTGGACCACGAGCGAAGCCGAGCGCGACGACCTCACCGCCCGCGGCTGGCAGCAAGAGAGCTGTCCCTGGAAGGCCCTGGGCTAGCTTCTCGCTTGCACGACAAACGCCCGCTTGCCCCCCATTGCGAGGTCAAGCGGGCGTTTATGTCTCCCTGGCGGAGGGAGGGCTGAACGGTCCAGCGGACCGTTCAGAGCGCGCAGCCACAAAAACGAATAATAAGTGGCGGAGGGAGGGCTGAACGGTCCAGTGGACCGTTCAGAGCGCGCAGCTACAAAATTGGGTTCTTACGCTGCGCGCACAGTCGAACTCGCACTATTTGGTGTCTCGGGAGTTCGAATCTCCCTCCCAGAGCCATCAAGCCCGAGTAGGCCGCTGGCCAACTCGGGCTTGATGGCGGAGGGAGGGAGATTCGAACTCCCGAGACACTAGGTGCCTAACGGTTTTCAAGACCGCCGCATTCAACCACTCTGCCATCCCTCCGTGGCTTCCTATGCTAGCGCAGGGAAAGAAAAACCAACGCGTGTGACTTGTGGCAAGGCCTCACGGGCCGCACGGCGGAGGGAGGGCTGAACGGTCCAGTGGACCGTTCAGAGCGCGCAGCTACAAAATTGGGTTCTTACGCTGCGCGCACAGTCGAACTCCCGAGGCGTCGGCGACGCCTAACGGTTTTCAAGACCGCCGCACTCAACCACTCTGCCATCCCTCCGTGGTGCCCTATGCTAGCGCAGAGGGCGGAAAACGGGCAGCAGGGGAGGGGCGTGGGCGAGCGGGAGAGGCAGGCGGAGTGCGGCGCTGAGCTCGACGAGTTCTACATGGGACTCGCGCTCGACGAGGCGCGCGCGGCGGCCGAGGAGGGCGAGGTCCCCATCGGCGCGGTGGTCGTGTGCGACGGTGAGGTGGTCGCGCGCGCTCACAATCGGCGCGAAGGCGATGCCGATCCCGCGGCGCACGCCGAGTTCCTCGCGATGGAGGAGGCGGCGGGCGCGCTCGGGCGGTGGCGCCTCACGGGCTGCGCGGTCTACGTGACGCTCGAGCCTTGCCTCATGTGCGCGGGCCTCATGGTGAACGCGCGCATCGATCGCTGCGTGTACGGGGCACCGGACCCCAAGGGCGGCGCGCTCGGGACGCTCTACGACGTCTCCCACGACGCGCGGCTGAACCACGAGTTCGCGGTCGTGTCCGGCGTGCGCGCCGAGGAGAGCGCCGAGCTCCTGCGACGCTTCTTCAAGCGCCGCAGAAAGGGCGCCGACCGTCAGGCTCAAGCGAAGCCTGAGAGTTCATAATCCCAGCTAGACATAGCTAAATTCATGGGTACAATCAGAGCCCCGGGCGGGGTTGGCTCAAGGTTTCCTCGAGGGATTTCGTGGCTCGAGGTGGACCGAAAAGCCCGGATAGCACTCACCAAAGCACACACATGCCGCTTACACCCACCACGTGTTGCAGTGAGGTAGCCATGAAAGGTACAAAGCGCTGGGCGCGTGCCCTCATCGCCCTCATCGTCTGGGCCTGCGCGCTGGGCCTCGCGGCTCCCGCGCTGGCCGACGAGGCGCAGCCCGCGAGCCCGAGCACCGCGCAGGAGCCCGCCGAGCCCGAGGTCTACGAGACGGAGATGGTGCCATGGGCCTTCTCCTCGTTTGCGAACGAGGAGGGCGCGCTCACGGCCTACGACTCCGACTATCGCGTGAGCTACGCGGGCAGTCAGGTGGCGACGACGAACGGGCAGTGGGGTCAAAATGCGCCCGCCCACGTGGCCGACGACACGGACGCGTTCTGGGAGCCGGGCAACAATAACAATCCCTCGAACATCTCCATCACCATCACCTTCACCAAGCCCGAGACCTTCCAGTGGGTGGTCTACGGCTCGCGCCTCGACGCCGGGCTGAAGGGCTTCCCCACGGAGTTCGAGCTCGCCATCTCCGACGCCGAGAGCGGCGAGGCCGACTGGAAGACCGTCACCCACGGCACCGGTGCCGCCACCTCTTCGCTCTGCGCCTTCGACGCGTGCCCCGACGGGAGCTCGATCACGGCGCGGCGCGTGCGCTTCACCTTCAAGCAGTCGCTCCAGAGCTATCCGAGCTGCCGCGCGCTGCGCTTCTACAAGGAGGACCCGGCCGAGCACGTGCTCGACGGCCTCTGGGCAAACTACAACCACACGGAGCTCGCGGAGGGAGTGAGCTACGAGGGACTCGCGGCGAAGATCGCCGAGGTGCGAAACAACCCGAGCTACGCCACCATCTACGCGCACCTCTACCAGCCCGAACTCGAGCGCGTGAAGGCGGCCGAAGAGGGGCTCCTCGAGGCCAACCCACGCCTCGAGATGTCGAACGAGGCGAACGTGCCCGAGGGCGAGCGCTCGACGAAGGCGCTCGTGCGCGTGGGTGACGTGGCCTCCTATGCGCGAAACACCCTCAAGTTCTCGAACAACACCACGAACCGCCAGGTGACGGGCGTGTGGTATCCGGCGGGCGAGGTCGCGCGCATCTGGGTGGAGCGCGAGAACGAGGACGATCCGCTGCCGATCGTGCGCTGGGCCCAGCCCTACGGCTACTGGGCGAGCTGGCAGGGTGGCGCGACGCAGCTCGTGGAGGGCCTCAACCTCGTGACGGTGCCAAACTACAAGACCGTCGACTACAAGACCTACGACATCGTGGCCGGCTGCGCCGCCTACCTCGAGAATCCCTACACCGCGGAGGATCAGGACGGCCTCGTGAGGGTGTACTTCGAGGGTGGCCGCACCTTCCCGGTCTATCGCCTCGGCGACGACATCGACGCCTACATGGCCGAGCTCCGCGCGCATGCCGACCGCGTGCGCGCCGACCATACGTCCGAGATGGACGTGACGGAGCTCGTGGGCAACCACGTGATGATGACGGTGCAGGCCACGCGCGCAGACGAGATCTACGGCGCCCGCGGCCACGACGCCAAGCAGGCGCTCGAGTGCTGGAACACCACGCTCACGCGCTGCTACGCCTTCGAGGGCATCCAGCTCGACCCCGCGCAGGATGGCTACGACGCGCGCAACGAGTATTTGAACGAGAACTACCGCGTGTCGCAGGTGTGGGACCTCGGGTGGATGTTCACCGCGGGCGAGCACATCGGCGTCTACACCGGTGGCGAGGCGCAGGACGTGCTCATCGACCCGCTCGACAGCTACGGGCAGAGCAAGATCGCGTCCAACTGGGGCCTCATCCACGAATGGGGCCACTCGATCGACATCCCCGCGCGCACGCTGCAGGAGACCACGAACAACATGCCGGCGTATTTCGAATCCACCTTCACGCCGGAGTTCACGAGGAACGCGACCGACATCGAGCGCGCGCACCAGATGGCGCAGCCGGACTACGCATGGGGCACGAAGTTCAACGAGAACCGCTTCAACTTCATGCCGTTTTGGCTGGTGGAGAGCTACTGGCCGGGCTGGTGGGGCCGCGTGGAGAACCTCTACCGCTACGAGCCCGTGAACGACGCGAACGGCTACGCGGGCGGCAAGGACCAGCTGAACAAGACCGAGCGCTTCGTGCTCTACGCGTCGATCGCCGCGGGCTACGACCTGCGCCCCTTCTACGAGCGCTGGGGCCTCAACATGGACGCGGCGAATCCGGTGTTCAAGGCCGAGACGGCGAGCCCGGCGTTCCAGACGCTCTTCGATGCGCGCGAGGCCGAGGGGAGGATCTCGAAGCACGTCGACGGGTTCAGCGAGGACGTCGCCGACCTGCCGATCTGGCTCCTCGATCGTGGTGAGTACGGCGCTGTGACGGGCGCGGGCGGAAGCCACGGGGCGCTCCAGATCTACACCGGCGTGGATGACGCGCCCGAGATCTCGCACGTGGTGCCGGCGACGAAGACCGTGGCCTCCGAGGACGGCACGCGCACCACGAACGACGTCGTGAACGTCGTGCTCAAGAAGAGCACCGACGCGAATCACCTCTGCTACCTCGTGGAGGCTCGCGCGAAGGGCTCGGGCGACGAGGAGGCGTGGACCTACGCGGGCTCCACGCACGGCGGCGTCTTCACCGACGAGCGTCCGGAGGCCGCGGGCGGCGCGCTCGAGTACCGCGTGAAGGCCGTCGACCGCTCGCTCCACGAATCGGCGTACTCCGAGCCGAAGGCCCCCGAGGAGCCGAAGGTCGTCGCGCGCTACCGCGTGACGATGCCCGACATGGAAACCTACGAGCTGAAGACCGAGACGAAGGAGTTCGAGAGCCTCGACAAGGCGGTGGAGAGCGCCAAGGACGAGCAAACGAACGTGACGATCGAGCTCCTCACCGACTGCTACGCGGGCGACGTGCAGGTGAAGCAAACCGTGAAGATCGCGGTGGCGCCCGAGGTGGAAGGCGCCGTGACGATCGCGCGAAGCGGCTCCGGGCCGATCTTCGACATCGCAGAGGGTGCGAAGCTCGAGCTCGCAGGAAGCGAAGGGCATGAGATCGTGCTCGACGGGCTCTTCGCCGAGGGGCAGGCGGCGGGCGTGCGCCTCGCGCAGACCGCGGCGAAGCTCGAGGCGACGCACGTGACCTTCCAGAACTTCGTGAACGCGGCGGACGGCGAGGCCGGACGCGGCGGGGCCATCGGCGGGCTCATCGCGAGTGGTGGCACGACGCTTAACCACTGCACCTTCAAGAACAACACGGCCACCGAGGGCGGGGCGTTCGCGGCGCGCAGTACGAACGTCCTCACCGACTGCACCTTCGAGGGCAACACGGCGACGAGCCGCGGCGGCGCGCTTCGCAACTTCTCCGGCGGCGTGCTCACGCTGAAGACCTGCACGTTCACGGGAAACCGCAGCGTCTACGGCGGGGCGGTCTCGCTCGAGGGCAACACGGTGGCGCTCGGGTGCACGATCGAGGGCAACACCGCGAAGTTCGGCGGCGGCATCGACGCGAGCCTCGGCGCCCGCTCGCTTGGGCTCGACGACGCCGATGGCACGCCCACCATCGTCCAGGGCAACACGGCCATCGCGGGCGACGCGCTCTACCTCGCGAGCAACGACGCGAGCACGGTCTTCGTGGCGGACGCCACGATCGGCGGAAGCGGCGAGGAGGGCCATCGCGCGGTGCAGATCGCGCAGGGCAAGCTCGTGGTGAACGCGACGAGCGCGGACTGCACGTCGCCGATCAAGACGCTCAAGGGCGATTTCGATGCGCAGGGCGCGAGCACCGTCCAAGGCACCATCGCCGAGATGGGGAGCTCGAAGGTCGTCGTGTCCGGACAGTGGGCCGCCGAGCCGCTCCAGCTCGAGGTGGCCGAGATCGGCCGCGCGCAGGCCGTGGCCGAGGTGAACGGCTTCGAGGGCACCGATTTCGCCGAGCACGTGCAGCTCGTGGGGCACACGGGCACGCTCTCGCTCGACTGGCGGGGCACGGACGACGCCTCGACGCCCGGCGTCTACGTGGCGCGCGGCGGCACCGTGACGCTCGAGGCGAACGGCGGCGAGATCAAGGCCGGCGACGTGGACGGCTACGTGGCGGGTGCGGAGACCTTCCTCCCCACGAACGTCGTGAAGACC
Organism: uncultured Atopobiaceae bacterium; assembly: GCA_947625235.1. Taxonomy (GTDB): domain Bacteria; phylum Actinomycetota; class Coriobacteriia; order Coriobacteriales; family Atopobiaceae; genus CANRLS01. The sequence goes on along the minus strand of CANQNP010000026.1, from coordinate 1,393 downwards.
GGCTGCTCCTTCGTCGGTTGGTTCGACAACGAGGAGCTCGAGGGCGCCTCGGTGAAGTGCGTGCCGGCGAGCGCGACGGGCAACGTCACGTACTGGGCGAAGTGGTCCCAGGGAAACTACTGGATCAACTACCGCCCGAACGGCGGGAAGCTCCCCGCGGGCTACCAGGACCACCGCTCCCTCGAGGAGACGGTCACGCTCGCAGAGCCCACGCGCGAGGGCTTCGAGTTCCTCGGGTGGTACGAGAAGTCGGACTTCCAGGGCGAACCGCTCGCGGAGATCGCCTCCGGCACGCACGAGGGCACGACGACGCTCTACGCGCGCTGGTCGCACGAGCGCAATAAAGGCGAGGTCGTGGAGGAGGTGGGCGCCACCTGCACGAGCGCCGGCCACAAGACGGTCGCGTACAAGTGCGTGGACTGCGAGAAGGATATGGGCGCCGAGGTCGTGGAGATCCCCGCGACGGGCCACAACTTCGGCGGCTGGAGCAAGGCCGAGGAGAACCCGTGCCAAGGGACGACCGTGCGCAGCCGTACGTGCAAGACCTGCGGCTACGTGGAATACGAGGGGCTCGACGACGCGGCCGCCTCGCACGCGTGGGGCGAGTGGACGCCCGTGGCCGACCATGCCGCCACCTGCACCTCTGACGGCCTTGAGGAGCGCACGTGCTCCGTGTGCCATGTGCGCGAGGAGCGGGTCGTCCCCGCGCTCGGGCACACGTTCGAAGCTGCCGCTACGATCTCCACGTTCAGCGAGGGCGATGCGGACGAGGACGAGCCGACCGAGCGCGTGATACCCCCCACCTGCGAAGACGACGGGGTGCGCGAGCTCCTCGGCACGTGCACGCGCTGCCTTGGGACAGGGCTCGTGCGCGATACCGAGGTGCTTCCGGCCACCGCACACGCGTGGGGCGAGTGGACGGTGCTCCAAGAGGCGAATTGCGCCACCCAGACGGGCGGCATCAGGCAGCACACCTGCGAGACCTGCAACGAGACGATCGCGGAGATCACGCCCTACGAGCACGCGTGGGAGGCGAGCCCGAGGATCGACGTGCCGCCCACCTGCACGAGCACCGGCATCGCGTCCACGCACTGCGCCACGTGCGGCGCCACGAAGGACGCGCACACGCTCGAGGTTGCCCCGCACGACTACGTGGACGGGGTCTGCGCCGCGTGCGGCGCGATCGAGCCCGGCACGGGCAATGGCACCACCGCGCCCGGCAACGGAGAACTCGATACTCCCGGGAGCGCCGGCGACGCCGCCGAACCCAACACCGCCAGCAAGCCCGTCGAGCCCGACACCGCCAGCGAGCCCGCCGAACCCGACACCGCCAGCGAGCCTGCACCCGAGTCAGGAGACGCGACCGAGCCCGACGCCAACGACGCTCCCACGC
>CANQNP010000025.1 GCA_947625235.1 uncultured Atopobiaceae bacterium | reverse complement strand
CGATGGCCTTCATGTCGTTTGCGCCGAGCGTGCCCAGCGGTGCTTCACGCAGGAGGCGCTCCCATGCGAGTTCGAACTTCTGGTCGAGCCGGATGAAGGAGGGTTTCACCAGTCCGCGCCTTTCCCAATCCTCAATCGGCAGACAGGGAATCGCCGGATCATCTTGCAGGTCTCTCGACGTGATCTTCGGGGCGATGACTGTGCGTGTCGCCTCGTCTACGTACACCACTACGGCCGGACGCACCTTGCCCACGCCCGGACGGTCGATGAACTCGACGTAGGCCAGCCAGAGCTCTCCGACGGCCGGTCTACGCGAGGGCATCGTAGAGACCGTCGTCCGCAGGGTCGTCCCAGTCGGCGGGGAGGACCGTCGTCCTCGTCACCCGGTCCATCGCCACCACGTCCAAAGCTGACCAGTCGATGGCGGGGATATGGTCCCCGAAGCCACTGCCCACGGGCGCGATGACGACCCAGGGCTTGGAGTTCTTGAACACCGTGACGGGGCGGCCGGTCGCGTTGACCGCCGTGGCTATCTTCGAGAAGTTCGCGCGGGTCTCCGCGACGGTCGCCGTGAGCTCGTCCATGGAAGTCCTCCTTCGGCGGTTCATCTGTGTCACAAATTATAGCCAAGAAAATGTACATTAAAACGTACTAAGAGTCATTCATACCACAATCATCGGATAGCGTGGAGGCCAGCGGTCGAATCTCTCAGGCGCGAAACGGGAAACCGCTACGTGCACGGGAGGTGACGGCTTCCAGACTTCTGAAAGTTGTCGGGCTAGCCGATTGATGCCTCTCTGGATGCGGCGGCTGACGAGACAGCACGGCAGGAAAGGCCCGGAATCCACTACCGCAACCAGCCCGACCGACGTCGAGCCAAATCTAGACCATGAGCACGCAGGACTCTCCGTTCTTCTGATCATGCCATCTGGCCGATGGGAGCAGTGATCGGATGACGGGCCAGCACGTCGACCCGGGGTTGCTCATTGCCGATTTTCCTCAAGGAATCTGCCGGCGCCACCGCAGGCGAGGGCGATCTCGCTCATCTCGATCGCGCGGAGCCCGACGCCTACCCCTCGATGCCGAGTCCGTCGAACACCCGGCCGCCCAGACAGTAGAACCGTCCCCATTGCCTGCCCATTGTCTGGGTAGATGCCCACCACGTACGTTCCTCGGGTATATGTCCAAGATGGCTATTTTGCTATTATCAACATGACCAAGTGAGCCTTAAGGAGCGTCGCCCATGTCCACTTCCACCATCGCGGAAACGAAGAACAACCTCTCGGCCATCCTCGCTTCCCTTGTAGATGGATCCGAGGTGGAGCACGTCATCAGGAATCGCGACGTGCCGGTCGCCATCATCGTGCCCTACGGCGTGAGGCCGGGGGCTCCACGGAGGTTCGGCATCGCGAAGGATGACGGCCTCGACATCGACTGGGAAACCTTCGACGCCATGGACGACGAGATCGCCGAGATGTTCGGGCTGCGTTGATGAACCTTCTCCTCGACACCCATGTCGTCCTCTGGTTTCTGAAGGGCGATCGGCGGCTTCCCAAGCCATTGCGCGAGGCCATCGAGAATCCCGCAAACGCCGTGTTCATCAGCGAGACGTCAGTGTTGGAAGTCGTCATCAAACACGGAAAGAACCCCGTGGCGATGCCCTATTCGGGGGAGCGGTTCGTCGAGCTTTGCGACAGGGCATCCATCGCCCTCAGGCCCATCACCCTCGAGACCATCCTCTCCTTGGGGACGCTCGACCTCGATCGCGTGGGCGATCTCCACAAAGACCCGTTCGACCGCCTGCTCATCGCCCAAGCCAAGCAAGAGAACCTGACCCTCGCGACCTGCGACCGTCTGCTTGGGCTCTACGGCGAGGACCGCGTCACGATCTATGGCTGAATCCTGGAGTTCGCCAGGCCATCCATCACCCATAACCTACGTTGGACCAGCGTACATGTTCTAGAGCATAAGATTGACAGATGGAAGCCTCCGCCGGCGCGGACGAGAGCGCGGCCGGCTCCGAAACCACGCCGACGACCCCGATCCTCGTCGCCTACTACTCGGCCACGGGCAACACGAAGAAGGTGGCTCGGGACATCGCGTCCGACCTCGGCGCCGACCTCTTCGAGATCACGCCAGTCAAGCCCTACACCGCTGAAGAGCTCGACTGGACCGACGGTTCGTCCCGCGTGAACGTCGAGCACGACGACCCGTCCCAGCAAGACGTGGAGCTCGTGCAGGAGACGCCGGACGGCTTCGACGCCTATACGACCGTCTTCGTCGGCTACCCCATCTGGTGGGGCGGCGCCGCCTGGCCGGTGGACCGCTTCGTCACGGGCAACGACTTCGCCGGAAAGACCGTCTATCCCTTCTGCACCTCGGGCTCCTCGGGCATCGGCTCGAGCGCCACGGACCTCGCAGAGCTGTGCGGCACCGGCGAGTGGCAGGAGGGCCGGCGCTTCCCGAGCACGGCCAGCGCCGACGAGGTCGAGGAATGGGTCGACGCACTCGGCATCGAGAGGTAAGCGTCGGGCTCCGCGCGATCGTCATGGCGAACCGCCTGCAATCGCCTAGGGAATCGTGAGTAATCGACACTCTCTGGGATGCCCCGCGCCTCGGACAGCGAATGCGCCAATCGGCTCATAGCGAACCCCTAGATCGAACGCACCATGAAATGCACGAACAGCAGGACGAGTACCGCGATGGCTATCGCGATATGGGCCGCTTTCAGCCTAGGTCGCCTCCCGAGATACATCACGAACCCGAGGCAGAGCTCGGCCACCAAGAGGAGCAGCATCGCGAGGCCCGCCCTCAGCACAGCGGCCTCGATCCTTCCAAGGGCCACGAGCATGTTCGAGTGGCAACTGCAGCGAAGCACCATTTGTCATGTCTTGATATTGCAAAAAGCGGTAGTATTGATACCGTAATTTGCTGAATATCGATAGAGTGGTTGTCGTATCTCCTCGGCTCATCAAATGGATAGGGCACGATCCCAAGGGGCACGATGGTTACGAACTTCGAATACCTTCCCAGGATCGCGGACGAACAGCTGCGGCGTCGACTCGCGGCATCGGGCGCGGTGCTCGTTCGCGGGGCCAAGTGGTGTGGTAAGACCAGCACCTCGGAACAGCTCGCGCGGAGCGTGCTTCGCATGCAGGATCCCCGCGAATACCTCCAGAACATACGGCTCGCGGAAATAGAGCCGACGGCCCTGCTCCAAGGGGAGACGCCGCGCCTCATCGACGAATGGCAAATGGCTCCAGTGCTCTGGGACGCGGTTCGCTACGAGGTAGATCGGCGTCATGAGCGCGGACAGTTCATCCTCACGGGATCGGCCGTGCCTGCGAACGACGCGGTGATGCACACGGGCACCGGACGCATCGCGCGCCTCACCATGCGCCCGATGAGCCTCTTCGAGAGTGGGGATTCGACCGGCGAGCTATCCCTCGCGGGCCTCTTCGGAGATGCGATATCGGGTAGTGAAAACTACTCAGAAGGCGTTGACGCCTCCCACGATCAGGGCGGAGCGTCGTCTGTCTTCGGGCGCTGCGAACTCACCATCTCCGACTACGCACAGCTCATCTGCAGGGGCGGCTGGCCTGAGGCGGTAGCCCGACAGCGCGCCGATAGGATCTATTCCGACGCGGGGCTTCCCCCCTACCCCTCCACGGACATCCCCTACGACTATCTCACGGCCATCATCGAGAGCGACATCAGCCGGGTCGACAACGTGCATCGCAATCCGAGAAACGCGCTCGCCCTGCTCCGCTCGCTTGCTCGCAATTGCGCCCAGCAAGTTAAGATTCCCACCATCAGCGCCGACATGGCAGGCGATGGCGCCTCGGTGGGCGACCAAACCGTTTCGACCTACCTCAATGCCCTCCGAAGGATCTTCGTAGTGGAAGACGCGACGGCCTGGTCGCCGAGGATGCGATCGAAGACGGCGCTTCGGACTGCCCCAACTCGTTACTTCGTGGATCCATCGCTCGCCGCCGCGGCCCTCGGCGCTGGACCCGAGCGTCTTCTCGGCGACTTGGAGACGATGGGGTTCCTCTTCGAGAACCTCTGCATCCGCGACCTCAGGGTCTACGCCGACGCCATAGGCGGAGAGGTGTTGCACTTCCGCGACCGAAACGGCCTTGAGGCTGATGCCATCGTGCAACTTCGCAACGGACGCTGGGCTGGCATTGAGATCAAGTTGGGCGGCGAAGCGAGGATCGACGATGGGGCCGCCAACCTGCTCCGTCTCGTGGACCGGCTGGATCCGAGGGTGCGCAGGCCAGCCTTCCTGATGGTCCTTACCGGTGGCGCGTACGCCTATCGTCGCGATGACGGCGTCATCGTCGCGCCGATTGGCTACCTTGGGCCCTAGCTGCCAAGGAACTTGTCGAGGCCACCGCAGGCGACCCACGACCTCGATGTCGTAGAGCCGCTCGGGCGGAAACGGCGTTGCGAAGCCACCAACCCAGAGCAACCGGTTGGTGGCCGCCTCGCCACTCGCAGCGATAGTCCAGAGTGCTACTTCCCCGCGTGGCCGCCGAAGACCATGAGGTCCATGGAGTCCAGCTGGGCGTTGATGTCGGCCACCTCCTGGGACGTGAGGACGATGTCGGCCGCGGCGAGGTTCTCGCGCATGCGCTCGGGGTTCCTCGAGCCCGGGATCGGGATGATGTAGGGCTTCTCCGAGAGCATCCAGGCGAGGCTGATCTGGGCCGGGGTGGCGCCCTTGGCCTCGGCGAGGGCGTTCAGGTACTCGACGAGCTCCCTTGCGCGCTCGACGCCCTCGGGCGTGTACTGGGGCATGTCGCCGCGGTAGTCGCCCTTGGCGAAGTTCAGGTTCTGGTCGAAGTGGTCGTCGGGGCGTAGGTGTTCGTGATAACGGGCGTGGTGCCGAAGAAGCGGTAGCCCGCGTCAAAGGCGTCGCGGATGGTCGCGCGGGCCTCGCCTGCGGGCAGCGCGTCGCCGTAGGCGTGGGAGACGCCCATGCAGCCGTAGCCGAGCGGGGTGACCTCGATGCCGCTGGATCCGAGCACGCGGTTCTTCATGGGGAGTTCCTTTCCTTGTCGCGGTAGGGGCTCATGCAACGTGTAGTGTGCCATCGCGCCCTAGTGGAAGCCGACGATGTCGTGGGCGTGGTAGGGCTCCTCGAGGGAGGCGACCTCCTCCGGCGTGAGCTCGACGTCGAGCGATCCCACGGCGTCGTCGAGGTAGCGGGGCTTGGAGGCGCCGACGAGCGGGGCCGTCACGCCCTTGGCGAAGAGCCAGGCGAGGGCAATCTGGCTCATCTTGCAGCCCTTCTTCTCCGCGAATTCGGCCACGCGGGTGACGATGGGCATGTCCATGGCCTCCGCGGCATCGTACTTGGCCTTCGTCTGCTTGTCCTGGGTGGCGCGGACGGAGTTCGATTCCCAGGTCGGGCGCGTGAGGTGGCCCGAGGCGAGCGGGCTGAACGGCGTGATGGCGACGCCCATGCGCCGGCACAGGGGCAGGAGCTCCCGCTCGTCCTCGCGATAGAGCAGGTTGTAGTGGTTCTGCATCGAGACGAAGCGGTGCCAGCCGTGCGCGTCGGCTGTGGCCTGCATGTCGGCGAACTGGTAGCCCCACATCGCGGAGGCGCCGATGGCCCTCGCCTTGCCGCTCTCGACGACCTCGTCGAGCGCCCCCATCGTCTCCTCGATGGGGTGGTCGTAGTCGAAGCGGTGGATGATGTAGAGGTCCACGTAGTCGGTGCCGAGGCGCGTGAGCGAGAGGTCGATCTCGCGGCGGATGGCCTCGGCGGAGAGCTTGCCCTCGTTGAAGTAGACCTTGGTGGCGATGACGACGTCCTCGCGCGGGATGCCGAGGTCCCTGAGCGCTCGGCCGAGGTACTCCTCGCTCGTGCCGTGGCTGTAGATGTTGGCCGTGTCGAAGAAGTTGATGCCGAGGTCGATGGCGTGCCTCACGACCTCGCGCGTGGCGTCGGCGTCGATGGTCCAGGCGAGCCAGTCGTCTTTGGGATCCCCGAAGCCCATGCAGCCGAGGCAGATCTTCGAGACTTCGATGTCGGTGGGGCCGAGCTTGGCGTAGCGCATGAGGTTCCCTTCCTCCGCGGTGTCTGGTTGTCTCCCCTCTGTGACTCAACAATAGAATTGTGTTCTCTAATGTACAATTCCGATTGCTACTCATTAACAATAGATCTACTTATGCAAATTGAGGGGAGGACGCCTTTGCTGCCGAAGCGACTCGAGTACTTCTGCGCGGTGTGCGAACTCGGCAGCTTCACGCGGGCCGCCGAGGAGCGCTTCGTGTCGCAATCCGCCATCTCCCAGCAGGTGAGGGCCCTTGAGGCCGAGCTCGGCGTGGAGCTCCTCGAGCGGAGGGGCCGCGGCTTCTCCCTCACGGCCGCCGGGCAGGTCCTCTACCAGAAGGGGTCGCGTATCCTCTCCGAGCTTGCCGACCTGCGCCTCGAGGTGGAAGGCATCGCCAACGGGCACGCCACGAGCCTCACCGTCGGCTACCTCAACCGCTACGACGGCTGGGAGGTCCAGGAGGCGGTGGCCGCCTTCGCCGCGCGCCACCCGCACATCGAGGTCAATGCCATCGCGGGCAGCCACGACGAGCTCTACCACCTGGTCATGCGGGGAGAGGCGGACCTCCTCTTCAACGACCGGCGCCGCGAGCTCTCGGAGGACTTCGTCAACGTGCACCTCACGACGGGATACGCCTACGTGGAGCTCTCCGAGATCGACCCCCTCTCGAAGCGCGACGCCGTGTCGGTCGCGGACCTGAAGCACCGATGCGCCATCCTCATCGCCGCGCCCGAGATGGCGGAGGTGGAGCGCACCTATTACCGCGACCGCCTGAACTTCGACTGCGAGTTCCGCTTCGTCGAATCCCGCGAGGAGGGGCGCATGCTCGTGGCGGGAAACCACGGTTTCATGCCCGTAGAGATGCGCGAGGAGGCCGGGGCCACGGGCACCGTCGTGAGGCGCGTCCCGCTCGTGGGCGCCGACGGGCGGCAGGCGTCACGGGACTACTACGCCTTCTGGCTGAAGGGCAGGACGAACCCGCTCGTAGAGGAGTTCGCGGAGATCCTGCAAGGGCTCTTCGCATGATGCATCGCATGACGCAGATGTTGCCGATGCTGGACAAATCCCCGAGGCGCGCCCTTCCCGCTACCTCGCTTGGAGGCCCGAGAGCGCGAGGGCGAACATGCCGAGAAACGTGCGCTCGCGCTCGTTCGCCACGTGGATGAGCGTGGGGGCGAAGGCGGCGGGCATGTGCTTTTCCACCTCGACCTTGAGCGCCTCCATGTCGGGGACCATGTCCATGGCCACGAAACAGGCCTCGGGCGCCACGAGCGAGGAGACGGCCACGATGTGCGCCATCGCCACCTGCGTCATGGCCTCGGGGCTCCACGCGCGCGATTCGACGTCCTCGGGGAGGCTGTAGAGCTGCTGGATGGCCTTGATCTCGCCCGCGTAGCCCTTGTAGCCCTTCACGAGCCTGCCGCCGACGATGGTGCCCGCGCCGCCCACGACATGGCCCGCATGCTGCACGAGGAGCGTCACGTTCTCGTAATCGCCCTGCGAGACGTAGCACCCCACGCAGGCGGCGTTCGCGTCGTTTTCCACGAAGGTGGGCACGCCGAAGCGCGCCTCGATCTTGCCCGCGAGGTCGTAGGGCGCGAGCTTTCGCCACGGGAGCATCGCCGTCCCGTCCTGCACGATGCCGGGCACCGCGATGCCGATCGCATCGAGGCTCGCCACGTCGAGCTCCCCGCAGGCGAGCGTGGCGATGAGGTCCCTCGCGTCGTGGTAGCGAAGCGCCCCTTTGACGACGCGTCCGCTCTTCACGACCGCGTCATGCTCGTAGAGCCGCCATTCGAGGCGCGCTCCCGTGCTCAGGTGCCGAAGGAGGATGACGAGCACCTTCGAGGCGCGCGCGAGGTCGAGGAGCGGCTCGAGCGCGATCCTCTCCCCCGCCGGGTCCGGCTCGTCGATCTCCTGCTCGAGCGCGTCCATCACGAGGCGGAAGGCGCCGAGCGCGTCGTAGGTGCCGAAGGTCTTCGCCGGCACCTCGAAGACGGGGATGCCCGGGAAGGCCCTCACGGCGCGATCGCGCAGGTAGCCCACCTGCGGCGCGAGCATCACGCAGGCGTAGCCCTCGTCCGTGCGACTCGCCTCCTCGATCGCGCGCTCGAGCCCCTTCGCCTCGAAGACGTAGTCCTGATGGAAGCGCTCGGCCGTGCGCGTGAGCTCGTCGGCGAACATCGTCGTCGTGAGGCCGCCCGAGCAGCAGAGCAGCACCTTCGTGGGCTGCGGGTGCTCGAGCCGCTCGAGCACGTCGCGCATCTCGCCGAAGAGCTCCTGCGCGCGGGCGAGGTCGAGCATCTCGAAGTGCAGGTGGAAGGCGGGATCGTCCTCGTGGCCCTTCCGCACGATGCGGAACTCCACGATGTTCGCCGCGTCGGCGCCGAGGTCGTAGACGTTGATGGCGCCCTTGGCCTGCCCAGTCTCGATCTCGAGGGCGCACGCCACGGGCCCCTCGCCTCGAAGCTCCGTGACCTTGCCGGGAAGCCCCTGCTCGAGCACCCAGGAGATAAAGGATTCAGAGAGCTCAGTCATGTGCGCTCCAGATTTGAGGACTCAAATGATGCGTTCACGCGCAGTTTACGAAACCGCGCTCGCACCCGTCTGCCCGGAGCTCTCGCGCTCCACGCGCGCGCCCTCGATCACGCCGAGCGCGACGAGCGCGTTCCAGATGCCGCCCGCCAAGGCGACTACGAGGCGCTTTCCGCTCGGCCGGACAACCTCATCACCATCCGCGAAGGCGAGTGCTACGTGGGCCAGCCCCACACCGGCTATGCCCTTCGCCCCACGGGCGAGCACCCCTACATCGTCGTCGGCGTCCTCATCCAGCGCGAGGCCTTCGTCCACGAGTTCCTGCCCACCCTCGCCTACGACGACCACATGCTGCAGTTCTTCCTCAAGCCCGAGACCAACCAGCTCTCCGACGAGGCCATCCACCTGCGCTTTGGCGAGGACGAGTCACGCGTGCGCGCCCTGCTGAACCAGATGATCATCGAGTACGCGAAGCCGAAGTTCGACACCCAGGCGATCCTCAAGCCGATGGCGCTCGCGCTCATGATGCAGGTGGCGCGCGCCTACCGCGCGAACTCCAAGGACGAAAGGGAGCAAAGCCTCTCGGCGCGCGTGCTCGCCTACGTGGCCGAGCAGAGCGACGCGCCCACCCTCGCCCAAGCAGCGCGCCACTTCAACTACCACCCGAACTACCTCTCCGCCCTCATCCGCAAGGAGACCGGACGCACCTTCACCGAGCTCGTCTCCGAGCAGCGAATGGAGCGCGCCGAGACGCTCCTCCGCGAAACGTCGCTCTCCGTGGAGGAGATCGCCCAAATGCTCGGCTATCGCAACAGCTCGAACTTCTATCGCGCCTTCAAGGCACGCTACGGAATCTCGCCGCGGGCCTTGGTGAGTGTGCGTGAGAAATAGTTTTACAGTGTTTAAATAGACTGATTTACAGCTATAATTAATCTGAATTTAGGCATTCAGAAGGCAGGTTCCACCCATGCGCACACTCGATGTCCCGACCACGAGCATCACCGAAGTCAAGCGCTCCCCCATCGCGGTGTTCGAGCGCTCCCAAGAATCGGGCAACGGGGTCTATGTGCTGAGCCATGGCACGGTGAGCGGGGTCATGCTCACGCGCGAGCAGTATGAGCATCTCGTGCATCAGGTGGAAGAGCTCGAAGAGGCGCTCGTGCTCCAAGAGGCGGCGTATCGCCTCCGAGAAGAGCCCCTCGCTCGCTACACGGATGACGAGGTTCGCAGCCCCGCTTCGAGGGCAACGCAATTCAGCGAGGAAGATGGCTGGGAGTAATCGTGGCGTATGAACTGCGCTGGACTGCCTATTCGAAAGACGACTACCGGCGGCTCGACGCATCCGAGCGAATCGTCGTGGACAAGGGGCTCGCGCGCATCCAAGAACGGGGCATGGAGGCAGGGCAGCCCCTCTCGGGCGCGCTCGCTGGCTGTCGCAAGATCAAGCATCGCAAGCTCGGGCTTCGCATCGTCTTTCGCGAACTGGAAGGCCGCATCGAGGTGATGGAGATCGTGGCGATAGGAAAGCGTGCCGATGGCGCGGTGTATCGGCACGCAACCACGCGCATCGATCTTTAGTTGCGAGGCGCCAATCCTCAGCGGTTGGACCAGGAGCGGCTTTCCAGCTCGGCGCTGCGCTCGACGCGCTGCATGGCCTCGTTCATGGCCCAGCCGACGCCCTTGTCGTCGATGTAGACGAGGCCGCGCTCGCTATCCTCGTCGCTTTCCCAGTGCCACTTCACCGCTCGATCGTCCTCGCCCTCCGGCGTGAGGCCGATCCACGCCTCGATGCAGCTCTCGGCGTCATAGCCCTCGAACATGTTGTGCGAGCCGATCCGCGTCTCTTTCCACTCAAACACGTCGCATCCCCCCATCGAATTCTCCCGGGGAGGATGCTAGCGCGCGATCCCCTCCTAAAAGGGCATGTTTTTTCAAATGTTTGCAAACGCGCGGGATCGCTCCGCATCCGGTTGCGGCTATTCCTGCACGTCGATGATGACCTTCATCGTGGACTCGCGGTTCTCGTCGATGTAGCGGTAGGCGTCGAGGTAGCGCTCGAACGGGAAGTGCTTCGACACGAGCGGCGCGAGGTGGACCTTCCCCTCCTCGACGAGGCGGATGGCCTCCACGTAGTCGGGATGGCGATACATCATCGAGGTCTTGAGGTCGAGCTCGTGGTCGTTCAAGACGGCGAGGTCGACGGTGGCCATGCCCGCGAAGACCGCCACGAGCACGATCACGGAGCCCTTGCGCGCGTTCGCGATGGCCTGCCCCATCGTGACGTTGTTGCCGGCGCAGTCGTAGATGACGTCGGCCTTGTCCGGGCCGAAGGCCCCAAGGAGCGCCTCGCCGAAGTCCTTCTCGCGCGTGTTCACGGCCTCGTCGATGCCGCACGTGCGCGCGATGGAAAGCCGCAGGTCGGAGACGTCGGTGATGAGCACCTTGCGCGCGCCGAGGCCCTTTGCCACCTGCGCGACGAGGTTTCCGATGGGCCCGGCGCCGATCACGCACACGTCGAGCCCCTCGACCTCTCCCATCTGCCGCACCGCGTGCACCGCCACGGCGAGCGGCTCGATCATGGCGCCGTGCTCGTAGCTCATGCCCTCGGGAAGCGGCGTCACCTTCGACGCGTCCACCGCGAAGTAGCGCGAGGCGGTGCCCGTCGTCTGGAAGCCCATGACCTTGAGGTTCTCGCAGAGGTTGTACTTGCCGTGCGTGCAGGGGTGGCACTCGCCGCAGGTGACCTGCGGCTCGATCGTCACCTTCTGGCCGACGGCGAGGTCCGCGACGCCCTCTCCGAGCGCGACGACCTCGCCCGAGACCTCGTGGCCCTGCGTCACGGGATAGGAGGTGAAGGGATGCTCGCCGTGGTAGACGTGGATGTCGGAGCCGCAGACGCCGATGTTCATGATCTTCACGAGCACCTGCCCGGGGCCCGGCTCTGGCACCTCCACCTCGTGGAACTCGATCTCGCCCGGCGCCGTCATCACTTCCTGGAGCATCGTCTCCGCCATGGTTCGCCCCTTCCTCACGCCGCGCGAACCCCACGGTTCACGCACACGATCGCGCGCCCTTTCGCGCACAATGGAGAGGATATGACGTTTCCCTTGGAAGGAGTCCCCGAATGAAGCACATCCTCGTGGTCTGCGGTGCCGGCATGTCCTCGAGCCTCCTCACGCAGAAGATGCAGGACTACGTGAAGGAAAACGACATCGACGCGGATGTGACCTTCATCCCGCTCATGGAGGGCTCCTGCATGCAGCGCCTGAACGAGTTCGACGTGGTGCTCCTCGGCCCCCAGTGCGGCTACGCCGCGCCGACCTTCGAGCCCTTCAACGACAAGGGCATCGACATCGTGGTGATCCCGATGATGGACTACGGCCGCATGAACGCGAAGGCCGTCGTGGAGCTCGGCCTCTCCCACGTGAAGGACTAGCGCTCCCCCCACACCGCACGCGCGATACAGGGCTGGCCATTGGATGGCCAGCCTTTTTTCCCAGAGGGCAGCATGGAGACGCGAGGACCCGCATCAGAGTTCGAAGGAGAAGCGGCTCCCCACGAAATACGAGCGCGCCACGGAGATCGGCTTGCCGTTGGCGCCCACGTACGTGACGCTTCTTCTGAGGAGCGCCGCGCCGACGGAGACGTTCAGCTCCTTCGCCTGGTCGGGCGTCGCGTTCACCGCGCTCACCACCTGGTCGTGCGCGTGGAAGGGGCGCATGCCGCCCACCTCCTCGATCGCCTGGAAGATCGAGGTGTCGTTCAAGTCCTTCGAGAGCATGCCCTCGAAGCGCTCGTAGGGAAGGTACGTGTACTCGTCGATGATGGGCCAGTCGTCGGCCGAGCGGATGCGGCGGATGCAGAGGAGCAAGGATCCCTCGGAAACGCCGAGCGCCTGGGCGTAGCGCGCAGGGGCGCGCACGATCTCCTGCGACACGAGGCGCGCCCCTGCGGCGAGCCCGGCCTCCATGCAGATGTCCGTGAAGCTCTTCGTCACCGACGAGCGCAAAGACGACGCCCAGAGCTTGTGCTTGCGCACGAAGCTCCCGCGGCCCTGCTCGGTGATGAGGAAGCCGTCGGCCGCGAGGTCGGCGATGGCGCGGCGCACGGTGAGTCGGCTCACGTTGTAGTCCGCCACGAGCTCGGTCTCGGAGGGCAGCTTCGCGCCCACGGGGTAGGTGCCGTCGGCGATGCGGTCGCGCAGGTCCTCGTAGATTTGGCGATAGAGCGGCTGGTTGTCTGCCATGGCGTGCTCTCTCGAAAAGGCTCAGTCGCGTACCTCGCCATTGTACGGGGAAAGCCCCGCCTCCCGAAGAAGGCGGGGCCTCGAGATGGAACGAGGGGAAATGCGCTAGCAGATGATCATGCCGCTCTTGCACTCGTCGACGACGGCCTGGAGCGCGTCGCCCTTGGCGCCGAACATCGGCATCGCCACGGAGAGGATGAGCGGGAAGTTCACGCCGGAGATGACGATGATGTTCGGGAACTCCTTCTTGAGGTTCACCATGGCACTGTTCACGGAGGAGCCCATCATGTCGGTGAGCACGTAGACGTCGTCGACGGTGCCGATGCTCTTCAGGAGCTCGCGCGCCGGCCCCTCGATGGTGGAGGCGTCATCCATCTCGAAGGTGATCACGTGCAGGCCGGGGATGTCGCCGAGCACCATCTTCAAGGTGTCGGCCGCACCCTCTGCGAACTTGCCGTGGGACGCGAGGACGATCTGCTTCATGGGAGCCTCCTCTGCTCCGAAGTGATTTGTTAGCTTGTCTATATCATGAGTAGATGTGTTTGACGAGAACGTGATCGCGCCTCTCCCGCAAATGACATGCCTTTGCCTCCCAGCGGCGCCTCGAAAGAGCGCGCCCCGCTCGAGCCAAGGCCCAAGCGAGGCGCGCTTGTCGAGGTATTGAATGGCTAGCCCTCCCAGGGGACCACGCTCTCGAGCGCCTCGTCGAGCGTGATGCGCGCGCCGTCGTGGTCGAGGTCGATGAGCACGTAGCGATCGTTGCCCATGCCGAGCTCCTTCATGTAGGTGAGCTGGCGCAGGCCGTGGCGGCTCTCCATGCGCTCCTTGAGGTCGCGTGGGAAGCGCTCGGGAAGCGCGTAGACGAGGTCCACTGAGGCCTGGTCGGCCGCGAGGATGTCCGTCGAGGAGAGGATGCCGATGTTGGGCATCACGACGGGCGTGGCGCTGACGCCGGCGCAGTCGCAGTCGACGCTCATGTTGCGCATCACGTTCACGTAGCAGATCTTCTTGCCGAAGTGCGACACCACCGACTTGCAGCTCTCGGTCATGCGCTCCATAAGCTCTTCGTTGGAGATGTCCCACATGTCATCCGAGCCGGGCGTCGTGTGGATCCACTTCTTGCCCTCTTTTCCGTCCGCGCAGCCGATGCCGATGTTCTTGTTGGAGCCGCCGAAGCCGCCCTTCACGTGGCCCTTGAAGTGCGTGAGCGCCACGAAGGAGTCGTAGTCGAGGAGGTCCTTGCCGACGCTCATCTCCTCGAAGAAGTTGCCGTTCTCCACGGGCAGCATCGCGGTGCCCTCGGCGTCCATGATGTCCACGGGGCAGAAGGTCCAGCCGTTCACCTTGAGCGTCTCGAGGTGCTTCTCGGTCGTGTCGCGATCGCCCTCGTAGTAGGTGTTCGTCTCGACGATCGTGCCGCCCGGGATGTCGGCCTCCATGAGCGCCTGCACCCAGGCGTGCGGGATGATGTTCGGCCCGTGCTTCTCTCCGGTGTGGAGCTTCACGGCGACCTTCCCGTCGATCTCGCCGGAGACCGCCTCATAGGCCTTCTTCAGGCCGGCCGCGGAGAGGTCGCGCGTGAAGTAGACGATCGATTCGTTTCCCGAGCGCTGCGCAAGCGGGATGTAGCGATCTCCGTCGGTCGGGGGGACGTAGCCGGGCTTTAGCGTGCTTTCACCCATGGGAGCTCCTTTCACATACCGCCTCGCTGCGCCCACGCGACGCCGAGGCTCACGAAGAGTATCGCATAGGGACGCTGCGCCTCGGAAAATCGGAACGTAACGAACAAGATGCATATGGGATAAGGTACGTATGCGAAAGAGAGCGCCCCATTGGAGGAGGAACCATGGCAGACGTGCGGCAGATCCCCGGCTTTTTCATTGGCCACGCCACGCTCGAGGAGGCGGGCACCGGCTGCACCGCCATCGTGTGCCCCGAGGGCGCCGTGGGGGCGGTGGACGTGCGCGGAGGCGCGCCGGCCACGCGCGAGACGGACCTCCTCCGCCCCGAGGAGACGGTGCAAAGCGTGCACGCCGTCGTGCTCTCCGGCGGCTCCGCCTTCGGGCTCACCGCCGCCTCGGGCGCGGCCGAGGAGCTCGAGCGGCGCGGCATCGGCCTCGACATGGGCGTCTGCCGCGTGCCCATCGTGAGCGCCGCCTGCGTCTTCGACCTCACCGTGGGCGATGCGCTCACGCGCCCCGGGCTTGCCGAGGGAGCCGCCGCCGTGGCAGACGCGCTCGACGCCGACCCCGAGACCCCGCTTCCCACGGGCAACGTGGGCGCGGGCACCGGCTGCACCGTGGGCAAGTTCCTCGGCCCCGAGCGCTCGATGAAGAGCGGCCTCGGCACGGCCGTCATCGAAGCGGGCCCGCTCTTCGTGGGTGCCGTCTGCGCGGTGAACGCCGTGGGCGACGTCATCGCGCCGGGTGGCGCCGTCGTCGCCGGCGCGCGACCCGATCCCGCAGTGGCCACTCCCCTGCCGCTCGACGCCGCCCTCGGCGCCATGGCGAGCGCCGCCGCGGACCTCACGCCACGGGCAAACACCACGATCTCCTGCATCATCACGAACGCCACGCTCACGAAGCCGCAGGCACTGCGCGTGGCGCAGATGGGCTCCGACGCCTACGCCACCACGATCGTCCCCACCCACACCTCGATGGATGGCGATACGATCTTCTGCCTCGCCTCGGGGCGGGTGGGCGCGGAGCAGGACGTGGTCGGCCTCCTCGCCGTGCAAGCCCTCTCCGCCGCCATCGGCGACGCGTGCGCGAAGGCGAAGGGCGCCTTTGGCCTCCCGGGGGCCGCGGGCGAATAGCCACGGCTTCGCGAATTGTCGTGGGGCCCTTGCGATATCCTCGACGCCGAAAAGCCGCACGTTGCACCCCCGGAGGAAGCATGTATCGCATCGTCGCCAGCGACATGGACGAGACCTTCATCGGCCACGACCACACAGTCCGGCCGGCAAACTACGAGGCCGTGCGCCTCATGCGCGAGGACGGCGTGAAGTTCGTCGTCGCCACGGGGCGCCCCTACTACTCCGTGCAGGGCACGCTCGAGGCCCTCGGCACGCGCGGCAACCCCGACGAGTACACGATCACCTTCAACGGCGGCTACGTCTGCGCAAACGACGGGCGCGCGCTCGCGAGCCACACCCTCACGCAAAAGCAGGCGCAGGAGCTCTTCGACTACGGCCGAGAGCTCGGCCTCCACGAGCACATCTACACGCTTGACCACACCTACACGATCAACATGAACGACAACGAGAAGGCCTATCTCAGCGGCCGCATGGAGGTCGAGGACATCCCCACGACGACCCTCGCCAACCTCGAGGGCCCGGTCTACAAGATCCTCTACATGAGCTGCGATTTCGCGTGGCTCCACACGCTGAAGGACAAGATGGAGCGCGAGATGCCGGAGTTCATGGCGCAGTTCCAGACGAGCTTCTCCGCGGAGCGCTACTTCGAGTTCAACCCCGTGGGCGTCTCGAAGGGCTCGGGGCTTCGCGACGTGGCAGGGTGCCTCGGCATCCCGATGGCCGAGACCATCGGCGTGGGCGATTCGGTGAACGACCTGCCGATGCTCCTCGAGGCCGGCCTCGGGCTCGCCGTGTCGAACGTCACCGCGAGCATCGCCGACATCGTGCCGCACACGCTCGAGAGCAGCTGCGACGAGGCCGCCATGATGGAGGTCTACGAGCGCTACATCGCGCCCGACCACCCCGCGCGGGCGTGAGAGGGCTATCCTCTTTGGGGTTTGGGTTCTGCGGGACGTTGAGTGGCGTCCGGCAGCGTGCGGGGGGTCGTTTTCTTGAGTGCACTCAGCAGGGCGTACTATGCCGTGGGCGAGTTCCTCGGCAAGAACTTGGCGTGGCTCGTGCCGGTCTCGATCGTTCCCGGCATCCTGCTCCCGCAGGTGTTCGGGCCGCTCAACACCATCGCGCCGGCGCTCTTCGCCTGCATGGCCTTCCAAGGCGCCCTCTCGAATCGCGTGAGCGACGTGAGGGACGTCTTTACGCGCCCCTCGGCCATCATCGTGATCTTCCTCGTCGGCCAGCTCTGCTACCCCGCGATCGCCTTCCTCGGCGCGCACCTGCTCTTCGGGAGCGACCCCACCATCATGAGCGGCGTCGTGGCCACCTTCTCCGCGCCCATCGCCACCACCTGCATGATCTGGGTGGGCCTCTACGGCGGAAACGCCTCGCTCGGCCTCACGGGGACGGTGCTCACGTCCTTCCTCGCGCCCTTCACCATGCCCTTCATGCTGCAGTTCCTCGTGGGCGCGTCGGTGCACATCGACATCGTCCCGATGATGCTCCAGCTCCTCTTCATGGTGGTGGTCCCCGCGATCGTGGCCATGGCCATCACGGAGAAGACCCACGGCTGGGGCGAGGAGGTGCTCGCGCCGAAGCTCGCGCCGATCGCGTTCTTCCTCATGCTCTTCATCAACATGTGCAACTCGTCGACGCTCGCCGACATCGTTCGCCACTTCACGCTCACGCACGGCTTCATCGTGCTCTACATGCTCGCCGTCACCGTGGCGTTCTTCCTCATCGGCCTCGCCCTCGCCACGCTCATGCGCAGGAACACGAAGGACAAGGTGGCCATGAGCCTCGCGCTCGGCATGAAGAACCTGTCCTCGGCCTCCACGATCGCCACGGCCTACCTCCCGGAGGGCGCGAACCTCGCCATCCTCTCGGGCATCCTCTACCAGGCGACGATCGCCGCTGTCATCGGCCAGCGCGTGGGCGTGCCGGACACCGAGACCGCGGAATACGATGAGGTGGAGGCCGAAGCGGAGGCGAAGGCCGAGGTAGAGCGCGCGTAGCCGCTAGCTGCGCGGCAGCGTCTCGTGTGGGCCGAGCACCTCGCCGTCGATGAGGCCGAGGCGGCAGAGGGCGTTCCAGACGCCGTTTTCCTCGTCGGAATCCGTCACGTAGGTGGCGGCCTCCTTCACCTCGGGCGTCGCGTTTCCCATCGCCACGCTCACCCCCGCGGCGCCGATCATCTCGAGGTCGTTGTCGCCGTCGCCAAAGGCGATGACCTCGCCGAACGTGAGGCCGAGGCGATCGAGCAGCGCCTCCATTCCCGTGACCTTGCCCGAGCCCACCGAGATGATGTCCTCGGATTCGGGGTCCCAGCGCGTGGCCACGAGGTGCGGGCAGTCCGCGAGCACGTCCACGGGGCCCGCCTTCGGCGTCTGCACCACGAATTGGTAGATGGGCCTCTTCGCCATGTCGGGCGAGAGCGGCTTATACCACCGCATCCGCCACTTCTCGTCGATCTCCGCCACGCGCTCGGGCGAGCCCGTGAAGACGGCCTCGTCGTCGTACATGATGAAGCCCGCCACCTCGCCGTCGAGGTAGTGCCGAAAGAGCCGCTTGGCCTCCACGGGGTCGAGCGCCACGGCGCGCACGACCTCGTTGCCGAGCGTGCACCACTGGCCGTTCAGCGTCACGTAGCCGTCGATCGGCACGTACTCCTCGCAGTCGCGCGCCATCTCGATGAAACGCCCCGTGCAGAGCAAAAGCGGGATCCCCCTCTCGCGAAGCGCGAGGAGCGCCGCCTGCGTGGAGGCGGGCATGGAGCGTTCTCCGTTCACGCGCCGAAACGGGATGAGCGTCCCGTCGACGTCGAAGAACGCGGCCTTGATTGTGGATGCAGTCGTATTCGGTTCCACGCACGCTCCCCCATCGGACGTTCGCAAACGCCCGAACTCTACGCCAAGGCGCCAGGCGGCGGCAAAGCCTCGCTGGCTTTGGCTACTGGAGCCCGAAGGCCTGGCAGGCGATGAGGAACGCGGCGATTGCGGCGAGCCCCGCGTCGCGCGAGCACCACGCGGCGACGATCATGAGGAGGTAGACCGCGGCTATCGTCCAGAAGGCGCCCCAGCCAAGAGTCGCTTCCCCGCGCATTGTTCCTCACCTTCAGCAGAGGCCGAGCGTGTCGTCGATGAGCCCGAGTGCCACGCAGGCCTTGTAGATGCCGTCGTCGTCCGCGGTGTCGGCCACGAAGGTGGCGGCGGCCTTCGCCTCGGGCGTGCCGTTTCCCATGGCCACTGATTCCCCGCAGACGCGCATCATCGGCACGTCGTTTCCGCCATCGCCGAAGGCAATGGCGCAGGCGGGCGAAATCGAGAGGTGATCGAGCGTGGCGAGCACGCCCTTGTCCTTGCCGGAGGTGTCCGGCACGACGTCGCAGAAGAGCTCGCTCCAGCGATAGCAGACCACGTGCTCGCACATGGCCTCGATCTCCTCGTCCATGCCTCTGTCCACGAAGGCGCACATCTGGAGCACCGGCTCTCCGATCACGTCTTTGATCGGCCCCTCGGGGTACTCGAGGTCCACGAGCCTCTCGAGCTCGCGAATGCGCCACGAGTGGCCGCTCGCGAGCTCGTGGTCGGGCATGAGCACCACGACGTCGAACTCGCCGCGCCCCACCGCGGCGGCGATCGTCTCCACATCCTCGGGCTCGAGCGTCGCGGAGTGGAAGACGCCCGAGTCGTCCACGCACCACGAGCCGGAGTTGCAGAGGTAGCCGTCGAGCTTCCCCACGCCCTCGATCTCGCCCGTCACGTAGCGGGGCACCTCGTAGAAAGGGCGCCCCGTGGAGAGCCAGAGCGAGACGCCGCGGGCGCGAAGCCCCGCGAGCGCCGCGCGCGTGGACGCGGAGAGCCCCGAGTAGTCGGTTCCCACGAGGGTACCGTCGAAATCGAAGAACGCGGCTTTGATCATGGCTCTCCTCCCCTTCGAGCGACTTCCCATGATAGGTGCCCTAAACGCCGGGCGCCGCGCACGCGCGGCGCCCTATAGTGGACGCATTCACGCGGAAAGGAGAATTCCCATGGCCAAGACCTGTGCCGTCATGCTCGCTGATGGCTTCGAGGACATCGAAGCGCTCACCACCGTCGATTGCCTGCGCCGCGCGGGCGTGGAGGTGCTCACCGTCTCCGTGATGGACGAGCAAACCGTCACGAGCTCCCACAAGGTGAGCGTCATCGCCGACGCCAAGGTGGGCGAGGTGGACCTCGGCACCTTCGACCTCCTCGTGCTCCCCGGCGGCATGCCCGGCACCACGAACCTCGGCGAGTGCGACGAGCTCAAGCGCGACGTGGAAAACCGCATGGCCGCGGGCCTCAAGGTCTCCGCCATCTGCGCCGCCCCCTCGCTCCTCGCGAAGTGGGGCCTCTTGAAGGACCGCGTGGCCACCGTCTACCCGGGCTTCGAGGCGGACTTCCCCGAGGGCGTGCTCCCCGCCACGCACGGCGTCTACTTCGACGACAACCTCGTCACCGCCTCGGGCGCGGGCTTCGCGCTCCCCTTCGCGCTCGCCAA
>CANQNP010000024.1 GCA_947625235.1 uncultured Atopobiaceae bacterium | reverse complement strand
TGCGAGACCGTGCCGCCGTCGGCGGGGGAGATGATGACGTTCACGCCCTGGGTGAGGTTCACTGCCTGGGCGTTTGCAGAAGCACCGGCCGCCACGGAGACGTTGGCGGGGACGCTCGTGAGGGTCTTGCTGAACGCGGGGACGGGCGTGTTGACCGTGATCGTGGCGGTCACGCCCTCGTCGGTCACCTCGGGGGTGGTCACGCTCGTGGGCTCCACCGTGGCGCTGGACTTGCCAGTTCCGAAGGCGTCGGTGGCGCTAGAGCCAGTGGCGGTGTAGGTCACCGTGGCGGCCTTCAGGGCCCCGACGGCGGCGGTGTTGAAGGCGGCCGCATCGACGGTGACGCCAGAGAGGGTCGGCTTGGCGCTCGCGGCCTGGGCGAGCGTGAGCTCGTAGGTGAGGGGCTGGCCGGCCACGACGGTCGGGGTCGGGGTCACGCTGCCTGCGGCCGGGCTCACGGTGAGCTCGGCGCCCACGTAGCAGGCGCTCACGTAGTAGTTCTGGGCCCTCTCGAGGGCAAGGGTCCCATTGGCGGGCGTGAAGGGGGCCGCGGGGGCGGTGCCGGCGGTGTTGGGACCGCTCGTGTACCAGCCGGTGAAGACGGCTTCGTCGTTTGCGTCCGGGGTCGGAGCGGTGTCGACGAGCGTGGCCTCGGTGCCGGAGGTGTAGAAGAGGGTGACCGCGCTCACGGGATCCTCGGACTTGCTCGCGAGGCTCCAAGCGTCCTTGCCGTCCGTAGGCTTAACGAGGGAGCCCTCGGGGGCCTGCGCGGCCGTCCAGGTGCCGCTGACAGAGGGACTACCGGTCTCGAGCACGTAGTTCAGCGCGGCGAGGTTGAGCTTGGCGCTGCCAGAGACAGCCTTGCCGTTGATCGTGGCGCTCGCGGTCGCCTGCCAGGTGCCGGGGACGATGGAGACGTTTTCGACCTGATTGGCGTTCACGAACGAGAAGTATGCGATGCCGTAGCCGCTCTGGCCCGTGGGGAAGCTCCCCGTGGCCACGGTCTGGCTCGGGGTCGTGCCGCCGGGGGTGGAGGGGTCCTGGAAGGTGATGGTATAGGTCGTGTTCGGAGCGCCCTTCACGACGGCCCACATGGCCGCGACACCCGCGCTCTTGTCGCCGCTGAGGTCGAGCTTGTTGTCGGGGTAGACCGCATCGACGGCCGCCTTGATGGCGGCATCGCAGTCGGTGGCCGCGTAGCCGAAGCTCACGACGCTGACCTCGGCGAGCGGGACGACCGTGGAGCCGGGGATCTTGCCAGCCGCAATCTCAGCCGCGCTCTTGGAGGGATAGTAGGAGAACGGCGCCTCGCCGCTGTTCGCGTCGAGCATGGCGCCACTCTGGAGAGAAGTGCTCAGGTAGGCGTTCTCGACCGGCTCGGAGAAGCTTCCGCCGTTGATTACGAGGGCATCATTGATCGTCTCAGAGCTAGTCTCGAGGTCGGAGCTGTTCTCATAAGTCTTGGTCGTATACGCAACCGCAGGCTTGCCCTCGGCGGCCACGTAGGTGGCGTCCCCGAGGGAGACGGGATTGTCCTTGGAGGGCGCGTTATACCCAGTATTGCCAGAGGTCTGGTTGCTCACCACAACCGCCGAAGGAGGATACATGACCGGTTCCCCGTCTTCGGTCGCGTCGCCGCCCCCGATTGGCTCGGTGGCCGTGGCGGTTATCGTGCCACCGGTCACGGAGACTGCAGAGCCAAGCGAGAGAACGCCTGCTCCGCCGGTTATCGAGCCACCAGTGATGGTGAGGCTGTTCGCGGCATCCTTGCCGGACATATCTTTGCTGCTCGGGAGATAGATCGCTGCCGTATCCGCGCCGCCGGTGATGGTGCCACCCGAGATCTCGATAGTGGACTTCGTCCCGATGCTTCCGTTTGTGGCGATTGCGAACCCGTCAGAAGTGATGGTGCCGCCGCTGACGGTGACCTTTCCGGAGAACGTGGCGAGGGTGCCGTCGATTTCGCCGCCACTCATGGTGAACGAGCTTGAGCCCCCGTCCGTACCGTTTCCATTGAGGATAGCGCCGAGGTTCGCGATGGGCTTTACGCCCTCAGCAGGGTTCGGGTTCTCGTTAGGGCCACCACCGATTACGGTGCCGTTCGTGAGGGACACAGTGCCCACACGGTTGTAGATCGCGGTCTCGGCGCTCGCGCCCTGCTTCACGGAGACCGTGCCGCCATTCATGGTGAAGGTGGACTTTGTTGCACTTGCACCGTTCACGAGCACGCCGACGTTCCAGGGGTTGTCATTACCGGCACCCTGCCACTCAGCCGTACCAGTAATGGTGCCGGAATTGAGAACGAGCGCACCGTTCGTTGAGGCGGTCGTACCAGTACCACCAATGGTGATGAAGCCGCAGCTCCCCGTTTGGGGACTACCGTTTTCATCGGCACCCGCTGAGTTCGTGCTGCCGCTCTGCTCGAGCGTGCCGCCGGTGCCGGAGTCCTGGATGGTGAGGGAGGGATCGTTACCCGCGCCCTCACCCTGCGCGACTATTACGTTGCCGACGTAGAGCGTGTAGCCGTTGAGGTCGAGGGTGGTGTTCGCCGTGAGTTTGAAGTTCAGGGTGTCGCCCGCGGCGTTGATGTCGGAGCCGAGCGTGACGGTGGTGCTGTCGGAAGAGAGCGCGACGCTGTTCGGGTTGGCCGCCTTCGTGGCGAGGGCGTTCTTGAGCTGCGTCGCCGTGGCGATGTCACTAGTACCGCCGAGGTCCGCCGCCTTGGCCGGCGTCGCGACCACGACGGCCGCGAAGAGGGCGAGCAGTGCTGCGAGCACTCCCGCCCCTACTTTCCTATAGGACTTTGTGGAACTCATAGACAGGTTCCTTTCGGTCGAGCGTTTTGACCACCCACCTAGCAGAGGTGGCCATGTCTATGGATGTGCACAAAACGAATTCATTCGAGAACTCGCGTCCATGGGTCTCCGCGCGCCCGCACACCCCCTTTCGCGGATAGGCGGACACCCGGGCCGCGAGGCCTGTGGGGAATGAACGAGTTGAACGCAGGGCGCGTACCGAAGGCACGACGCGCCTGCGTCGAACGACGAGATGTAGTGGGTTGGTGGGTGCCCTGAGCGGGGGAGATGTCGCGCGCACGAAGTCGCGGCAGCAAAAAACCGGCCGGAACCGATGCGGTTTCGAGCCGAATCCACTGGCCCGGCCACCCAGCCACGTTAGCTGCGTGCGCCATGGCCATGATGCCCCTAGCAAGCACCATGTACGTTCGCTTCCCCCCTAGCAAAGGTCGCGTTCGTGGCTGCGATGCTAACGGGTGGCCCGGGGAATTTCAAGGAGAAATTGCGCGCCTACCCGCCAAACGGAGACGACGGACGTGCTGGCACGGGGCATCGGGCATCAACATGCATCGCCGAAACACGACCTCGAGCTCACAGCGCCCGCCCAACGCCCCGCGCCCCGCCCTTATTGCGCGTAAAGTTCATTTGCCCGCCTCGCGCCAAAGTGGCACTTCGTCTACCTGCGGTTTCTCAAAGCGCGTACGCCGTTTCTTATTGCGCCCTTATTGCGCTCTTATTGCGCATGCGGCATCGGACTGGAGCTCACGAGACACGGCGAGTGTCGGGGCTACGACGATCCCGTTGGCATTGTGTCTGGCAACGGCGACCTTGAGGTGGTCCACCGCGTGGTCCCACATGCCGTAGCCCTATTGGCGAAGCAATGTCGCTCGCTAGGCAACGGCTTCAATCAGCGTCGTCGATGGATTCGGCTTGATTGCCTCAAGCTCTTTCTCGATCTTTCGGCTGGCGATGCGGGTGTCGTAGAGCACCTGCAGGCGCTGCCAATAGCCCTCGGAGAGGCCGAAGTAGCGGCACAGCCGAAGATCAGTGTCCGCAGTGATGCGCCTCTTGCCGGCGATGATCTCGCCGATGCGGGTCTGGGGCACATGGATCTCCTTGGCCAAGCGGTACTTCGTCAGACCCAACGGCTCCATGAATTCCTCGAGGAGGATTTCTCCTGGCGTGACGGGATCGAGAAACTTTCCGGCAGAGGTATTCGCCTCAGTTCGCATGGAGACCTCACCTGTCCCGTTCTGCGCCTCGCGACTCATTTCGCGTACCGGGTGCCCCTGACTCTTGGCGCTCCGCTCCTTGCTCACGATCCCCACCTACCTTCCAACGCCGCCTGATCGGACGCGATACGACACCCTAATTCCCATGGTGATAGTCGACGATCTCCGCCTCTTCGGCTCCGTTATCCCTCCAAGCGAAGCAGAGGCGGAATTGGTCATTTATTCGAATGCGGTACTGCCCCTTTCTATCCCCCTTGAGCGCCTCGAGATGATTGCCGGGAGGAACCCTGAGGTCACTGAGCTTGTCCGCAGCATCCAGCATGTAGAACCAGCTTGCAGCATTGCGCTCTGAACAGTCCACTGGACTGTTCAGCCTCTCGGGTTCGACCCCCACGGAGCCTTCCGAAAGAAAGAAGAGGAGGGCCCAACTTCGCTGGGCCCTCCTCTTTGTTATCTGGTGGGCCCTGTGGGGGTCGAACCCACGACCTTCGGATTAAAAGTCCGCTGCTCTGCCAACTGAGCTAAGGGCCCTTGTGGCGAGGATTCTACTCCCAGGCCCATTGGCCGGAGGTGAAGACCTCGATTTCCTCGCCGTCGGGGGTGACGCCGGTGATGTTCAGGTCCTCGGCGCCGATCATGAAGTCCACGTGCGTGGCGGAGCGGTTCACGCCGGCGACCTCGAGCTCGGCCTCGCTCATCTCGTCGCCGCCCTCGTAGCAATCAGGGAAGCCCATGCCGAGCGCGAGGTGGCAGCTCGCGTTCTCGTCGTAGAGCGTGTTGTAGAAGATGAGGCCGCTCTGGCGGATGGGCGTATTCTTCGAGATGAGCGCCACCTCGCCGAGCCTGCGCGCGCCGTCGTCGGTCTCCACGATGGACTCGAGCACGTCCGCGCCCTCGGCCGCGTCGAAGTCCGTGACCTCGCCGTTCTCGAAGACGAGCCAGAAGTCGCGGATCATCGCGCCGCCGTGCGAGAGCGGCAGCGCCGAGTAGACGATGCCCTCGGCGCGCTTGCGATCGGGCGTGGTGTAGACCTCCTCGGAGGGGATGTTCGGCGCGAAGCGCACGCCGGCGGTGGTGGTCATGGAGCCGGAGCCCCAGAGGTGCCTTGCCGGCAGGCCGATCGTGAGGTCCGTGCCGTTTGAGCTCGTGTAGTGCAGGCGGTCGAAGTGCCAGTCGTTCAGGCGACGCTGGTTCTTCGCGAGCATGGCCACGTGCGTCTCCCAGTCGCTCACGGGGTCGCGCGAGACGCGCGAGCAGTCGAGGATCGTCTCCCAGAGGCGGATGATCGCGTCGAACGTGCGCAGGCCGGGGAACACCTTGCGCGCCCACTTCGCGGTCGGCACGCCGCCGATGCTCCAGGCGTTCTCGCCGAAGTCCATGCCGTGGCGCCAGACGTCGCACTGCGTGTTGCGCGCGCGGCGGGCGATCTGGATCTTCTTCGGGTCCGCGCCGGTGAGGGCGTCGGGGTCGGTGCCGTCGAGCAGCAGGAACGCGGCGCCGTCGGCGGCGAGGCCGTTCATCTGCTCGCGCTTCCACGCGGGCACGTGCTCGAACAAGTCCGTGGCCACGCGGTCGTAGTCGAGGCGGGAGAGCTCGTCGTCGAGCCAGATGACGGTCACGTGCTTGGCACCGGCGTCATAGCCCGCGCGGGCGGCGAGGCGCGCGAAGGCGGCGGCCTCCACGGGCGCTTGGATGACGAGCTCTTGGCCGGACTGGAGCGCGACGCCCTCGGAAACCAGCAGGTTCGCGTAGCGGTAGAGCCTCGGCTCGAGGCCGCGGAGCGTCACTTTGTACTCGTCGTAGGTCATGGGCTCGGCCATGTGCGTGTCCTCCTCGTCGCGCGGCGTGCGCAGGCGTCCTGCGGGCGGCCCCGGGCATCCGCGCGGATGGCGGTCGTGTCGTCTGTGGCGTGCGCAGGCGATTCTAGCAAGCGTGCGCGCCCATCGGCCCCGCCGGCGACCCCCTCACGCACTCCCCACTACTCCCCTCACGGCCTCGCACGGCCAAGCCACCCGCAAGACGAAAGGGACGGTTCTTTTGTCTTGGCAAAGTGTGTGGCGTCGACCTCGCGAATCCGCTTCGCGATGTGGAGCCGCTTGGGGTGCGCCTGGACGCCACCACGATGAGCCAGGTGCTCGAAGCCATCGGCGCCATCTTCGACATCTAGCTGGAAACGCCGGGCGGAGAAAACGAGAAAGGCCAGCGGGAGCTGGCCTTTTTTGGGCTTGGAGCGGGCAACGGGATTCGAACCCGCGGATGACGGCTTGGGAAGCCGTTGCCTTACCACTTGGCGATGCCCGCACGATGTGTGGAGAGTTTATCACAGCGGCCCTCGTGCTCATTTTTCTTTGATGCGTGTGGAGGCGGTGTGCGCTCCGCGCGCGGGGCGCTGACGCTGGGTTTGATGGATCGTGGTCGGCCCCCTGACAGCTCGACGTGGGCCCCCGGCTGGCCCCGTGACAGATCACTGCAAGGTCCGCCTGCAATCCTGTGCTTCCCCGCACGGCCACGGGGTGCGCAGAGGGCCGATGCAGCTTCGCTCGTGGTACGCGATGCCGCCCAGGACGCGAGCGCCCACCCGTGCAGTGCGGTCCATACCACGCGTGCGGCACGCAGGCGCCGGGACCGGGAGGCCTTATGAAACACATCGAACAGCTGCGCATTCGACTCACTCACGAGGAATGGCTCGCGTTGGCCTTCGCCCTCGTGTGCTTTGTGGCAGCGCTCGGGATGATGTCGATCGCGGAGGCGAAGCCTCGTTCCCTCACCGCTTCCCCGGCGCCGGTGCTGCTCGCGGACGTGACGCCGGAAGACCTCGGCGGCGGTGGGAATGCGGGAGGTTCCGGCGGCAGCGGCGGCACCACCGAGGGTACCGGGAGCCTCGAGGATCTGGGCGGCACCGGGGGTACCGGGAGCCTCGAGGGCGTCGGCGGCACTGGGGGGACCGGGAACCTCGAGGGCGTCGGGGGCTCCGGAAGCTCGACCGGCGGCTCGGGAACGAGCACGGGCACCGGCGGCTCGGGAACGAGCACGGGCACCGGTACGAGCGGCGGTGGCATGAACGGTACTGGCTCCGGCGGCGCTGGCGGCGCTGGCGGCACCGGCGGCACGAGTAGCGGCACGCAAACCGCGCCCGAGGGCGTCTCGGGCGAGGACGGCTCCGGCACCACCGGCACGGGCACAGGCATGGGCACCAGCACGGGCACCGGCGCCAAGGACGCGAATGGCGCAACCACCACAGGCGTTTCCGGAACGAGCGGCGCGACGGGCTCGTCCAGCTCGAACGGCTCGTCGGGCTCGGCCAACTCCGCCAGCGAACGCTACCCGCAGACCGGCACCTTCCCCTTCATCCTCCTCATCTTCGGCCTCGGCGTGATGCTCGCCGTCGCATGGGCGGTGCTCACGTTTCGCAAGCCCAAGAAGCTCGGCGGATCCAAGGGCGATGTGTGGTGAGGCCTCGACGAAAGGCCACCTGGGCCACCCGCCTCTTCGGGCTCTTGGCCATCGCGTGCTTCGGCGGCGCCGCGGTGCTCTGGGGCTGTTCCGAGGCGCGGCACGCGGACGAGGTCTCCGCGGCTCCCGTGGCAGCGCTCTTGGAGGTGGACGACGCGTTCTCCGAATCGGCGAGCGGCGACGCCACCACGCCCGGCGCCCAGCACGGCGCGCAGCGCATCGCGAATGCGAGCGATGCCGCAGGCGCCAACGCAAGGAGCGTAGCCGCCGCAAGCGAACGCGCGCGACAGAGCTGGGAGCGCGCCCAGGGGCTCTACCCGGGCGTGGCCGCCTGGGTGGTCGTGGAGGGCACGGCCGTGTCCAGTCCGGTGATGCAAGCCACGAGCAACGCGCCGAACTACTACTTGAACCACAACGCCTGGGGCTACACCGACGCGACCGGCCTGCCCTACCTTGACGCGCGCTCCTCCGCCACCGAGCCAGTGCGCATCCTCTACGGCCACAACCTCGGCTGGGGCTCCTCCGAGCGCCTGAGCCCCTTGGCCGACGCGTGGCAGGAGGGCGCGTTCTCCGAGCTCGGAGAGGCCACATGGGCCGTGCCGGGCATGCGCAGCGAGCGCTTCGCGCCGCTCTGCGCGCTCAAGGTGGCGAGCACCGACGCCGGCCTCCTCTCGTTCGACCTCTCGAGCGAGGAGGTGCCCGCGTGGCTCGGGTTGCTCTTGGCGAAGGCGAGCGCGAAGGTGGGCGACGCCGAGGCCCTCGCGAGCGAGGCACGCGATGCCCTCGTTCTCATCACCTGCACCAACGGCGTCCACCCCGCAAACGACCGATCGGTGGTGGTCTTCGTGAGGTAGCTTCGCGGACCCGCACGGGGCCTTCGCCACGCCAGGCTGGATGCCAAGCGAGGCGCGAGCAGGGGAAGGGGACACGCGACGGAAAGGTGGGGTACGAATAGCCTGTGTGAATCAGCGCGCAAGCAAAGGAGCCACCATGGCCGAGAAACACCCCCACCTCGAACTTTTCTACATGCCCACCTGCCCCTACTGCCAGAAGGTCCTTCGGTGGATGAAGGACCACGACGTGGAGGACGTGACGCTCTTCGACATCGTCTCCGAGCCCAAGCACAAGGATCGTCTCATCCAGGAGGGCGGCAAGCACCAGGTGCCCTGCCTCTTCATCAACGACGAGCCGCTCTACGAATCGGATGACATCATCAAGTACCTCGCGACCATCTACTGAGGCTGCGGTGCGGAAGGGACGACCATGGATCTCTACTACATGCCCTCGTGCCCGCATTGCCATCGGGTGATCGGGTGGATTCGCGAAAACGACGCGAGCGAGTTCTTCACCTTCTACGACGTGACGGCGTCCGACGACGCGGCGCGCCAGCTTGAGCGCGTCGAAGGCGGCGACGGCTACGTGCCCTGCCTCGACGACGATGGTCGCGTCATCATCGGCGACAACCCGATCATCGCGTACCTGGAGGAGAAGGGCCTCGGGGTCTAGCTCGAGGGGCTCTCTCGACCTTTACGTCAAAAGCATCCGCTCGGCCCCCTCACGCGAAGGGGCCGAGCGGATGCGTCTCGTGTGAAATGCGGGGGCTAGGCCCGGCGGATGACCTCGCTCACGAGCTCGGCGGCCTGGACCACCTGCGAGGCGTGCACGTTCTCGAAGACGTCGTCCGGCGTGTTGGCGAGGGCGCGGATCTTGCCATCCTCGGTGCCCATGAGCGTGATGCCGCGCATCGAGCGGCGAAGCGCCGGCGTGACGTCGGTGTCCTCCCAGTCGTGCGCGTTCATGCTCACGGGGATGCGAAGCGCCTTGGCGGCGGTGTCGAAGAGCTTGGAGATCTTGCGATCGCCGCGGCGCGTGTCGCCGTAGCCCTCGGAGGTGAGGAGCGTGAGCGCGCCCGCGCCCACGGAGTCGAGGTTGATCACGAAGCAGCCGCGGAGCTCCCTGCGGTGCGCCTGCACGAAGGCCTGCGTGCCCATGTGGCGAAGCGACGACGCGCCCACGCACACGAACCAGATGTCGTGCGCCACGAGGTTCACGTCGCCCATGTCGAGCACGGCCTGGCGGAGCTTGTCGTCGGCCGGCGCGCCGATGACCTCGAGGTCCTCGGGGACGGGCTCCTCGTCTTCCGCTTGATCGTGGTCGAGCGAGGCGAGGGCCTCCTCCTCGCTCGTGACGTCGGCCTCCCGCTCCGCCTCGAGGTCCTCCGCGAGATCGTCGGTCGCGAGGCGCAGGCGCTCGCGGATGTCGGACGAGCGCGTGGCGCCGCCCATCCAGTTGTCGTCGGGGCCGTCCTCGAACCCGTCGTCGATCTCCTCCTCGGCGCGCCCGCGTCCACGGCGCCCGCGTCCACGGCGCGAATCGCGATTGCCGAGGCGCGCGAAGAGGCCACGGCCGCCATCCACGTCTTCCATGGCGCTCGCGACCGCGTCTCCGGCGTCGATGCGCGGCTCGGCGAACGCGTCCTCTTCCAGCATCACCGACGTCGTGCTCGCCATGGAGGGATTGCTCGGGTCGAGCGGGTCGAGCTCTTCGATCGTGGGATCGGGAAGGTCGAAGAGGAGCGCGCGACGCTTGGACACGCCCGTGCCGATCTCGTCCTCGTCCCACTCCTCGCCCACGGCCTCGGCCACCGCGACCTCGGAGGCCGCCTCGGCATCGAGCGCCTCGTTCGCGATCTCGGCCTCGGCGTCGGCGATCTTCCTCCGCGCACGCGCCGCGGCATCGTCCGCGAGCACGGCCTCGTTGCCCGCTGCCCGCTCCCCCACCGCGGGCTTCTCCACCCGGCGGCGCTTCTTGGTGACGACGGCCTTGGGCTTCACGTACTCGATGTCGCAGGTGGCGGGCAGCATGCCGATGCTCTCGAGCACCTGCTTGCCATGGCGCACGCCGATGACGGGCTCGAGGCCCACCTCCTCGTACTCCTCGTACTCCGCGAGGTCGTCGCCATCCTCCTCCTTGGCCATGGCACGCGCCTGCTCCATGAGCACGGCGCGCCCCCGGATGCGATCTTCGTCCGTGGGCACGACGTCCTCGAGCACGCCGAGCATCGCGGCGAGGGCGGCCTTGTTGTCGTTCGCGCCGTCGGTGAGGCCCATGAAGGGCGAGAGGATCTCGTTCAGCGCGAGGAGCGCGAGCGGAAGCGACGCCACGATCGTGATGATCCAGAGCACGACGAGGCCCGGCTGGCCGATCACCTGGAAGAGCTGGAGCAGCGTGCCGACCACGACGACGCACACGCACCACGGAGCGACTTGCCACACGAGCGGGCCGATGGAGGCGAAGGGGGGCTTCGCGAGCAGCTCCTCGCGGCCGGTGTCGTAGCGCGCGAGGACCACGATCGGACGCACGCCGCGGCCGGCGCGGGCGCCCTCGCCACGATGGATGCCGATGACGTTTTGCGATTGCGCCACGGGGCCGATCTCGGTGAAGAGGTTCATGCCGAGGTAGTCGCTCGCGAGGTACGCGCCGAAGACGAGCGCGAGGAGGAAGCCGAGCGCCGCCCAGCCGAAGCCACCGAGCCCGCAGAACACGGCACCGAGCACGCAAAGCGCGAGCGCCACGCCCTTGAAAAGTCGCCCGAGGCGCGGAGCGGAAAGGTCTTGGAGCTCCGTCTCGAGCCCGTGCTCGTTGAAGGCGTCGAGCATGAACTCGGCCGCCTGCACCTCCTCCTGGCTTCCCACGGGAGCGATATCGATGGCGTTTTCAACGATATCGAGGTACTCGCGCGTCATGGCCATGGGGCAAATCCTCCGGTCTCGCCTTCAATGCGCCCGAGGGCGCGGCGTTTCTGCTGCGTTTCGGCGATGGACGGACGCGGCACGCGCGCCCGAGATCTTTCTCCATTTGGATCGAGTATATATTGGCGCGTTGCCGATACGCGTCGCGAGCTGCGAAAAGACGCCGTGAAGTCGCCTGATGCGCGATTTTTGGCCTGTGCGGCGCCGAAAACCTCAAGTTTGGCTTGAGAGGTCCACCTTGAGGGTGCTCAAGTGCGCCTTGAGGCTCGTGCATCGTGTGCCGCACGGCCCCCGCGAACCCCCTTGCGCCCGCTCCCTCGCGCCACACGGCCAAGCCGCGTGGACTTCGGCGTAAGAATAGGGGCATGCCCACGCTGCGCGAACGAGAGGAGACGATGGCGGAGGAGCGGCAGAAGATGACGCGCGCCGAGGCGGTGAGGAGCGCCTGTGCGCTCGCCTTCGCGCTGCTGAAGGGCGCCTCGGTGGACGCTGAGCGCTTCGCGCGCGAGCTCCGCACGCCGTCGCTCGCCCCCACAGAGCCCCTCGGCGAGGCCGACGTGACCGCCTTCACCCGCGCCTGCGCCCAGCTCGAGGGCGTGGGGCTGAAGATCCGCCGTGGGCGGTGGCGAAGGAGCGCCGTGCGGCTCGACCCCTCCTGCGTGGCGGAGATCGACGAGCTCAGAGGGCGCGAGGACGTGCTCGAGAACCTCGCGCAGATCCTCCTCGCCCACGCCGGCGCGAGCCGCCACGAGGCCGCCCGCGAGGCGCATCTCGCCGCGGCCAAGCTCACGCGCGACTTCGTGCTCTCGGGAGAGCCGCGCGGCCTCCCGCCCACGGACACCCGCACCGAACGCGCGCTCCGCGACGCGATGACACTCCGCCAGCAGGTGAAGGTGATCTATCGCCGCGAGGACGGCGTGCGCGTGGAGCGCGTGCTCGAACCGCTTCGCCACGTGCTCTTCCAAGGCGACGACTTCCTCGTGGCCACCGAGGCCGAGGGCGACGGTCGCCTGAAGACCTACCACTACAGCGCCTTCGAATCCGCCGAGCTCACGGGGGTTGGCTTCACGCCGAGCCCCGCGCCCGCGGACACGCTCTTCTCGCCACCCTTCGCCTACGAGATCGGGCGCGAACTCCCCCTCACGCGCGTGCGGTTTCGCGTGGGAGGGGAGCGCCTCGACGATGCGCACGCCGCCCTCGAGCGGCTCCTCTGCGGCGGCTACTTCACGCGCACGCCGGAACCGGACGGCGGAGAGCTCTGGGAGGCGGCGGCCGCGAGCCCCGAGAAGGCGGCGACCTTCGCCCTCCGCCTCGGCATCGAGGTGCTCGGCCCCGAGCCCTACCGCGCCGCGTACCTCGCCACCATCGAGCGCACGCGAAAGGCCTTCGCATGAGCGCGCGGAGGGTCGGCGCCGGCGCGCCTCCCATCGAGAGCACCCTCGCGCCGCTCATCGCCGTGGCGAACGCGCTCTCGAACCCCGAAGCCACCATCCATCCCGTCGGCGTGGCCTATACGCTGGGCGTTTCCGAGGCCGAGGCGCGCGAGCTCATCGATTCCGTGGCCCTCAGCGCCGAGGGCGGCGAGGAGGCGGGAAGCGTCGTGCTCCCGCTGATCGAATCGAGCGACGGCGAGCTCATGCGCGCGCAAAGCACCACGTCGCCCGCCGCGCTTCGTCTCACCACCGCGCAGGCGCAGGCGGTGGACGAGGTGCTCGACGCCCTCGATCTCGGCGACGAGGACTTCGACGGCATCCGCCCCGCGCTCACGCGCGCCCTCTACCCCGCGGGCTACGCGCACGAGCGAGCCGCGGGAGCCTCCCCGAGCGCGGATGCGCCCCTCCCCCGCCAGCTCGCGGCGTGCCTCGACGCCATCGCCTGCCATCAAGGACTCGCCTTCTCCTACGAGGGCCAGCGCGCGAGCTCGGAGCGCCGCGTCGAGCCCCTCTCGCTCGGCTTCCACGCAGGCGAGTACGTGCTCCAGGCGCTCGACCTCGACGCCCTCTCGGATCTCGAGGAAGCGCGCGCCGAGCTCGGCGAGGAGCCCGGCGAGGACGACCTCCTCGCCTGCCGGCGCTCGTTTCGCGTGCGCCGCATGGCCGATCTCGAGAGCTTCCCGCTCACCGAGCACCACGACGAGCTCAAGGCGCTTCCGTGGGATGCGGGCAACCGCTGGGCGCGGCTCTACTTCACCGACCGGCGGCTCTTCGAGGACTACGAGGACTGGATGTGGACGCGCCCCGTCCCGCGCAGCGCGCTCACCTCCCGCGAGCGCCGCCGCATCGGGCAGGGAGGCATCGCCGTGGACGCGTGCCTCTTCGACGGCTCGCCCTACCTCGCGCGCCTCATCGTCTCCTGCGGAGGCGCCTGCACGAGCGACGACCCCGAGGTGAAGGCGCAGGTCCAGCGCCTGCTCGCCACGCTTCCCTAGCGGGTGAGCTTGGTATTTCCTAGCGGCCGCGGCCGCGGCGCCAGCTCTCGATGAAGCGGGCGATCGACTTCGAGGAGACGAGGGCAACCGATTCGCTCGGCATCGCGCGCACGACGGACGGGCCGTAGCTGCGAGTCATGAGCCGGCTGTCCGCGAGGATGAGGATGCCGACGTCGGTGGAGGAGCGGATGAGGCGACCGGCGGCCTGCTTCACGAGCAGCACCGCGTCGGGCAGCGAATAGTGGCTCCACGCTCGCTCGTCGCGCGCATCGCGCTCTTGCGTGAGCGGGTCGGTGGGCACGGCGAAGGGCATCTTCGGCACCACCACGCAACGCAGCGTGTCGCCCGCGGCGTCCACGCCCTCCCAGAACGAGCGCAGCGCGAGCAGCGAGAGCTCCTCCTCCCTCACGAAGCGCTCGCGAAGGCGTCGCACGTTCGTGCCGCGCTCCTGCTGGAGGAGCGGCAGCCCCGCCTCGCGAAGGCGCGGCTGGAGCGTGCGGTAGACCTTCTCCATGTCGCGACGGTTCGTGAAGAGCGTGAGCACCGAGCCGCCCATCGCCACGTGCACGTCGTAGAGGAAGTCCGTGAGGAGGCGCTGGTAGTTGGGGTTGTTTGGCTCGGGAAGGCCCTGCGCCACCACCACCTGCATCGCGTGGTCGAAGTCGTAGGAGGATTCGAGGGCGAGCGTGGCGTAGCGCTCCGAGTCCACGAGGTCGAGCCCCACGCTGTGGCAGAAGCGCTCGAAGTTGCCCTCGAGGGCGAGCGTCGCCGAGCAGTAGATGACGCCCATCATCTCCGGATACCAGCGTTCTGCGAGCTCGGCGCCGATGTCGTACTTCTCCACGACGAGCTTCTCGGCGCCGCGGCGCGAGGCCTGGAGCGAGGCGGAGAGGTAGGCGAAGGTCGTCTCGTCGGGGCGCTCGAAGACGGTGCGCAGCGCCCGGAGCACCTGCACGAGCTCGCGCTTCGGACGATCGAGGTCGCCCGCGGGCGCGTCGAGGGCGTCGTTCACGAGCGCCTGCGCCTCGCCGAGGTGGAGCACGAGCGTGGAGAGCGCGGGGATGAGCGACGCCGCGCAGTCCGCGAGCTCGGCAAACGCGGGCCGTGCGCGGAGCTCCTCGCTCACGCGCACGTCCTGGAGGTCGTAGCCGCCGCGATGCGCCGCCACGCGCACGACCTCCACGAGGCGATCGAAGAAGTCCGCCGAGAGCGGCGCGATCCTCGCCGCCTCGCCCGCCGCGCGCGTGAGGAGCGCCGCGGGGGTCGTACCCGCGTCCACGCCCGCCACCTGCACGAGGAGGTTGTGGATGGCGCCCGTCTGGAGGCCGCCCAGCATCTCGAGCGCGTGGCTCATGCCCGCGGACGCCGCCTCGACGGCCCATTGGCTGCGCGCCTCGTCCTCGAAGCCCTGCGCCTCGTCCACCACCCAGTGGCGGATGGGCGGGAGGATCTTGCCCTCGGCCTCCACGTCGCGAAGCAGCAACGAGTGGTTCGTGACCACGATGTCCACGGACTGCGCGCGCTGGCGAGCCCCGTGGAGGAGGCACGCCGAGGGATAGAACGGGCAGCGCGCGTGGAGGCACTCCTCGGGCGTGGTGGTGAGGAGGCCGCGCGGCACGAACTTCCAGCGTATGCCCAGGGAATCGAGGTCGCCCTGCGGCGACTGGCAGGCCGAGGCGAGCGTGACCGCGATCGCGTTCAGGAGATCGGTCGCCGCCGCCTCGGGCGCGGCGCCCGTCATCTGCGCGGTGCGCTCGACGGGGAGGTCCCACTCAAGCGAGCGCTCCACGCGGCGAAGGCACGGGTAGTGGTCGTAGCCCTTGAGGCTCGCGAAGCTCACGCCGCCGGGCAGCACCTTGGCGAGCGCGGGGAGCTCGGAGGCCACGAGCTGGTCCGTGAGGGCGTTCGTCTTCGACGCGACGCCGCAGGTGATGCCGTTCTCCTTCGCGAAGAGCGCGAGCGGCAGGAGGTACGCGACGCTCTTGCCGGTGCCGGTGGCGGCTTCGATCGCGCGGTGGGTGGCGCTGCCGAGCGCATCCGCCACCTCCTTCGCCATGCGCGTCTGCTCGGGGCGCGGCTCGAAGCTGCGATACATCTTCCCGATGGCGCCCGCGCGGGAAAACGCCTCGTCGATGGCCTCCGCGCTTGGCGCCTTGAGCTCCGCGATCTCGCGCGCATCGCGCTTCTCTCGCAGCTTCTCGCCGCGCACGAGGTCCTTGCGCACCTCGAGGAGCGAGAACGAGGTCGCCGGGTCGGCCATGGAGAGGCTCTTGAAGATGGGGCGATAGGGCCATTCCACCTCGGGGTGCGTGCTCGCGAGGCGCGCGAGGAAGCCCCGCGGCATGCCGTCGAGCGCGGCGAGGAGGATCGGCCACATGCCCGTGAGCGCCTCCACGTCCGCCATCGCGCGGTGCGTGACGGGGCGGATGCCGAAGGCCTTCGCCATGGCCGAGAGCGCGTGGCTGGCAAGGCGCGGGAGGGCGATGCGGCTGAGCATGAGGGAATCAATCCACACGTCGCTCACCGGCTCGTTTCCCGGCACCTTCTGCACGAAGGAACGGTCGAAGGTGGCGTTGTGCGCGAGGATAGGGAGTCCGCCCGCGAACTTCGCGAGCTCGGCAACCGCGCGGCGCGGGCTCGGCGCCTGCGCGACGTCGAGGTTCGTGATGCCAGTGAGCTGGACGATCTCCTCCGGGATCACGAGGCCGGGGTTCACGAAGGTCTGGAAGCTCCCCACCACCTTCTTGCCGGAGAGACGCACCGCCGCGATCTCGATGAGCTCGTCGTGCCTGAAGGAGAGGCCGGTGGTCTCCGTGTCGAGGACGACGAGATCCTCCTCGAGGAGGCCGAAGGAGATCTCCTTCGCGCGCTCGGGGAGGCTCCGGTAGAGCTCCGCGACCGCCGGCGGCGTGCCGGGAAGCAGGAGCTTGTCGAGCTCGGCGGGGTCGAACCCCTGCGCGCGGGGATCCCTCTCGCCGCTCACGCGCCCTCCCCTGCGCCCCTCGGCAGCGCGCCCGTGCCCACTCCGGGCCGCTCGAGCGCCCACTCCACGAGGTGCGTCACGAGCTCGCTGAACGGCATGCCCGAGCGCGCCGCGCTATCCGGCAGGAGCGAGGCGGCCGTCATGCCGGGGATGGTGTTCGTCTCGAGGATGACGGGGGTGCCGTCCGGGGTGACGATGAAGTCCGAGCGCGAGGCGCCCCAGCAGCCGAGCGCCGTGTGCGCGCGAAGGGCGAGCTCCTGGGCGCGGGCGATGACGTCCTCGGGCAGGCGCGCGGGGATCACGTGGTGGAGCTCGGAGGGCTCGTACTTCACCTTGATGTCGTAGAACTCGGCGCCCGTGACGACTTCGATCACCGGGAGGGCCCGAGGATCCTTCCCGCCGATGACGGGCACGGTGATCTCCATGCCGGCCACGGCCTCCTCCACCACGGCGTGGCTGGAGGACTGGAGCGCGAGCTCGAGCGCCGGGGCAAGCTCCTCGGGCGCGCTCACCTTCGAGACGCCGTGCGAGGAGCCGTTCACCGCGGGCTTCACGAAAACCGGTAGCTCAAGGGCCTCGAGGATCTTCGCGCAGGTGCCCTTGGACGCGTCCGTGGCGCTCAGGCCCTTCGCGATGGGGATGCCCGTCTCCTCGTAGACCCAGCGCGAGATGGCCTTGTCGGACGCCATGGACGATGCGAGCACGCCGGAGAACGTGTAGGGGATGTGCAGCACCTCGAGGAGGCCCTGGATGCAGCCATCCTCGCCGAAGGGGCCGTGCATGGCCACGAACGCGAGGTCGAAGTCGCCGGCCGCGAGGCGGCGGATGGTCTCGCGCTCCGCCACGTCCAGCATCTCCACGCTCGAGAAACCGGCTTCCTCGAGCGCGCCGAGGCACGCCGTGGCGGACTCCTTCGAGATCGGGCGCTCGTCCGACCATCCGCCCCAGAGGAGGGCGATGCGGGTGTGGAGAAGGGAGTTTTCCATGGCCTCCGGCTCTCTCATTGGGTACCGTGGCACGAGGATACCCCACGACCCCAACAAGAATTGGTGCTGCGATGGCAAATGCGAACTCCCCCGCCGCCTCCCATGGCGCGCACGCCCCCCAGAAGCGCGCCGACCTGCGGGAACTCTCCCATGACGAGCTCGCGGACCTCCTGCGCGAGCTCGGCGCGCCGGCGTTTCGCGTGAAACAGGTGGAGGAGTGGCTGGCCCGGCCCGAGGTGCGGAGCTTCGACGCGATGACGAACCTGCCGAAGGACCTGCGCGAGAAGCTCGCCGCATGCTATGCGCTCTCGAGCATGGAACTCGCGGCCACGCGCGTCTCGAAGGACGGCTCCCGCAAGTACCTCGTGCGATGCGCCTCCGACGGCACGTACGTGGAGTGCGTGGGGCTGCCATCTGCCGGGCGGCTCTCCGTGTGCGTGTCCACGCAGGCGGGGTGCGCGATGGGGTGCGCGTTCTGCGCGACCGGGCGCTCCGGGCTCACGCGGAGCCTCACCGCGCGCGAGGTCGCGGACCAGGTGGGGCTCGTGCGGGCGGACTTCGGCTTGCGCGTGTCGAGCGTCGTCTTCATGGGGCAGGGCGAGCCGTTCGCAAACTACGACGCCACGCTCGCCGCGCTCCGCATCCTGAACGCGCCGGGCCCCGAGACGATCGGCGCACGGCATTTGACGGTCTCCACCTGCGGGATCATCCCGCGCATCCGGCAGTTCTCGAAGGAGCCGGAGCAGTTCACGCTCGCCATCTCGCTGCACTCGGCGGTGCAGGTCACGCGAAACGCGCTCATGCCGGCGGTGCGCAAGTACCCGCTCACGCGCCTCCACGAGGTGCTCCGGGAATACGCGGAGCGCACGCATCGGCGCCCGACCTACGAGTTCGCGCCCATTGAGGGCGTGAACGACACGACGCCCGAGGTGGAGGCCCTCGTGGACTTCTGCGTGGGCACGCTTTGCCACGTGAACCTCATCCACCTGAACGAGCTCGAGGGAAGCCCGCTCAAGCCCTCCCCCGCCTCTCGCGTGCGCGGCATCCAGGCGCGCCTCGAGCGCGCGGGCGTGGAGACGACGATCCGCGAACCGCGCGGCCAGGACATAGAAGCCGCCTGCGGCCAACTCCGCCAACGCCTCGAGGGCATGGGGTTCTAGAGGCGCGAGACGAGGGGCGCGAGGCGCGCAGAAAAGCCAACTTGCGAAACTGAATCGGTCCAACTCATAAACTCAAACCGGTCCAACTCATAAAACCAAATCCGGCCAACTCACAAAATTTC
This sequence comes from uncultured Atopobiaceae bacterium, assembly GCA_947625235.1. Lineage (GTDB taxonomy): Bacteria > Actinomycetota > Coriobacteriia > Coriobacteriales > Atopobiaceae > CANRLS01. Next base: position 1,294 of record CANQNP010000024.1, on the reverse strand, counting down.
CCTGTATACTGGCCTCATCGAAGCCATTGAACGGGGAGCTGACATGAGCCGTACCATCATTGCTCCAGAGGATGGCTATCTGCCCCGCGTGGCAGATAGCCTCTTGGATCGCACGCTCAGAGCCTCTGGAGCGGTCCTCGTCAAGGGGCCGAAGTGGTGCGGCAAGACGATGACCTGCGAGCGCCACTCCGCAAGCCAGGTGTTCTTGCAAGATCCGGACAGGGGCGATGACCTCGTGGCCCTTGCCGAGACGAAGCCATCACTGCTGCTGAAGGGCCCCGAGCCGCGTCTCATCGATGAATGGCAGATGGCACCGAAGATTTGGGATGCGGTTCGCTTCGCGCTCGACCGCGAACACGGGAAAGGGCGATTCATCCTCACCGGTTCCGCCACGCCAACCGTCGAGCCCGCCCATACGGGCGTCGGCCGCATTGCACGCGTAGCCATGCGCACCATGTCGCTCCTTGAATCGCGGGAATCCACGGGCGAGATCTCGCTTAAGGGTTTATTCGCAGGCAACGGGTTTGACGGGGCCCTCGCTTCGATGGGCATTGAGGACTACGCCTTCGCGATTTGCCGGGGTGGTTGGCCCGAAGCCGTACTCCAAGATGACGAAACCATCAGCTTGGATATGGCACGGCTCTATGTGGACGAGCTCCTCGGGAGTGACATCGCACGTATGGATTCGATGCGTCGCAACTCCACATGGCTTCGCGAGATCATGGCCTCGTACGCACGAAATACCTCCACCGAGGCCTCCCTTGCCACGATCGCCAGGGATATGGCCGGGGACCCACCGTCCGCACCCACCGTGAGCGAGTATGTGGATGCCCTTGCGCGCGCGTGCGTGACTGAGGATCTGAGGGCTTGGAATCCCCGACTGCGATCGAAGACCAAGGTCCGCACGAGTCCCGTTCGCCATTTCTGCGATCCCTCGATTGCGGCTTCGATGCTTGGCCTTAGCCCCGAGACCCTGCTCTTTAGCTGGAGCACCTTCGGATTGCTCTTCGAATCGCTTTGCGTGAGAGACCTGAGGGTTTACGCCGACGCGCTTGGTGGCCACGTGTACCACTATCGCGATAAGACGGGACTCGAAGCCGATGCGGTCATGGTCTTACGCGATGGCCGTTGGGCACCAATCGAGGTAAAGCTCGGGGAAAAGTACGTGGATGAGGCGGCGAAGCATCTGCAAGAGCTCGCGAATCGCGTTGACCATACGAACATGGGTGCGCCCTCCTTCCTCATGATCCTCACCGCAGGCGCTGCCGCGTATCAGAGGGAAGATGGGGTGTAT
>CANQNP010000023.1 GCA_947625235.1 uncultured Atopobiaceae bacterium | reverse complement strand
TCGATGTACTTCGCGGACGCGGAACCCTGGTTGGGGTCGGTGAAGCACATCTGGAAGACGTTGCCCTTGCGCTGGATGGTGACGTTGCCGTCGGCGTCGGCCTGGCCGCCGATGACGTCGGTGGAAGAGGCGGACGGGGTGAGCATGAAGATGTTGTCCTTGTTGGCCTCTTCGGAGACGGCGATCGCGGGGGCGGTGGTGGTGGTGCCGACGAGCACCTGCATGCCCCAGTCCTTGAGCGTGTTGAACGCGTTTACGGACTGCGTGGCGTCGTGCGCGTCGTCCTCGAACTGCTGCTCGAAGGTCGCGCCCTCGCCCGCGGCGTTGATCTCGTCGACGGCGAGCTTGATGGCGTTCTCGCAGGCGGTGCCGTAAATGGCGGCCGGACCGGTCGTCGGCCCGATTCCGCCAAGCTTGTATGCAGCTGCGGTTCCCTCGGTGGTGGAACCCTCAGTGCTGGTCTCACTGGCGGGATTCTGGCCACAGCCGGTAAGCGCGAGAGCCCCGGCGGCACCAGAGAGGCCCATGGCCTTAAGGAAGCCTCGACGGGACACAGACGAATACCTCATGACGTTCCTCCCTGTTCTTTGGCCTTCACCGCATACGCGAGCGGATTTCAGAAGGCTTTACAAATAAGTTCCGGCCATGGTAGTGGTTCGTGGAGGGCTTGTGAACGCAAAATCGCCACATTTCTCGCACGAAACAAGTTGTTTACCGAGAATATCGACCCAATTGTGGCATTAGGTCGCCCATTCGCCGCAGAGGTTATTGACATTCACGCGATTGGATATCACACGTGCCGCACGCGATTGAGGAGTCCGGAGATGAAGGACGCCTCGGGCACCTTCACGAGAAGCGCGAGGCCGAAGGTGGCGAAGAGCGCGGGGACGCCGGCCACCACGCAGTAGCCCGCCGCCTGGAGAAGGCTCGCCGCATCGCCGAAGGCCGAGGTGAGCAAGAAGAGGATCCCCCAGCCGAGCGCCGCGCCCACCACGCCGAGCGCGAGGCTGCGGGCGCCGCTCTTCACGATGGCGGACATGCCGATGGGCCCCAAGCCCCGGCGAAGCTGCGCGTAGGTGACCGCGTCCACGAGGATGAAGAAGACGACCGAGCTCACCGGCACCGTGGGGAGCCCGAAGACGGGCGTGCCCCAGAGGCAGATCACGAGCTGGACGATGCTCGCCACGACGTTCGCCGCGGCGAAGAGCAGCATGTGGCGCCACGCGCTGCAGATCTTCTGGAGGTAGGTGGCGAGGCCGTAGAAGGGCAGCGCGAGCGAGAGCCAGCGGAGGAACTCGACGTTCATCGCGCTCTCCTCGGCCGTGAACGAGCCCGAGCCGAGGAGCGCCACGAGGCAGGGCGCGAAGACCACGAGGTAGAGCATGAAGGGCACGAGGAAGAAGAGGATCCTCGAGGAGCCCTGCCAGATGCCGCGCACGAAGAGCGGGAGGTTGTTCGCGCTCATGGCGTCCGAGAGCTCGGTGAACATCGCCGTCGTCACGGGGATCGCGAGCACCGCGTAGGGAAGCGTGTACCAGAGGCGCGAGTAGTAGTTGATGGCCGCCCCGGACGCCGTGACGGAGAGCGCCGAGCTCTGCATCACCGACACGGTGACGAAGCTCGTGAAGGTGACGATGAGCGAGGGAAGCCCGATGGCGAGCGTCTCCTTGATGGCCGGGTCGTGCACGTTCAGGCGCGGGCGGAAGCGGATGCCGTGGCGCCTCAAGCTCGGCACCTGGAGCACCACCTGCGTGAGGATGCCGAGCGGGTTTCCGAGCGCGAGCACGAGGAGCGCAAGTTGCGGATTGTGGGGCGCGATGAGGCCGTACGCGAGGAAGACGAGGCAGATGATGATGTTGTTCGCGATGGGCGCCGCGGTGGACCAGAAGTAGTCGCGCTCGGCGTTGAGCACGCCGGAGAAGACCGACGAGAGGCCGTAGAGCACGATCGAGATCGTGAAGAAGCGAAAGAACCACGTGGCGAGGTCGTGGTCGAAGTCCGCCGTCGCGCCGAAGGACTGCGTCCACACCACCTGCCCCGCGAAGATGAACCCGAGGATGGCGAGGGCGCCCATGGCGATCACCACGAGCGACACGAGGTTCGAGGCGTAGGCGGAGGCCCCCTCCCGCCCGAGCGTGCGCTTCACGCTCATGTAGACCGGCAGGAAGGCCGTGACGAGCATGCCGCCCATCACGAGCTCGTAGAGCTGGTTCGGGAGGTTGTTCGCCACGGTGTAGCAGCTCGCGAGCATCGTGGCGCCGAGGGCCCACGCCTGGCTCGAGGTGCGAAGGAACCCCGTCACGCGGCTGATGACGACGAGCACGCTCATCATCGCCGCGGAGCGTCCGACGGATTGGTCGAGCTCGGCCTCCGTGAGGGCGGCCTCGGGCTCCACGAGGACGCCGTCCGCCTCCATGGGATCCTCGATGCCGTCATCTGCGAGGAGGGGCTCCGCGGCCTCGCGCTCCTCGAGCTCGCGGGCGGAGGGCGCGCGATCGGCGCGAACGGCGGCGGACGGCCCCGCGCTCGGGCGCTCGGGGGCCTCGAGCACGCCACGCGTGCGGGGGGTGGGCCGCCGCTTTGCCATCTAGCTCGCCTTCCTCGAGGTGAACTGCGCCTTCGCCACATCTTCCGCCTCGCGCTCGAGGCGCATGGCGTCCTCGGCTCCCGCGGCGCGCGCGTCGAGCACGGCCTCGAAGCCGCGCGTCCTCGCGAGGGCCTCCTTCAGGAAGCGGCCCGTCCAGCTGTTCTGATCGGCGGCCACCTCCTCAGGCGTGCCGGTGCAGATGATCCTCCCGCCGGCGTCGCCGCCGCCCGGCCCGAGGTCGATCACCTGGTCCGCCACCTTGATGACGTCCAAGTTGTGCTCGATCACGAGGACCGTGTTGCCCGCGTCCACGAGGCGCTGGAGCACGTCGAGCAGCTGGCGCACGTCTTCGAAGGAGAGGCCCGTCGTGGGCTCGTCGAGGATGTAGAACGTGCGGCCGGTCTGGCGGCGGTGGAGCTCCTTCGCGAGCTTCACGCGCTGTGCCTCGCCGCCGGAGAGCGTCGTCGCCGGCTGGCCGAGCTTCACGTAGCCGAGCCCCACGTCGTAGAGCGTCTGGAGCTTGTTCTTGATCTGCGGGATGGCCCCGAAGAACGCGAGCGCCTCCGTCACCGTCATCTCGAGCACCTCGGCGATGGACTTGCCGTGGTAGGTGACCTCGAGCGTCTCGCGGTTGTAGCGCGCGCCGTGGCAGACCTCGCACGGCACGTAGACGTCGGGAAGGAAGTTCATCTCGATCTTGATCTGCCCGTCGCCCTTGCAGGCCTCGCAGCGCCCGCCGGAGACGTTGAACGAGAAGCGCCCGGGCGAGTAGCCGCGAAGGCGGCTCTCGGGCGTGGAGGCGAAGAGCGCGCGGATGTCGTCCCAAAGGCCGATGTAGGTGGCGGGATTCGAGCGCGGCGTGCGGCCGATGGGCGCTTGGTCGATGTCGATCACCTTGTCGATGTGCTCGACGCCGGTGAGCTTCTTGTAGGGCCCCACGGGACGCATCGAGCGGTGCACGGCGTTCGTGAGCGCGGGCGCGAGCGTGTCCGTGACGAGCGAGCTCTTGCCCGAGCCCGAGACGCCCGTCACGACGGTGAGGGTGCCGAGCTTGATGGAGGCCCTCACGTCTTTCAGGTTGTGGTAGCTCGCGCCCGTGATGGTGAGCGAGCCCTTGCGCGGCTTGCGGCGCTTCTTCGGGATCTCGATCACGCGCCGCCCGGATAGGTAGGCGCCGGTGAGGGAATCGGGGCAGGCCATCACGTCGTCCGGCGTGCCCGCGCAGACGACCTCGCCGCCGTCCTCGCCCGCGCCCGGGCCCATGTCCACCACGAAGTCCGCGTTTCGGATCGTGTCCTCGTCGTGCTCGACGACGATCACCGTGTTGCCGAGGTCGCGCAGGGACTTCAGCGTCTCGATGAGGCGGTCGTTGTCCCTCTGGTGGAGGCCGATCGACGGCTCGTCGAGGATGTAGAGCACGCCCATGAGCCCCGCGCCGATCTGCGTGGCGAGGCGGATGCGCTGGGCCTCGCCGCCGGAGAGCGTGGCGGAGGCGCGCTCGAGCGTGAGGTAGTCGAGCCCCACGTCCACGAGGAACTCGAGGCGCGCGAGGATCTCCTTCACCACGCGAGCGCCGATGAGCTCCTGACGCTCGGTGAGCGTGAGGTTCCGGAAGAACTCGAGCGCCTGGGCGCAGGAGAGCTGGCACACCTCGTAGATGTTCTTCTCCCCCACCGTCACGGCGAGCATCTCCGGGCGAAGGCGCGCCCCGCCGCAGGAGGCGCAGGGCACCTCGCGGATGCAGCGCTCGAGCCTCGCCTTCACGGCCTCGCTCGTGGCCTCCGTGTACTTCTCGAAGAGGATCGAGCGTACGCCGGGGAAGGTCGTGGTCCAGTGCGTGTTGCGACCGTCGAGCGTGTGGTAGTCCACGCGCACGCGCGTCTTGCCGAGGCCGTCGAGGAGCGCCTTGCGGCACTTGGCCGAGAGATCGCGCCACGGCGTGTCCTCGCTCTCGCCGAAGTGGTGGCACACGGCCGCGAAGATCTGCGGGTAGTAGTTCGAATGGCCGAAGAAGCTCCCGAAGACGCCCTCCGAGACGGAGAGGCGGGGGTCGCTTATGAGGAGCTCGGCGTCCACCACGCGGTGGAAGCCGAGGCCGTCGCAGTCGGGGCAGGCGCCGTAGGGCGCGTTGAAGGAGAAGTCGCGCGGCTTCAGGTCGTCGATCGAGTGGCCGTGCACGGGGCACGCGAGCGCGAGCGAGTACTGGAGGAGCTCGGCGGGATAGCGCTCCGGATCATCGCGATCGGCGAGCAGGTAGACCCCCACGTTGCCGTGTGCGAGCGAGGTCGCGCGCTCTACCGCCTCGGCCACGCGCGAGCGCGCCTGAGCGCGGATGACGACGCGGTCCACCACGACCTCGATGGTGTGGCGGAACTTCTTGTCGAGGGTGATGGGGGTGTCGAGGTCGCGCACCTCGCCGTCCACGCGCACGCGGGCGAATCCCTCGCGCTTGAGGTCCGCGAGGAGCTTCGCGAACTCGCCCTTGCGATCGATCACCACCGGCGCGAGCACGTAGCCGCGCCTCCCCTCGCCGGCGTCGAGGATCTTGTCCGTCACCTGGTCCGTCGTCTGGCGCTCGATCACGCGCCCGCACTCCGGGCAGTGCGGCACGCCCACCCTCGCGAAGAGGAGGCGCAGGTAGTCGTAGATCTCCGTGACCGTGCCCACGGTCGAGCGCGGGTTCTTCGACGTCGTCTTCTGGTCGATGGAGACGGCAGGCGAGAGCCCGTCGATGGAATCGACGTCGGGCTTGTCCATCTGCCCGAGGAACATGCGCGCGTAGCTCGAGAGGCTCTCCACATAGCGCCGCTGGCCCTCGGCGTAGATCGTGTCGAAGGCAAGCGAGCTCTTGCCCGACCCCGAGAGGCCGGTGATGACCACGAGCTCGTCGCGCGGGATATCGAGGTCGATATCGTGCAGGTTGTGCTCGCGGGCGCCGCGAATCTTGATGGCTTCTTGGCCCATGTGGCTGTGCGTTCCTTCCCAGGAGCTCGCGAAGGCGCGTATCCCCCGCTCGCCTCCCGAGCCGCTTTTCCGCAATCCTCAAGTGTAGGCAAGCGGGCATGGACGCGCATCGCGCGGGCAAGGCGGCACCAAAACCCCACTCGCCCGGGGCGATCTCGAGGGAGCCGAGGGGCTACGAGGCGAACTGCGCCTTCCAGCGAGCGATGTCGGCGCGCGGGATCGTGAGGCGCACGTCATGGGTGCCCGAAATCCACTCTCGAAGCGAATCCGCCACGGCGTAGCGGCGAAGCGAGGGCAGCGCGCAGAGATCGCAGACGCCGATCGCGCGATCGTCGCCCGCGAGGATGAGCGTGCGGCGGCAGGCCTTGAGCGCGCGGATGCCCGCCTCGAGCCCCGCGCCCACGTAGTCGGTGCCCTCGAGCGCGAGGTAGGCGTCGAGGGCGCCCACGCTCGGCGGGAGGATCGCCACCTTGTCCTCGAGGCCGGACGCCTGCATGAGCTTCACCGCGTAGTAGGTGGAGGTGGATTCGTCGCTCGGCCAGATGGCGATCTCGCGATACGCCTCGCCGAGCCGCTTGAGCGCGAGGAGGTCGTTCTTGGGGTCGCGATAGTTCTCGTCGGCCGCGAAGAGCACGCGCTCGCCCTTCCCCTTCGGGATCGCCGCCACGGTCTCGTCGTCCACGTCCCAGAGCGAGGGGGTGCCCACGACCACGAAGTTCGAGACCCCCGCCGCGCGGAGGAGCTCGGCGGTGAAGGCGTCGCGCACGCCGTGGAGCCAAGGACCGCCGAAGAAGAGGCGAAGGAGCTGCGCTTGGCGCCTCGAGGGCTCGAAGCCGTGCTCGCCCGGAAGGCCGAGCACGGCGAGCCCGGCGCTCACGAAGCAGAGCGAGCGCAGGCGCTCGAGGTCCGCGGGCACCTTCCACGGCTTCTTGCCGAAGGAGGGGCCGAACGCGCTCTGCGCGAAGCAGAGCGTGAGCGCCTTGCCAGAGAGGTCGCCGAGCGAGCCCGAGCGCACCTCGCCCGAAAAGCCGAAGAGCTCCTCGGCGAGGTTCGCGAGCGGCTGCTCGAGGAGGAGGTCCTCCGGGTCGACCATGTTCGGCTGAGGGTCGATGACGATGCCGAGCGCGCTCGGATCCCTCGGGAGCGCGGGGCGCGCGAGGCGCCTCCTCGCACGCACCTCCGCCTTCACGCGGGGGGAGCCCCACGCGGAAAACGCGTCCCTGCGATCGGGATCCGAGACGACGGGCTCCACGGCCACGCGCGCGGCATCGAGCGTGCCGCCGCGCACGAGGAGCTCGCGGGCGTGGCGCTCGTCCTTCGCGCCCACGATGCGGATGGCGCGGATGTTCGTCTCGCCCACGCGCTCGATGGGGTCGAGGCGCACGCGCTCCATCGGCTCGTCGAAGGCGAGGACCGTGGCGAGCGGCCCTTCGCCAAGATCGAAGACGATCGATGTCTCCTCGGTGATGGGCGCGCCGTTTCCCTGCGTGTAGTAGAGGCAGAAACGGTCTCCCGCGTAGGCGCCGTCGAGCTCCACTTCGAGCCCCACGTAGCGAAGCGGCGAGGGGAACGTGACGTTCACCTGCGAATCGATGCCCGTCGACACGAGGAGGCCATTCGAGACGGCGAGCCGGGCCACCTCGAGCCCCACCCACTGGCCGTCGAGATCGACGGAGAGGAGCCCCGCGAGCTCCTGCGACGCTTCCTCGGCCATGGTTGCCTCCTCGCCTCCCGGCATCACCTTCCTAGTCTATACGCGCTGCCCCGCCCAAGGGCGCTGCGGCCCAGCCGGTAGAATTGCCGTGGCTCGGAAGGAGCGCCATGGGAAGGTCGCGGGAACGCAAGCGGTGGCTGAGGGAGCGCGAGGCCGCGCTCGAGGCGGCGCGGCGCGTGCGCGTGCCGTCCGCCGCGGACGTGTGCGTGATCGGAGGCGGTGCCTCGGGACTCGTGGCCGCCCTCGAGGCCGCGCGCGCCGGTGCGCGCGTCGTGCTCCTCGAGGCACGGGAGAGCGCCGGCCTGCCGATCCTCGCCACGGGAAACGGCCGCTGCAACCTCGCGAACGTCGACCTCTCCCCCGACCACTACCACGAGAGCGGCTTCGCGGCGCAGGTGATGGGCGCGCGTCCGCTCGAGGCCATCCTCGACTTCTTCGGCGAGCTCGGGCTCCACACGCTCGAGGAGGAGGGGCGCCTCTACCCCCGGAGCCTCCAGGCCGCGAGCGTGCGAAACGTCCTCGTGGCGGCGGTGGATGGCGCGGGCGTCCTCGTGGCGTGCGCGCGCCCGGTGGTGGCGCTCGAGCCGCGCGAGAAGGGATGGCTCGTGCGCTTCGACGACCACGCGAAGGTGGCGAGGAGCGGCACGAGCGGCATGCCCGAGCAGGGAGCGCTCCTCGCGCGCTGCGTGGTGTGGGCGGGCGGCGGCGCCTCACTCGCCTGCCTCGAGGATCTCGGCGTGGGCGTGGCGCCCCGACGCGCCGCGCTTTGCCCGATCGCCGTCTCGAGCGGCCCCCTCGATGCCCTCGACGGCCGCAAGGTGCGCGGAACGCTGCGCCTCCTTCGCGATGGCATGGTCGTCGACGAGGAGGAGGGCGAGGTCCTCCTTCGCAAGGCCGCGGTCTCCGGCATCCCCGCCTTCGACCTCTCGCGCAAGGCCCGGGCGGGCGACGCGCTCGCGCTCGACCTCGTGCCGGAGCTCACGCAGCGCGAGGTGGAGGCCGAGATCGCGCGCCTCTCGAGCGAGCCCCTGCACCCCGCTCCCGCATGCCTCGACGGGCTCGTCGATCCCGCCATAGCCCGGCTCATCCTCACGCTCGCGGGCGAGGGCTGGCCACTTCCCGCCGATAGCGTCTCCGAGAGCGCGGCCTCGCTCGTGAAGCGCCTCCCCTTCGAGGTCACGGGCGTGGATGCCACGCATCCGCAGCTCACGCTCGGGGGCATCGCGCTCGAGGCGGTGGATCCCCCGACGCTTCGCGTGCGGGCGCGCGCGAGCGGTGCGAGCCTTCCCGCCGGACTCTTCGCAAGCGGCGAGGCACTCGACGTCGATGGGCCCTGCGGCGGCTACAACCTCGGCTTCGCCTGGCTCTCCGGTGCGCGCGCCGGCCGCGCGGCGGCACGCGAGGCGCTCCGATGATCGAGGTCCGCAACCTCCGGCTTGCCCTCGAGGCCATAGGCGATGCGCCAGGGGGCGAGGAGCGGCTGCGCCGGGCCCTTGCGGTGCGCGCGCTCGGGCTTCGCGGCGACGCGAAAGTGCGCGTGATCCTCCTCAAACGCTCCATCGACGCGCGCAAGCAGCGGGTCCATCTCGTGGAAAGCGTCGCGGTCGACCTCGGCGATCCCTCGCTCGAGGCGAGGGTCCTCGCGCGCCGGGGCGCGAAGGACGTCCTCCCCTATGCGCCGGCCATCCCCGAGTGGCCCCGCGCCCCACGCCATGCGCCCCGGCGGCGCCCGATCGTCATCGGCGCGGGCATCGCGGGGATCTTCTGCGCGCTCGCCCTCGCCCATGCGGGACTCGAGCCCGTCCTCGTGGAGAAGGGCCCCGCGACCTCGCTTCGCCGCGAGGCGATCGCGCGCTTCAACGCGGGCGGCGAGCTCGACGAGAGGGCCAACGTGCAGTTCGGGCTCGGCGGAGCCGGCGCCTTCACCGACGGCAAGCTCGCGACCGGCACGCGAAGCCCGCACCACGCGCTCATCCTCCGCGCGCTCGCCGAGGCCGGAGCGGGCGATTCCATCCTCACGGACGCGAAGCCGCACGTGGGCTCGGACGTGCTCCCGCAGGTGGTGGACGCGCTCGTGGAAGGCCTCCGCGCCCTCGGCGGCGAGCTCCTCCTCGAGACGAGCCTCGTCGATCTCTCGATCGAGGGCAGCGGCGCCTCGCGGCGCGTTCGGCACGTGGCGCTCGAGCACCGCGGCGTGATCGAGCGCAGGGCCGCCGAGCACGTCGTCCTCGCGACGGGGCATTCCGCGCGCGACGTCTTTTCCCTGCTCAAGGGCCATGGCGTGCCCCTCGAGGCGAAGGCGTTCGCGGTGGGCGTGCGCATCGAGCACGCGCAGGCGGACGTCAATCGCGCGCTCTACGGTCGCTTCTCGGAAAGCCCGCTCCTCGGAGCCGCGCCGTACCACATCGCGCGACAAGCGGCGAGCGGACTTCGCTGCTTCTCCTTTTGCATGTGCCCGGGCGGCGAGGTCGTGGCCGCGGCGAGCGAGGCGGGCGGGGTCGTGACGAACGGCGCGAGCCTTGCCGCCCGAGGCGGCCCCAACGCCAACGCCGCGCTCCTCGTGAACGTGGGCGGGCCCGAGGCCTATCGAGACGACCCCCTCGGGGGCATCGAGCTCCAGCGCGCGCTCGAGCGCGCGTCCTTCGAGCTCGCCGGGGGCACCTTCGCCGCTCCCTGCCAGCTCGTGGGGGATTTCCTCGAGGGTCGCGCGTCGACGGGCCCGGGGCACGTCGCCCCGAGCTATCCGCGCGGGGTCACCTGGACCTCGCTCGACGGCCTCCTTCCCGCGCAGGTGGCCACGACGCTGAGGGAGACGCTTCCCCAGATGGCGCGCGCCCTTCCCTTCTTCAGGGACCCCGAGGCCGCGATGACGGCGCCGGAGAGCCGCTCTTCCTCCCCCGTGCGCGTGCCGCGCGATGCAAACGGGCAAAGTCTCCACGTGGCGGGCCTCTACCCTATTGGCGAGGGCGCGGGGTGGGCCGGTGGCATCATGAGCGCCGCCGCCGACGGCATGCGCGCCGCCTCCGCGATCGTCGCCTCGCTCGACGCGCTCCCCTAGGATTGAAAGCCGAGAAGGCATTCGGGAAAGGTGCGACGATGGATTTCTTCGCGAGCTGCGCGCCGGGTATCGAGGAGCTCCTCGCGAGCGAGCTCGGGGCGCTCAAGGCGCGCTCGATCGAGGTCGATCGCGCCCTCGTGCGCTTTTCCGGCGAGGTGGTGGATGCGCTTCGCGCGTGCCTCTGGAGCCGGCTCGCCACACGCGTGGGCGCCATCGTCGGCGAGGGCTCGATTCACACGAAAGACGAGCTCAGCGCCCTCGTGAGGGCGCTCCCCTGGGAAGACTCGATCCCGCGCGGCACGGGCGTCGACGTGTTTTGCGAGGGGTCGTCCGCGCTCCTCTCGCGCTCGAAGGCCACGTCGGACGCCATCCTCGCGGCCATCAACGAGCGGCTTCTCGAGAGGCTCGGCGCGCTCGCCCCCAAGGAGGGCGCCGCGCGCATCCGCGTGCAGGCCCTCGTGAGCGAGGCCGATGGGGCGAGCGAGGTCGTCCTCGCGATCGACCTCTCGGGCGATGCGCTCTATCGCCGCGGCTACGAGGGCATGCAGCGCCGCGACCTTCCCACGCTTCGAAGCGACCTCGCCGCCGCGCTCCTCCTCGAGGCCGGCTGGCCCGAGCTCGTGGAGAGCGCCGAGGGCGGCACGACCACGCTCGCCGTGGCGTTCTCGGGCGGCTGCTCGCTCATCAGCGAGGCGGCGGCCATGGCCCTCGACATCGCCCCCGGCCTCTACCGCGGCACCTGGGGCTTTCGCGCCTGGCCGCTTGCGAGCCCCGCGTCCTGGCGCGCCCTCGTGCGCGACGCCGAGCGCAGGCGCGAGCGCGCGAAGTTCAAGCCGCTCCGCTTCATCGCCACCGACGTGCGCCACGGATGGCGCGCTCGCCCGCAGGCGGCGCTCCGCGCGCTCGGACTCGACCTCAAGCCCGAGGTCCTCGAGCCCTCGAACCTTGCGAAAGCCGAGCTCAGCGTGCAGGATCCGGCGCTCTGGGTGGCCGATCTCTCCTGGGCGCAGGGCGAGGGCGCGCTCGCGAGCGCCGAGGCGGCGCTCGCCCCCTTCGCCTGCGCGATGGGGGCCGGCATGCCCTGCGCCCTCGCCTCCTCGTCCGCCGATGCGCACCTGCTCTTCGGCGCGCCTCTGGACGAGATCGCCACCGCATCGGGGCGCGCGCACGTGGAGCTCCTCTCCTACGGCGCCACGGGCCTCGAGGGCACGCGCGTGGAGGTTGCAGGGCACGAGGCCTTCGCGCTCTCGGACGACGCCCAGGCCTTCGCGCGGCTCTTCACCGAGCGCTACGAGGCACGTCTCGCCGAGGCGGCCGCCGAGGACGTGTCCTGCTATCGCATCTGGGAGCACGACCTTCCCACGATGAACCTCGCGATCGACCTCTACGAGGGCGCGCGGCCGACGCCCGGTCGCTGGCTCGTGGTCTCCGAATTCGAGGCGCCGAGCACGGTGCCCGCGGAGACGTCGCGTCGCCGCCTCCTCGACGCCGTGCACATCGCCTCCGAGGTGACGCACGTCGCGCCGCTCGACGTCTTCGTGAAGGTGCGTCGCCACGCCAAGGGCGGCTCGCAGTACCGCCTCGCGCCCGGCGCACCGAGATCGCGCACGCGGCCACGCCGCATCGCGGGCGCCGAGCTCCCGGCGGGCTCCGCGCTCGTGGAGGAGGGCGGCCTTCTCTTCGAGGTAGATCTCGAGAGCCACCTCGACACCGGCATCTTCCTCGACACGCGCGACGTGCGCGCCCTCATCCGCGAGAAGGCAAAGCAGGCCCGCGGCAAGAAGCGCTTCCTGAACCTCTTCGCCTACACCGGCACGGCCACGGTCTACGCGGCGGACGGCGGATGCCGAGAGACGACCACCGTCGACCTCTCCTCCACCTACCTCGGCGTCGCCGAGCGCAACCTCACGCGCAACGGCTTCCTCAGGCCCCCCGCGGACGATCCCGACGCGAAGCCCCCGCACCACTTCGTGCGCGCGGACGCCATGGAGTGGATCGCCCGCGAGCGCAAGGGACGCCGCCGCTGGGACCTCATCTGGTGCGATCCGCCCACCTTCTCGAACTCAAAGGCCATGGGCAAAAGCTTCGACGTGCAGGCCGACCACCTCGACCTCATCATCGGCATGGCGCGCCTGCTCACGCGCGACGGCCTCGGCATCTTCTGCTGCAACCTCAGGACCTTCAAGCCCGATCTCGAGCGCCTCGCGCGCGCCGGCGTCGCCCTCGAGGACATCACCGCCCAAACGATCCCCTTCGACTTCCCCAAAGACCGCCCGCCCCACCACTGCTACCTCGTCCGCCGCGCGTAAAGAGTGTGGCAGCTCAAGGCGTGCGCCTTGAGCTGCTCTAAGCCCTCCGGATGGACGGCGGTTCGGACGCGCGCAAAGACCGCGCGCATCCGAGACCTGGCCATCTGGCGCAACCCATTTGGTGCGGGCTTGAACTGGTCTTTTGCCCCGCCTGAGCGTGTACTGGGATGCGACCGTGGTCTTCGGTCGCGTCCCATACGCGCTCATGCGGGAGAGCGAAGACCCATCTGCCCTCGCGCTGCGCGAGGGCAGAGGTCTGTGGGTACATCCAGCGTCTCGCAACGTCGGCTCATGACCTCAAGGCCTTCTCATAGAAGGCCTTGAGGTCATGGGTCATCGCCTTTGCCGCTTCCTCATCCTCGTAGATCATGTGGCCGGCGCCGTAGAGGTGGAACTCCTGGTGCTCCTTGAGCTCCTTGGAGAGGTAGAGGGCCGAGACGTCGTGGATGAGGTTCCAGTAGGGCGTGGCCGCGTCGTAGCGCCCGCCGAGGTAGCACACGTGCATGCAGGGGTTCCTGCGCATCGCTTGAGCCATGTCGAAGGCCACGTTCGGCGCGGGGCAGCGCTCGAGGCCGCCCGGCACCTTGTGGCTCCAGTTCCAGCCCTCGTTCGCCTTCCAGTTCGTGGAGAGGTAGGGCGCGGGGTTCTCGTAGCCGATGGCGTCGAGCAGGGCGTGGAAGGCGGCGGTCCACACGCTCTCGAGCGCGTCGTCGGCCGCGTCCTCGCCGCAGATGAACTCGGTCGACCCCTGCGCGGAGGGAAGGGCGTCGCCGGTGAAGCGCATGTCGAGGCGCCCGAGGACCTTGCCCTCGCTCGCGAGGAGTTCGCGACGGAAGTCCTGGAGCTCCACGCGGAGGTGCTGCTTCACGAGGTACTCGGCCGAGAGCCCCACGTAGCCGGCCATCTCCTCGGCGATCTCGCGCTCGCGCTCCTCGGGAAGGCGGTCGCCGAGCGTGAGCGCCGGCACGAGGGTCTCGTTCACGAAGGCGCAGGCCTTGTCGAACCAGCGGTTCGGCTCCACGCCCTCGCCGACCTTGCCCATCCACTGCGCCACGGCGGCGTAGGTGGGGACCATGCCGAGGTAGAAGCCCTCGGAGCCGGTGAGCGTGGACGCCCAGTCGTAGATCGTCGAGAGCTGCACCACGCCGCGAAGGCCGAGGCCCACCTCGCCGAGCACGCGGGCGAGCACGGCGTCGCGCACCGTGCCGTAGGACTCGCCGAAGAGGAAGACCGGCGCGTTCCAGCGACGATGCACCGTGAGCCAGGTTTGGATGGTGCGGCAGAAGGCGTCCGCGTCGCCGTCGACGCCCCAGAGCTTCTTGGGGTCGTAGCCCTCCTCCACGAAGGACCAGCCGGTGGACGGCGCGTCGATGAAGACGAGGTCGGTGAGCGGCAGGAGGCAGGAGGGGTTGTCCTCGAGGATGGCCGGCGTCGTGAGGTGGCGCGTGCCGTTCGGACGTGCGCGCACGGGGCCGATGCCGCCGAAGTCGAGCGGCACGCTCGCGCAGCCGGGGCCGCCGTTGTAGCAGAAGGTGACGGGGCGCGTGGGCTCGAACCAGTTCCTCGCGGGCTCGTTGTCCTCGTCCTTTGCCACGTAGGAGCGGCAGAAGACCTTCGCCATCGGCACGCCCTCGTCATCGGTGATGGCGAGGTGCTCCACGCAGACGGTGTAGTCGATCGCGCCCTCGGGACCGTGCCAGGTGAACTCCCCGGTGCGAGCGGGCGGCGCCACGCGAAGGTACTTCGGCTTGGCGGGCTGCTCCTCGGGCTTCTTCGGGGCGAGCGGGGTGCGGGCGGCGGAGTCTTCCATGCTTCCTCTTTCGACGAGTGGGTGGGTGTACGGGGCGCTACGGGCGCTCGGACGGGCGGTCGGTCGCACCCGTGGTGAGCGGGGTCTTGCCGCTTGCGTGGATGCCGGGGCTCGAGGCGAAGTGGCTTCCCTTGGAGCCGCGGTCGAGGCCGATCGGATGGCCCGTGGAATCGTAGACGATCTTGGGGTGCACGCCGGTGCCGTCGACGAGCCCCTCGCCGCCGATGACGGTGGCCTCGGTCTCGGCGATGGATTCGGCCGCGTCGTCGTCGAGGTCGAGCGAGATGATGTCGTCGTCGCGCTCGTCCTCCTCCTCGTCGATCTCGTCCTGCGAGGGCGTGAACTCGCTGAGGTCGAGGCGCTTCAAGGGCTCGAGATTCGCCTGGCGCGCGAAGAGCGGCACGTACTCCACCACCACGTTCGAGGCCTGGAGGCCGAACCACTGCGCCGCCGAGCCGCAGAGGCGCCGGATGGCGTACTTCACCGCCATCACCGAGCGGTCGGAGGGCGAGAGCACCGTCTCGGGGGTGAGGAGCTTGCGCAGCATCACGAAGCGGAAGTCGCCCACGGGATCGGGCTCGCGGTAGATGGAGTACTTCCTCGGCTGCATGCGGATCTCGCCCGCTTGGATGAGGTCGCCGATCACCTGGCGCAGGTACTGGTTGATGCGCTGCGGCACGCGGAAGCCGAGGAACATCGTGATCTTGAAGATGTAGTCCGTGCCGAAGGAGTTCACCGAGTAGGCCTTGGTGAAGGGCTCGTCGGTGACGACCACGCTGATGAAGTAGTAGCAGAGGGCGCGCTTGGGGCGCTTGTCGAAGATCGAATAGAGGATGTCGCGGTCGAGCACGCCGGGCACCGGGTCCTTCGCGAGGAAGACCACGTTGTCGGCGAGCTTCGCCACGCGCGTGTCCTTCGTGAGCCTATCGAACTGGTCGAGGTAGCTCGACACCGGCAGGTAGGCCGATTGCGCGCGCTCGATGGCGCTGCCCCTTCGCCAGACGTACATCACGTAGAAGAGGAGCGCGCTGATGATGACCGTCACGTAGCCGCCGTGTACGAACTTCGCCATCGAGGAGATGAAGAAGCACGTCTCGATGGTGCCGAAGAACACGAGGAAGACCGCGGCGAGCACGAGGTGCCCGCGTATCTTCCAGAGCCACGAGGCCACGAGGAAGCTCGTCATGAGCATCGTCACCGTGATCGCCAAGCCGTAGGCCGCCTCCATGCGCTCCGAGGTGCGGAAGAGCAGGACCACGCAGATCGTGCCGATCCACATCACCGTGTTCACGAGCGGGATGTAGAGCTGGCCCTTCGTCTCGGAGGGGTAGGTGATGCGCATGTGCGGCATGAGGTCGAGGCCCATGGCCTCGGAGACGAGCGTGTAGCTCGAGGTGATGAGCGCCTGGCTCGCGATGATGGCGGCGAGGGTGGCGAGGATGACGGACGGAATGCGCAGGAACTCCGGGTTCATCTCGAAGAACGGGTTCACGTCGGGGATGGCGCCCATGGCGGCGTTGCCCGCGTTCGCGATGATCCACGCGCCTTGGCCCATGTAGTTCAAGAAGAGGCACACCATCACGAAGGGCCAGCTCGCGTGGATGTTCGCCTTGCCCACGTGGCCCATGTCGGCGTAGAGCGCCTCCGCGCCGGTGGTGGCGAGGAAGACGAAGCCGAGCACGTCGAAGCCGGCCTTGTTCTGCGGGCCGAAGAGGAAGACGAGGCCGCGGACGGGGTTCAGCGCGCGGAAGATGTTGAGGTCGAGCGCGATGTGCATGATCCCCGTGATGGCGAGGAAGAGGAACCACACGAGCATGACCGGCCCGAAGGCGTGGCCGATGCGCGAGGTGCCGGAGCGCTGCACGAGGAAGAGAATCGAGATGATGATCACCGTGATGGTGACCACCATCGTGGGCGTGTCGCCGAGGAAGCGCGCCGCGACGTCGATGGTGCGCAGGCCCTCGATGGCCGTGGTCACCGTCACCGCCGGGGTGAGGATGCCGTCGGCGAGGAGCGCCGCGCCGCCCACCATGGCGGGGATGATCAGGTAGCGCCCGCAGCGCCGCACGAGGGAGTAGAGCGCGAAGATGCCGCCCTCGTTGTGGTTGTCGGCCTTCATGGCGATGAGCACGTACTTCACGGTCGTGAGCAGCGTCACCGTCCAGATGATGAGCGAGAGGGCGCCGATCACGGTGTCCATGTCCATGGAGGCGAGGCCGCCGTTTCCGGCGATGATCGCCTTCATGACGTACATCGGCGACGTGCCGATGTCGCCGTAGACCACGCCGAGGGTGACGAGCGTCATGCCCAAGGAGAACGGGATGGCCCCGTGGGAGCCCTGCTTGGCCTCCTTGGTGGGAATGATGGATGCCACGACCGACCTCTCTGTCCCGCCCCGCCCGGATGGACGGGGGATGCCCGGAAGCCCCGCGGCGCGCTCGCGCCCGCGGACTCGCCTCCTTCGCATCAGCCCCTCGCGAAATCCTCGCACGCCATGCTAGCGCTTGCGCCCTACTCGTCGCGCTCGGCGAGGGGCTTGTACGTGCGCTCGGTGAGGATGCAGCGGTACGCGGGGCGGATGATGCGCGCGGCGCCGTAGAGCTCCTCCATGCGGTGCGCCGCCCAGCCCGAGAGCCGCGCCATCGCGAAGATGGGCGTGTGGAGCGAGGGCGGGATGTCGAGCATGTCGTAGACGAAGCCGGTGTAGAGGTCGATGTTCGCGCACATCGGAAGGGAATTCGGATGCACCGTGCGCACCACCTCGGGCGCCACGCGCTCGATCGTGCGGATGAGCTGGAAGCGCTCCGCGCAGCCCTTCTGGTCGGCGAGGGCCTCGGCGTAGGAGCTGATGAGCTCGCAGCGGGGGTCGGAGAGCGTGTAGACCGCGTGGCCCATGCCGTAGATGAGGCCGCTCCCGTCGAAGGCCTCCCCGCGGGCGATCTTCTCGAGGTAGCTCGCCACCTCGTCCTCGTTTCGCGGGTCGGCCACGTGCGCCGCCACGTCGGAGATCATCTCGGGGGCCTTCGAGTTCGCGCCGCCGTGCTTGGGGCCCTTCAGCGAACCCATCGCCGCGGCGTAGGCGCTGTAGGCGTCCGTTCCCGAACTCGAGAGCACGCGCGTGGTGAAGGTGGAGTTGTTGCCGCCGCCGTGCTCGGCGTGGAGCATGAGCATCACGTCGAGGAGGAGCGCCTCCTCGCGCGTGAAGGGCTCGCTTCCGCGCAGCACGTCGAGGATCGTCTCGGCCATGGAGTAGCCCATGCACACGGGCGGGATGCGAAGGTCGGTGGCCTCCCGCTCGGCCGCGTAGGCCGTGTGCGCCACGGCGGCGATGCGCGGAAGGCGCCCCAGGAGCGAGAGCACCACGTCCACCTCGTGCTCGGGCGAGGTGTCGTCGGGATCGTCGTCGAAGGCGTAGAGCAAGAGCGTCGCGCGCTGGAGCACGTTCATGATGGACGAGGAGCGCGTGCGCCTCGGGAAGAGCGAGAGGTAGCCGAGCGAGAGCCGGCGCCTGGAATCGATGCGGCGGTTGAAGTCGTCGAGCTGCAGCACCGTGGGGAGGTTTCCCGTGAGGAGCAGGTAGGACACCTCCTCGTAGCCGAAGCGCTGGTCGGCCTGCGCGCCGCGCACGAGCTCCTCCACGTCGTAGCCGCGGTAGGAGAGCCGTCCGCGATCGGGGTGCACGCCGCTCGCGTCCTTCGTGTAGCCGTGCACGTCGCACACGGTGGTGAGGCCCACGAGCACGCCCGAGCCGTCGGCGTTGCGCAGGCCGCGCTTCACGTCGTAGTGCTGGTAGAACTCCGGCGCGATGCGATCGAAGCGCACGAAGTCCTCGTAGAGCTCGTCGGAGACGGGCCCCCGCCCGCAGGACACGCTCGGCATGGGGCTCACGTCGTTGATGCGCAGCATGGCCGACGTGGAGTTCGCCGAGATCACGGTCTCGTGCGTGTCGCCGGGATTTCCCACCGCGCGTCGCGCGCCGCGGATGGCCGCGATCACCGCGCGCCGTCCGAGCTCCTCCTCCTTAAGGTCTTCGGGGGTGAAATCGCTCCCGTGGGCGGTCGCCAGGGCCTCCTCCGCGACCTCGCTCGATTGGGGCTGCTCGAGGGCGTCCTCGTGGTCTGTCTCGTGCATCAAAGGTCCTCCTTAAGGCACCTGGGCCCTGCCTGCGCGGGGTCCCGCACCCCAGTGGGGGGCTAAAGGCGGTACATGAGCTTGAAGAGCTCCTCGCGCTGGATGGTGATCTGCACCCCGAGCTCCTTCGCGAGCGCCTCGAAGGCGTCGTGGAGCACCGAGAAATCGCAGTCCATCGGCTCGAGGTCCACGAGCATCGTCATCGTGAAGGTGCCCCGGAGGATGGTCTGCGAGATGTCGAGGATGTTGGCGTTGTGGTCTGCCAGCTCCCCCGCCACCCGAGCCACGATGCCCGCGCGGTCGGACCCCAATACGGCAACGATGGCGCGGTTCGTGGACGCGTCGTGTGTCATGTCGCTCCCTCCATAGCCAGGCGTTGCGAGGCTTCCATGATAGGGATGAAGTGTGGCGAAGCCGTTACTCGCCTTCCCGCACGCCGCTCGCGCGCTCCTTGAGCGCAAGCACGCGGGCATAGGCCTCGTCGCGGGAGACGCCGAGTTCCTTGGCGAGCGCCTTCGCGGCCTTCGAGGCGGGAAGGCCCTCGTCGAGGAGCTCGGCGGCGCGTCGCGCGAGGTCGGCCGCGTTCGGCGCCTCTCGCGCGCATTCCCTCGGGGCGGCTGCCTCCACCACGAGCACGCACTCGCCCTTGAGCGCCCCGCGCTCCCCCTCGCGCGCCCGCAGCACCTCCACGAGCTCGCCGGCGCTTCCGCGCAGCACCTCCTGGTGGAGCTTCGTGAGCTCGCGGCAGAGCGCCACGCGCCGGCCGGGCGCCACGCGCGCGAGATCGGCGAGCGTCGCGGCCACCCGATGCGGCGATTCGTAGATCACCGCGCCCACGCCGGGCGTGGCCACGAGCGCGAGCTCCTCCACCCTCGCCCTTCCCTTCCGCACGAGGAATCCGAGGAAGGTGAAGCGCGCGCACGAGAGCCCCGACGCCGCCACGGCGGCGGTGAGCGCCGAGGGGCCGGCCACCACCTCCACGCGCACGCCCGCCTCGAGGGCCGCGTCCACGAGGAGCTGGCCGGGGTCTGAGATGGCGGGCATGCCGGCATCGCTCGCGAGCGCGAGCGTCTCCCCTTGGAGAAGACGCGCCACGAGGCCCTCCACCCGCTCGGGGAGCCTTTTCGCGTCGGCGCGCTCGAGCGGCTTCGAGATCCCCCACGCGGCGAGGAGCCTTCCCGTCACGCGCGTGTCCTCGCAGAGCACGGCGTCTGCCGCCTCGAAGGCGGCGCGCATCGCGGGCGAGCCCTCGGCGAGGTTGCCGATGGGCGTCCCCACCACGTAGAGCGTCCCGGCGGAGCGTGCGTTCGTGGACATCGGCTAGTTGAGCATTCCGCGCTCGAAGCTCGAGAGCGCGATCCGCGCATCCCAGGAGGAGAGCCGCGATTCCGTCTTCCACGTTTGGAAGAACCAGCCCTTCGCCTCGGAGAACGCCTGCATCTGCACCGAGGCGTAGATGCGCTCGAGCGCGATCCGCCCCTCGGGCGTGACGGTGGCGGAACCCACCGGAAGCGCCGCCGACCACTCCCCCACCACCACGGGAAAGCCGCTCGACGACGCCACCTCGAGCGCGTCCGCCGAGCGCTTCGCGAGGATCCTCAGGCCCGCGGGGCCCGCGAGGAGGATCGATTCGTCGAACTGGTAGCAATGCACGTCGAGCCACACGTTCTCGTAGCGCGACGACACCATGAAGCGCTTCCACGCCTCCGGGCGCCCGCCGCACGAGAGGAGGAGCACGAGCGACGGCCCCGCGACCTCGCGCACGAGGGCGTAGCAGCTGCGATAGTAGTTGCGAAGGACCGGCAGGGGCACTCCCCCGAGCATGCGCAGGCCATGCCGCCGCTCCACCACGGGCTCCTCGAGGGGCTCGAGGGCAAGGAGCGCGGGATGCTTCCCGAAGCGCCGCGCGATCTCGCCCACCACGGCGAGCATGCTCGGGCGCCAATCGCGATCCGCGTCGATGACGATGCTGTGGCCGTTCGGCGCCACGCCCATGCCCGGCACGGAGGCGAGGTCGAGGACCACGCGAAGGCCGTACTCCGCTGCCCAGTCGAGCGCGCTCGCCACGTAGCTCGCGCACTCGGGCATCATGGAGGGCTCCGGGCCCTCCGGTCCGAAGAGGTGCCACGGGACGGGCAGGCGCACCGCGTTGTAGCCGCGGATGGCGATGGCCTCGAAATCCATCTTGGTGATGAACTCGTGGCGATGCTTCTCGAGGATCTCGCGGAAGCGCTCCTCGCGCACGGCACGCGCGAGGCCCTCCTCGTCGAAGGATCCCGTGGAGGCGAAGAGCGAGGGGGTGATCCACGTTTCGAGGACGAGCCACCCCGCGAGGTTCACGCCGCGAAGCTTCCGCAGCTGCGGATGCAGGACCTCCATGGCACCTCCCTCTGCGCTCTCTTCCCTCTCGCTCCTAGTCTACGCGAGCGGCTTTACGACAATTCCCGACCCGCCACTCGCGCCTCGAAATGGTTACCTGAAAGCCGCGCCGCTATTCACGAGAAGCCCCCCGACACCGCAAGGCATCGGGGGGCTTCCCTTCAAGATCGTGGCTAGATGAGGTGCACATACTTTTGTCTAGGCGCTCTGGGGTGCCTCAGATAGACAGGATCTCGGCGGCGTAGCGTACTAAACGCT
>CANQNP010000022.1 GCA_947625235.1 uncultured Atopobiaceae bacterium | reverse complement strand
TCGTATTTGATCTGATCAAGCTGTCAATTAGTCCTATCTTTTGGCCATAAGAAAAGGTCGGGACGACGTCGTAGGCAAGGTTTAGAAACCTCTCGAGAGGTCTCCGAGAAAACCGCTGAACTGCGGTTGCCGTGGTGTCGTCCATCGACCTTTGACACTCTTATTCCGCTTGCGTGCCCCGCACATTCACCGCGCGCGTCGCCACCATCGTCTGCCCACAAATCGCATGCCCTTTGGCGCCCCGTCCTCTTGGCCTGCTTTAGGCACACCTTGCAAGCTCTTCGCCGTAGCATGCGAAAAACGATCAAAGGACGAGCTCACGGCGGCGTCTGCACGTTTACGACCACCACCTCTTCGTCAACGGAGAGCAGGTGCTCTGAGCTCAGGCGAAGGTATAGATTGGGGCCGTCGTTCCTCTCGGAGCGACGGCCTTTTTCCTCTCGATCAAAGGAGCCGCCATGCCCTTCATCAATCTCAAGACCACCGAGGAAATCCCGCAGGAAGCCAAGGATCGCTTGGCCTCCGAGTTTTGCCTCATCGCCCAGGATTGCCTCGGCAAGGGTGAGGCGTGGGTGATGTGCGGCTTCGAGGGTGGGGCGTCGCTCAACTTCCGCGGCTCGGCCGATTCCGTGTGCTACGTGGAGGTGAAGGCCTATGGCTCGCTCTCGTCCAACGGTACGAACGCCATGACGGGGCGCCTCACGTCGCTCCTCTCCGGCGAATTCGGCATCTCGCCCGACCGCATCTACGTGTCGTATTTCGACACGCCCAACTGGGGCTGGAACGGCGGCAATTTCTAGCTTTTGTTGAATTGTGCCCGCTCGTCGGTCTCTCGCCGGCAAACCTCGGGGAACTGTCCACATTGGTAGCAAGACCCTCCTCGAGGAAAGGACGCACGCATGGGCAAGTTCGAGGTCTCCGTAAACGACAAGGGCGGCTACCACTTCGTACTCAAGGCCACCAACGGCCAGGTGATTGCCACCTCGCAGGTGTACCAGAGCAAGAACTCCTGCCTCGACGGCATCGAGAGCGTGCGCAAGAACGCCCCCGAGGCCGAGGTCGTCGATCTCAGCGTGGACAAGTAAACGCGCACTCGCACGTGAACCTTCCAAAGGACCCGCTCCGGCGGGTCCTTTTTCGTGGCGCAGTGTGGCGTTTCGTCCTGCGGGGGCGAGAAGCTCGCAGCGTTGCGTCGTGGACAGTTGGATGCTCGCTGGGGACTTCGACAGGTTCCCTGACGTTTGCGTAGGGCCTTCGGCCGGTTTTCGTGGCGCGTAGGGCCTTCGGCCGGTCGTGGCTCTTGGTCGCGTAGGGGCTTCTGCCGGTAGAACCGGCCTCATAGGGCCTTGCGCCGGTCGGATTCAGGCCTCACTTCGTTGAATATCGATGCGTTTCGACCGGCCGAAGGCGTTATGCGATGCAAATACCGGCCGAAGGTTCTACGCGATCCGGCGCAAGGCCCTACGCGGCGGATTCACGCGCCCCTGCGAGCGAGGCGGGTTTCGGGCGCCTGCGAGCTCGCCGGAAGGCGCGACGCGAGGCCCTCCGTGCCATGGAAGCCCGCGCCTCACGCCTTCGCGCTCTAGATGGGATAGCTCGCCAAATCCTAGGACGCGCAGGCTCGCCGGCGCGCTATCATCAGCGGAAACAGGGCCCAAACGCAGCTGAAACACACCCCATGGCGCTCAAACGAGACATTTCCATAGCGTGGCAAATCTTCTGCCGTGACGTGCGCAGGCTCGTCGCGAACCCCATCGCGCTCATCGTGGTCCTCGGATGCTGCCTCATGCCCTCGCTCTACGCCTGGACGACGATCATCGCCAATTGGAACCCCTACGGAAACACCGGCGCGCTCAAAGTGGCGGTGGCAAACGAGGACGCCGGCGCGAAGAGCGCCCTCACAGGCGAGCTCAACGTGGGCGATCTCCTCGAAGAGGAGATGAAGAAGACGCCCTCCTTCGACTGGCAGTTCGTGGACGAGGCAGAGGCGATGCGCCTCGTGGAATCGGGCGAATGCTATGCGGCCTTCGTGGTGCCCAAGGACTTCAGCGCGGATTTCCTGAGCATCCTCACCGGCGACTTCACGCAACCTGAGCTCGACTACTACGTGAACGAGAAGGTGAGCGACACGGCGCCGGAGTTCACCGACGAAGGCGCCACCGTGATCGAGGACGAGATCAACCAGACGTTCGTGCAGATGGTGAGCGAAACCGTGATGAAGCTCGCCCAGCAAGCGGGAGTCGAGGTGGAGGGGGGCGCCACGGGCGCCGAGGGCTCGCTCACGCGCGGAGTCACCGCGGCCCGAGACGTGATCTCCTCCACGCGCACCGCGCTCGCCGACCTCACGGACGGCTTCTCGAACGCGCAGGGCGAGGTGGACGTCGCGAGCACCGCCTTCGACGGCCTCCTGGGCGAGCTCCCGGGCCTCGCGGAGGACGTCGAGGACGCCAAGGAGGACCTCGAGGCGCTGCGCGGCGCCCTCGGCACCTACGGCACCCAGCTCACGGGCGCGCTCACGCAGGTGGGCCTCGATATCGGCCAGGCGGCGCGCGCCGCCGAGGGCGCGGCGGCGAAGGCCGAGGCCGCCATCACGAAGGCCGAGGGCGCGACGAGCGCCGCGCTCGCGGGCGCCAAGAACCTCGTCAGCCAAAACGAGCGGGTGCTGACAACCCTCCAGGCCCTCCTCGCCGACCACCCGGCGCTCGAGCAGGTGATCTCCCGCCTGGAGGGCGAGAACGCCGAGCTCGGCCAAACCGTGGGCGCGCTCGAGGACCTCGACGCCTCGCTCAAGGGCGTCGTGGACGAGCTCGAAGGCGCCACCGGCACCGTCGATGCCGCGGCCGAGGCCGCGGCGGAAGAGCTCGGCGAGGACGCGACGACCCTCCAGGGCCAGACGATCCCCGCCCTCACCTCGAGCCTTGATGCCTTCGCAGACGCGCTCGGCACGCTCCGCGGCATCGTCATCTCGCTCGAGCCCATCGTGGAGGACACGGTCTCCACGCTCGGGCTCCTCGATTCATCCCTCGCGCAGGCGCAGACGGCGGCCGCCGCCACGGACTCCTCGCTCGCCTCCATAGAGGGCGTGCTCGAAGGCGCCGCGACGGACCTCCAGGCCCTCGCCACCTCCTCCTCGATGGAGGAGCTCGCCACCTATCTCGGGCTCGACCCGAAGGAGGTGGGCGAGTTCATGGGATCGCCGGTGAAGATCACCACCATCGCGCGCTACCCGGTGAAGAACTACGGGAGCAGCGTCGCGCCCTTCTACACGAACCTCGCGCTCTGGGTGTCCGGCTTCGTGCTCACGGCCGTGCTCAAGGTGGGCATCAACGAGGAGGACCTCGAGGGCCTCCCGTCCCTCACCACCACGCAGGCCTACCTCGGGCGCTGGCTCCTCTTCATGGTCCTCGGCCTCATCCAGGGCCTCATCGTGTGCGTGGGGGACCTCGTGATCGGCATCCAGTGCCTCTCCCCCGTGGCCTACGTCTTCGCGGGGCTCGTGACCGTCATCGTGGACGTGAACATCCTCTACGCGCTCGTCTTCACGATGCGCCACCTCGGACGCGCGATCGGCGTCGTGCTCATCATCGTGCAAATCCCCGGTTCATCGGGCGAATTCCCGGTGCAGATGATGCCGCCCTTCTTCCAGGCCATCCACCCGCTCCTGCCCTTCACCTATAGCATCGAGGCCATGCGCGAGGCCATCGGCGGCTTCTACGACGGGCGCTACTGGGCCTGCATCGCCGCGCTCCTGCCGTTCATCGGCATCGCGCTTGCCGTGGGGCTCGTGGCCGGCCGCTACGCGTTCAACCTGAACGCGCTCTTCGACGAGGAGCTCTCCGACACCGACCTCCTCGTCTCGGAGGACCCGGGCGCCAAGGTGCAGCACTTCCGCATCCGCCACGTGCTCCGCGCGCTCCTCGACGTGCGCGGCTACCGCGCCTGGGTGGAGGCGCGCGTGGAGAAGTTCCACCAGACCTACCCCCTGCTCTTGAAGATCGGGTGGATCGCCATCGGCGCCCTTCCCGTGGCGACGCTCGCCCTCGCCTTCGCCGCCTCGGCGGACGCGGAGACGAAGGTCGTGCTCCTCGCGCTCATGGTGCTCGGGATCGTGGCCGTGGCCATCTACCTCATCGTCGTGGAGTTCATGGAGCGCAACCTCGAGAGCCAGCTCGCGCTGAGCGAGATGGGTCCGGGCGAGGTGCGGGAGCACGCGGAGGCCCGCGCCGCCGCGGCCTCGGACGCGCGCGAAGGGCCAGGGGATACGCACGTGCTTCCCAAGCTGGAGGCCAGCGCAGAGGACGAGGCGGGCGACGACGGGGAGGCGGGCCATGCGTAACGTCTGGCGGCTCTTCGTCTGCGACCTCGCCTCGCTCAAGGCAAACGTCATCGCCGCGATCGTGGCCATGGGGCTCCTGCTCACGGCCTCGCTCTACGCGTGGTTCAGCCTGCTCGCCTTCTGGGACCCCTACGCGCAAACCGACGAGCTCTCCGTGGCCGTCGCGAACGCCGATGAGGGCTACGAGAGCCAGCTCTTCCCCACGAGCGTGAACACGGGCGACGCCGTGGTGAACGCGCTTCGGGCAAACGACGAGTTCCACTGGGTCTTCACCACGCCCGAGGACGCCATCGCGGGGGTGGATAGCGGCGCGTACTTCGCCGCCCTCGTGATCCCCGAGGACTTCAGCACGCACCTCCTCCAGGTGTTCTCCGACCCCGCCGCGAAGGTGGAGGGCTCGACGATCGACTACTACGTGAACCAGAAGACGAACGCCGTGGCGCCGGAGCTCACGAGCGAGGGCGCGTTCGACCTCCAGCACGAGGTGGATCGGCAGTTCGCGAAGGTGGTGGCCGACGTGGCGCTCGGCACCGCGTCCGACCTCATGAGCTTCATGGATGGCGACGGCGTGGCGAGCTACGGCACGCGCCTCCTCTCCACGCTCGACGAGGTGATCGGCGACCTCGACGAGGCCACGGAGGGCACGAGCGCCTTCGCGGACCTCGCCGGCTCCTGCTCCGCGCTCCTCGGGGCCACGGGCGAGGTGCTGGACGAGCTCGGTGCCATCGACGAGACGGTGCGGCCGCTCCTCGACGAGGCGCAGGACGGCCTCTCCGAGGGCGCCTCGGCCTTGGGGAGCGTGGAGGGGATCTTGAACTCGGCCCTCTCCAACACGACGAGCGCCTTGGACGAGCTCGCCGCCGCGGCAAACGGCGTCCTCGACGCGGCCGGCGATGCCGTGCCCGCGAGCCAGCAGGTGCTCGAGGACGCCTCGGCCGACGCCGCGAAGCTCGCCTCCGCCTACGGGGAGATCCGCGCCGCCATCGCGGCCATCGACCCAGCGAGCCCCGCGATCGCCGCCATCGACCAGTCCATCGCCGTTCTCGACGCGCTCGCGGGCGACCTCTCGCAGGCCTCGGAGAACCTCGGGCAGGGCGCGGCCGACGTGGAGGCGGAGCGCGCGAAGGTGGAGGCCGACATCGCCTCCGCCAAGCGGGCGATCTCCGAGCTCAGGAGCTCCGCCGAGGGCACCATCGCCGCCGACGCGAGGGCCCTCGGGCAAAGGCTCCAGGCCCTCAAGGACGACGCCCTCGCCCTCGGGGAGCGCGCGTCAAGCGAGGTCGAGGGGCTCTCTACTACCGCGACCACGCTCTCGGGCGACCTCTCGCAGGTGGAGGCGTCGCTCGACGCCATGGCCTCCACGCTCGAGGACACGCGGGAGCGGCTCGCCTCCGCGCGCGAGAGGCTCTCCTCGGCCCTCGCCTCCGGCGACCTCGAGCAGGTGCGCACGATCATCGGCTCCGACCCGGCCGGCCTCGCGGACTTCCTCTCCTCCCCCACCACGCTCGTGCGCCACGAGGTCTTCCCCATGGCGAACAACGGGAGCGCGATGGCGCCCTTCTACCTCTCGCTCGCCATTTGGATCGGGTGCATCTTCGAGGTGGCGCTCATCCGCACGAGCGTCTCCGACGCGCGCCGCAAGAAGGTGGAGGCGGCCACGGGCAAGCCCCTCACCGCCAACCAGTGCTACCTCGGGCGCTATTTCACCTTCGCGCTCATCTCGCTCTGCCAGACGACGATCCTCATGCTCGGCGCCATCCTCTTCCTGCGCATCCAGTGCGACTACCCGCTCCTTCTCGTCGCGAGCGGCTGGGTGGCCTCGATCGTGTTCTCGAACATCATCTACACGCTCGTGCTCTCCTTCGGGCGCGTGGGCGAGGCGCTCGCCGTCGTGGGGCTCGTCGCGCAGATCGCGGGCGCGGGCGGGGTCTTCCCGGTGCAGGTGTCCGGGCCCGTCTTCGTGGCCCTCTACCCGTGGCTTCCGTTCTCGCACTCGATGCTCGCCTTCTCGAGCTGCATCGCCGGCGTCTACGGCAACCAGCTCGCCTTGGCGCTCGCCACGCTCGCGGCGTTCCTCGTCCCGTTTCTGCTCCTCGGCCTCGCGCTCCGGAAGCCGATCATCAAGCTCAACGACTACGTGGACGAGAAGCTCGAGGCCTCGCACCTCATCTTCAAGGAATAGGGCGCCCCGCGGACCATGCCGAGGAAGCGCCCCTTGATGCCTCATGGAGCCGAAGACAGGAATCGAACCTGCAACCCACTGATTACAAATCAGTTGCTCTACCGTTGAGCCACTTCGGCGTGGGCCCCATGGTAGCGGATGGCGAGGCGCCTAGGAGCGGTGCGAGCCGGAACCGCCGGAAGGCTTCACACGCCCGATGATGGCATCGAGCGCGGCGCGGCTCTCAGGGCTCAGGCGATCCTCGAGCGCCATGCGCCCCTTCCCGCTGATCCGCTCGTCGCTCGCCCGCTCGTCCTCGATCGCGTCCACCTCGCGCGCGAGGAGCGCGCTCGACATGAGCGAGACGGGCACGCCCGCGACGGTCGCGCGGATGGTGTTGTCCGAGGTGACGAGCGTCACGGGCCGGCCGGCATCGCGCGCCGCGGCGACCATCTGCTCGATCACCGAATCGGCCGACTGCCCCTGCCTGGAGAACACCACGCGCACCCCGCCGATGACGCGCTCGGGGCGCTCCGTGGAGAGGTTGCGCGCGCCGTCGTAGACGATCACCGCCTCGAAGCTCCCCGCGGCAAACGACGCCACGTCGGCGAGGAGCGCCTCGCGGGCGCGATCGAAGGGGTCGGTGGAGAGCCGGCGCGCAGCGGGGCCGAGCCCCTTGCCCGGCTCATTCACGAGGGAGAGGTACGCGTCGCTCGCGTAGATGGCGTTGTAGCCATCCACCACGAGAAGCGGCAATCGACGCGCGGCGGGCATCTAGTCCTCGGAGGCGGAAGGCGCGCCGGCCTCGCCGAGGGCGTGCCGCAGCCACTCGTAGCAGAGGACCGTGGCCGCCTGCGCCACGTTCAAGGATTCGATGCGCCCCACGATGGGGAGCGCCACCGAGAGGTCGGCGTGCTCTTGCACGAGGCGCGAAACGCCCTTGTCCTCGTTTCCCATCACGAGGCAGATGCGACCGGAGAGATCGCTCTCCCACGCGCTCGCCTCGGCGTGCTCGGTGGCGCAGACCACCCAGAAACCGGCGCGTTTCAGCTCGTCGATGGCGCTCGCGAGGTTCGGCACCTGCGCCACGGGAAGGTGCGCGAGGGCGCCCGCGCTCGATTTGTACGCCCCGGGGCCCACACCCGCGGCCCGACGATTCGCGAGGACGATGCCGCTCGCCCCCACGCACTCCGCCGAGCGCGCGATGGCGCCGAGGTTCCCCTCGTCCTGCACGTGGTCGAGGAGCACCACGAGGGCATCGCCCTCGCCCGAGGCGGCCACGAGGTCCCCGAGCTCGGAATAGGCAAACGGCTCGATCTCGAGGAGGATGCCCTGGTGGTTTCCGCCATAGGCGAGGCCATCCAGCGCGGACTTGGAGACCGCGTGCACCTCCACGCCGCGCTCCTCGAGCTCGCCGATGAGGCGCGCGAGCGTGGCGTCGCGCCCGTGCTGCGCCTCGGCCACGAAGGCCTGGCGCACGGGGAGGCTCGCCTCGAGGGCCTCGGCCACGGAGCGGCGCCCGTAGACCACGTCACCCGTCACCTGCGCTCCTTGCGAGGCGCCGCGGGGCTTTCCGCGATGCGGGCGCGGGGCCTCGGGCCTGCGGCGCGAGCGATCCTCGTGCCGCGCCCCGCGCGCGGCGCCGGCGCCCCTCGAGGCACCCTTGCCGCCTCGGTGCGCGCCGCCCTTGGCGCCCGTTCCCCTCGCCGCGCCCCGCGTGTTTTTCGGGCCCGGCATGCTATCCCTCGCGCGCGACGATACGCGAGCCGGTGGGCGTGTCCTCCACCACGAGGCCGAGCGCGGAGATCCTATCGCGGATGGCGTCGGCTGCGGCCCAGTTCCTCTCGGCGCGTGCCGTGCCGCGGGCGCGGATGAGCGCCTCGGCCGCCTCCTCGGGCGTGCCGCCGGCGAAATCCGCGAGCTCGGCGGCAAGGTCCACGAGCTCGGCGGGCAGCGTGGCCTCCTCCGGCGCCACGGAGATGCCGAGGATGCCGAAGAGCTCGACGAGCGCCTCGGCCGCGGCGCGCGCGACGTTCGGCTGCGCGCCCTCCCCCACCTCGGCGAGGTAGGTGTTCGCCTTCGTGGCGAGCGTGAAGAGCGCGCCAATCGCGCCCGCGGTGTTGAAGTCGTCGTCCATCGCGCCGAAGAACTCGTTTCGCGCCTCGTCCACGGCGCTTGCGAGCACCGCCGTGGGCTCCTCGGCCGCGCCCGGCTCGCTCGCCGAGGCGCCCGTGGCATCGTCGCGCGCGGCCCACGTGAGCGCCGAGACGGTGTTCTTGATGCGCTCCCACGCGCCCTGGGCCCCCTCGAGCCGCTCGAAGGAGAAGTCGAGCGGCGAGCGATAGTGCGTCTGCAGGAGGAGGAGCCGAAGCGCGTCCGCCGGGTAGCGATCGAGCACCTCTTTCAGCGTGTGGAAGTTCCCGAGGCTCTTGCTCATCTTCTCGCCGTCCACGCGAAGCATCCCGGAGTGCATCCAGAGGTTCGCGATCGGCTTCCCCCAGGCGGCCTCGGCCTGGGCGTTCTCGTTCTCGTGGTGCGGGAAGACGAGGTCGGAGCCCCCGCCGTGGATGTCGATCGGCACGCCGAGGTAGCGATTCGCCATGGCCACGCACTCCGTGTGCCAGCCCGGTCGCCCGGCGCCCCACGGGCTCTCCCACGAGGGCTCGCCCGGCTTCGCGGCCTTCCAGAGGGCGAAGTCCGCGCTCTCGCGCTTGTCCTCGTCCACCTCCACCCGCGCGCCCGCGAGGAGGTCCTCCACGCGGCGCCCGGAGACCTCGCCGTAGCTCGGGCAGGAGGAGACGGAGAAGTAGACGTCGCCCGCGGGCGTGGCGTAGGCGTGCCCGCCCTCCACGAGCTCCTTGATGAGGGCGATCATCGGGCCTATCTCCTCGGTGGCCTTCGGCTGCACACTCGGCGGCTCCACGCCCATGCGCGCCATCTGCTCGCGGAAGGCGCGGGAGTACTCGCTCGCCACCTCGGCGGCGCTCCTTCCCTCCTCGGCGGCGCGATTGATGATCTTGTCGTCCACGTCGGTCAAGTTCTGCACGAAGGTGACGTCGTAGCCCTTCGCCTCGAGGTAGCGGCGGATGGCGTCGAAGGCCACGAAGGTGCGGCCGTTGCCGATGTGGATCTGGTCGTAGACCGTGGGGCCGCAGACGTACATGCGCACGCGCCCCGCCTCGCGCGGGGTGAATTCACGCTTCGCCCGACATTCGGTGTCATAGATCTGCATCTTCGCGATCCTCCTCCGCTCGGGCGTTCGCCTGCGTCTCGAGCTGGCGTTCGAGTTGGGCGATCCTCGCCTCGAGGATGGTGATGGTTTGGTCGATGGGGTCGGGAAGGTACTGGCGATGCCGCGCGGTCTCGGGGCCCACGCGCTCGCCGAGGTCGTCGGCGGCGCGGCGCACGCGCACGCCGCAGTTCGTGGTCACGTGCCCCGGCACGCCCACGACGGTGCAGCGCGGCGGCACGTCCTTCACCACCACGGCGCCTCCGCCCACCTTCGCGTAGTCGCCGATGGTCACGTTGCCGAGCACGCTCGCGCCCACGCCCACCACCACGTGGTTTCCGAGCGTGGGGTGGCGCTTGCCCGTCTCCTTGCCCGTGCCGCCGAGCGTGGCGCCCTGGTAGAGCATGCAGTCGTCGCCGATGATCGTGGTCTCGCCGATGACGATGCCCATGCCATGGTCGATCACGAAGCGCCTGCCGATGGTGGCCGCCGGGTGGATCTCCACGCCGAACTTCTTGCGGGCGCGCGTGGAGCAGTAGCGCGCGAGGCCCTTGTGGCCATGGACCCAGAGCCAGTGCTCGCGGCGATGCGCCCAGATGGCGCGCATGCCCGGGGAGTTCAGCACGATCGAGAGCGTTGAGGTGGCCGCGGGATCGCGCTGCCGAAACGCCTCGATGTCCTCTTTGATTCGCGTGAACATGCGGCTAAGTCTAGCCGTCGCGCGAGCGAGCCGCGCGCGTGGCGCGGCTACTCCGCGAGGAGGCAGGTGGCGAGGGCCGCCATCCCCTCCTTCTCGCCCACGAAGCCGAGGCCCTCGAAGGTCGTGGCCTTGAGGCCCACGTGCTCTGGGGAGACGCCGAGCGCGCGGGCGAGGTTCTCGCGCATCTCGCGCTTGTGGGGCGCAATCTTCGGCGCGTCGGCGCAGAGGGTGATGTCGCAATCCGCAACCGTGAAGCCCGCGTCCGCAACCATCTTCGCCACGCGCGCGAGGAGCGCGATCGAGCTCGCGCCCTCGAAGGCGGGGTCCGTGTCCGGGAAGAGCTCGCCGATGTCCGGGAGGCGCGCGGCCGAGAGGAGCGCGTCCATGAGCGCGTGGCACACCACGTCGGCGTCGGAGTGGCCGGCAAGGCCGAGGTCGACCTCGAACCTCACGCCGCCCAAGATGAGCGGTCGGCCAAACACGAGCTCGTGGACGTCCACGCCACATCCGATGCGCATCTAGAACTCCTCGTCCCATTGCCTCGTGAGGCGGTCGGTGAGAAGCGCCTCCGCCATCTCGAGGTCCTCGGGCACCGTGATCTTCAGGTTGTCGCGCGAGGAGGGCACGCAGACCACGGTGCCGCCCCAACGCTCCACCGCCGACGCGTCGTCCGTGAAGTCCCAGCCCTCGGCCACGGCCTCCGCGAGCGCCTCGCGGAGGTGCCGCGTGCGGAAGGCCTGCGGGGTCTGCGCGCACCAGAAGCGCTCGCGCTTGGGGGTGTAGCGCACGACGCCGCGCTCGCAGATCTTGAGCGTGTCGGTGGCGGGATAGGCCGCGATCGCGCCCGAGAGCGTCGAATCCTCGCGCAGGCGGGAGAGGGTCTCCTCGAAGAGCTCGGGGTTCACGAGCGGGCGCGCGCCGTCGTGGATGCACACGTAGGGCATGGTCGCGGGCACGAGGGAGAGCCCCGCCGCCACCGAGGACTGGCGCGTGCGGCCCGCCTTCGCGATGAGCACGTCCTTGGAGAGGGGCATGTTCGAGAGCGCGCGCACGAGCGCACGCTCGTCGTCCGCGCGGCACACCATCACGATGAGCTCGATGGAGGGCGCCTCCGCGGCCGCCTGCACGCTCCAGAGCGCCATCGGCAATCCGAGGAGCGGCACGAGCGCCTTGCCCTGGCGAAGCCCGAGGCGCTCGCCGCGTCCGCCGCACACCACCACGCAGGCCGCGTCCCGGGAAACGCTCGCGACCATGCCTTGGCGCCGGGGAAGGGTTTCGGGCGCGAGCACCTAGTCCCTCCGCACTCTCATGCGATCAAGGCTGTCGGCGAGGATCGTGGGCTCGCGCACGCCCGCGTCCTGCAGGCGCTCGGGGTTGTCCTCGATGTCGTCGAGGAGCTCCTGCAGCGAGCCGTACTCGTCCACGATCTTGTCCGCGATGCCCTGCCGCACGACGCTCACGCGGTTCAGCGTGCGCAGCCCGAGCGGCGAGACGATCGAATCCTCGCGCAGGTTCTCGTAGCCGAGCATGCGGCCCACGAGCGCGGCGTCGCGGAAGTCCGCGTCGTTCATCGCGCGGAAGGCCGCGCGCACGGCGCGCGCGTTGGCGACGGTGCTGTCCCGCGCGTAGTCGCGGATCATCAGGTTGTATTCCTCGTTCATGTCGCCGAGGTGCTGCTCCTCCTGCATGGCGACGATGCGGCCTTGGTCGCCGAGCTGCACGATGAGGTCGTTCAGCTCCTCCGCGGCCGTCATCAGCACCTCGAAGGACGCGAAGATCCGCGCCACGTCCGCGAGCGTCACGTAGTTGTCGAGCTCGAGCGAGGTGAGGCGAAGCAAGTTCCGGTCGAGCGCCTGGCGCGTGGACTGCAGCGTGATGAGGAGCTGGTTCACGAGGGCCATGAGCTCGGCGATCGTGTGGACCAGGAAGCTCTCGCCGTCGATATAGACGTGCGCCACCTGCCGGCGCTCGGAGATGGAGATCACCATGGCGTCGGTTTGCGCGGAGATGCGCGACGCTGTGCGGTGGCGCATCCCCGTCTCGAAGGTGGGGATCTCGGAATCGGGGTTCAAGTGGAAGTTCGCGCGGTAGATGCGCTTGAGGTCGTCGTCCACCACGATGGCGCCGTCCATCTTCGAGAGCTCGAAGAGGCGGTTCGCGGAGAAGTCGATGTTCAGCGGAAAGCCGTCGTTTCCCGCCGCGATGACGGACTCCACATCCCCCACGCAGATGAGCGCTCCGAGATGGCCGGAGAGGATCATGTCGAGCGCGCGACGAAGCGGCGTGCCCGGCGCGGTGAGGCGCTTGGCCTGCTCGAAACGCTCTTCCAGCGTGGGGTTTGCGGTGTCAGCGGGCAATGGGGAACCTCTCAGCCTTCCTGCGTCGCGTCTTGGGCGGGCGCCATGCCGTGCGGCGCGGGCGCGGGGGTGGCGCTCCAGCTCTCGCGCGCCCTCGGGCGCTCCATCGTCTCGCGCACGCGCGGCGCCGGGATCTCGCCCTCCTTGCCGGAGAACGTGAGCTCGTCGTCCGCCTCGTCCACCACGATGATATGGCCCGGGCCCCATTCGCCGCCCAGGAGCCGCTCGGCGAGCGGGTCCTCGATGAGCGTCTGGATGGCGCGGCGAAGCGGCCGCGCGCCGTAGACCGTGTCCGTGCCGTCCTTGATGAGCTTGGCACGCGCGGCGTCGGTGAGCTCGATCGACATGCCCTCGGCGATGAGGCGATCGCGAAGGTCGGCCACCATGAGGTCGACGATCTGGTTCAGCTCCTCGGTGCCGAGCGACGTGAAGACCACGATCTCGTCCACGCGGTTCAGGAACTCGGGTCTAAAGACGCGCTTGAGCTCGCCGTTCACGCGGCTCTTGATCTCTTGGTGCGAGAGGCCCTCAGAGCCCTGCGTGCCGAAGCCCATGGGCGCCGTCGTGGCGATCTCGCGCGCGCCGATGTTCGAGGTCATGATGATGACCGTGTTCGAGAAGTCCACCTTGCGGCCCTGGCCGTCGGTGAGGCGTCCCTCGTCGAGGATCTGCAAGAGCACGTTGAAGACGTCCGGGTGCGCCTTCTCGATCTCGTCGAAGAGCACCACGGAGTAGGGCTTGGAGCGCACGGCCTTCGTGAGCTCGCCGCCCTCGTCGTAGCCCACGTATCCCGGAGGCGCGCCCACGAGCTTGGAGACGTTGAACTTCTCCATGTACTCGGACATGTCGAAGGTGATGAGCGCGTCCTCCGAGCCGAAGAGGAACTCCGCGAGGCTCTTCGCGAGCTCCGTCTTGCCCACCCCCGAGGGGCCGAGGAAGATGAACGAGCCACCGGGGCGGCGCGGGTCCTTGAGCGGCGAGCGCGAGCGACGGATGGCGCGCGCCACGGAGCTCACGGCCTCGTTCTGGCCGATCACGCGCTCGTGGAGCACCTCCTCGCAGCGCAGGAGCTTCGAGGTCTCGGCCTCCGTGAGGTTCGAGACGGGCACGCCGGTGATGGAGGACACGACGTCGGCGATGTCGGCCGCGGACACCTCCACCACGGAGGCGTCCATCTCCTCGTGCCACTTCTTCTCCAGCTCGGCGCGACGCTCCGTGAGCTCGCTCTCCTCGTCGCGCAGGCGCGCGGCGAGCTCGAACTCCTGGGCGCTCGCGGCGCGGCTCTTCTCCTCGCCCACGCGCTCGAGCTCGGCGTCGATGGCCTGGATGTCGTCCGGGACGATCACCTTGTGCACGCGCGTGCGCGCACCGGCCTCGTCGATGACGTCGATGGCCTTGTCCGGCAGGAAGCGGTCTTGGATGTAGCGCGAGGAGAGCACCACGGCCTGCTCGATGGCCTCGGGCGTGTAGTGCACGTGGTGGTGCTCCTCGTAGCGCTCCTGGAGGCCCTTCAAGATGACGATCGTGTCCGCCACGGAGGGCTCGCCGATGTTGATCGGCTGGAAGCGACGCTCGAAGGCGGAATCCTTCTCGATGTGCTTGCGGTACTCGTCGGCCGTGGTGGCGCCGATCACCTGGATCTCGCCGCGGGAGAGCGGCGGCTTCAGGATGGAGGCGGCGTCCACGGAGCCCTCGGCCGAGCCCGCGCCGATGAGCGTGTGGATCTCGTCGATGAAGAGCATGTCGTTCTCCGAGCCCATGACCTCGTTGATCACGCGCTTCAGGCGCTCCTCGAACTCCCCGCGGTACTTCGAGCCGGCCACGATGGCGGCCACGTCGAGCGTCCAGATCTGCTTGCCGCGCAGCACCTCGGGCACGTTCCCGGAGGCGATGAGCTGGGCGAGGCCCTCGGCGATGGCGGTCTTGCCCACGCCGGGGTCGCCGAGGATGAGCGGGTTGTTCTTCTGGCGACGCGCGAGCACCTGCATCACGCGCTCGATCTCGAGGTCGCGCCCGATCACGGGATCGAGCTTGCCCTCCGCGGCGAGCGAGGTGAGGTTGCGCCCGTACTCGGAGAGGAGCGACTTGCCGTCCTTCTGCGCCTGGCCTGCGCCCATCATCTCCGGGCCGCCGAGCGGCATGCCGGCGGGGCCCTGCGGGCGCTGCTGGCCGCGCCCCTCGGGGGTCTGCGCGATGAGCTCGTTCACGGCGTTGCGCACGGCGTCGCCGGAGACGCCCATGCGCGAGAGCGCCTCCATGGCGCGGCCGTTGCCCTCGCGCACGAGCCCGAGCAGCAGGTGCTCGGTGGAGATGTAGGTCTGCCCGCGCGCGATCGTCTCGCGGAAGGCGCCTTCGAGCACGTGCTTCGCCTTCGGCGTGAAGGGGATGTGGCCCCCCGGCACGTCCTCGGGCTCGGTGGTGGTGAGGCTCTTCACGCACGCGAGCGTCTCGTCGTAGGTGATCTCGAGGCGGGCGAGCGCCTGCGCGGCGATGCCGTCCTCCTGCTTGATGAGCCCGAGCAGGAGATGCTCGGTGCCCACGAAGCTCTGGCCGAGGTTTCGGGCCTCGGTTTGGGCGAGGGACATCGCCTTGCGCGCCTTCTCCGTAAATTTGTCGAACATATCGTCCCTCCTTGGCTAGGCTCGCCTCTCCGGACGCAGCGACGGGAATGCGATGACGTCGCGGATGGAAGCCCTGTTGGTCACAAGCATGGCCAAACGATCGATGCCGATGCCGATGCCTCCGGTGGGCGGCAGGCCCACCTCGAGGGCCCGGACGTAGTCGGCGTCGTATTCCATGGCCTCCTCATCGCCCGCGTCCTTGGCGGCAAGCTGGGCGATGAAGCGTTCACGCTGGTCGACGGGGTCGTTGAGCTCGGCGAACGCATTCGCGTACTCGTGCCCGCAGATCACCAGCTCGAAGCGGTGGGTGAGCCGGGGGTCATCCGCCTTGCGCTTGGCGAGCGGCGACACCTCCACCGGATAGTCGCACACGAACGTGGGGCCCACGATCTCGCCCTCGCAGAGCTCGTCGTAGAGGTGGAAGATGAGGCGCCCCGCACCCCAGCTCTCCTCAAACTCGAGCCCCTCGCGCTCGTGGATGGCGCGGAGCGCCTCCACCGGCGTGTCCATGGACACGTCCTCGCCCACGCGACGGCTCACGAGCTCGGCCATCGCCACGCTCTCCCAAGGTCTCCCGAGGTCGAGCGTGGTGCCCTGGTAGTCGAGCACCGTGGTGCCGCGCACCGCCTTCGCCGCGGCGCGGAAGATGCCCTCGGCGAGCGCCTTCATGTCCTCGAGGTCCGCGAAGGCGCGGTAGGCCTCGAGCGTCGTGAACTCGGGGTTGTGCGTGGCGTCCATGCCCTCGTTCCTGAACTGCCGCCCGAGCTCGAAGACGCGCGGGATGCCGCCCACCACGAGGCGCTTCAGGTGGAGCTCGGTGGCGATGCGCAGGTAGAAGTCGGTGTCGAGGGCGTTGTGGTGCGTCTTGAAGGGGCGCGCGTTCGCGCCGCCGAGGGTCTCCTGGAGCATCGGCGTCTCCACCTCGACGTAGCCCTCTTCCTCCATGCGGCGGCGGATGGCCGAGACCATGAGCGAGCGCGCGAGGAGCGTCTCTCGCACCTCGGGGTTCACGATCATGTCCGCGTAGCGCTGGCGATAGCGGGTCTCGGGGTCCGCGAGCCCGTGGAACTTCTCGGGAAGGGGACGGAGCGCCTTCGCGAGGAGCGTCAGCGTCACCGGCTCGATGGAGAACTCGCCGCGCCGCGTGCGGATGGCCTCGCCCGTGGCCAAGACGATGTCGCCCACGTCGAGCGTGCCCACGAGCTCCCAGCTCTCGGGCGCGACGACGTTCGCGCGGCAGAAGAGCTGGCAGGTGCCGGTGGCGTCCTCGAGGTCGATGAACGCCATCTTGCCGTGGCGGCGTATGGAGCGGATGCGCCCCGCGACGGTGTGGTCCTCGCCCGAGGAGGCGCCGTCCTCGAGGCCCGCGTAGCGCTCCTTCAGCGACGCGATGTTCATCCCGAGCTCGTCGCCCGCGAGTCCGCGGTCGAAGGTCGCGGGATACGCCTCCAAGCCCTGGGCGATGATCGCCTCGCGCTTGGCGGCGCGCACCTCGCGCTCGCTCATCGCGGCGCCCTCCTGCGCGCTCGCCTCGGCGGCGTGCGCTTCCTGGCTGCGTCCCTCGTGCTCGCTCTTTTCCATGGGGTCCTCGTCTGCGTGGTCGGGTCTTGCGTGCTCGTGGGCGATTTCGCGATGAAAGCGCCCCAGTGCCTTGGGGCTCCGGGGCGCTCAATGGTGCGAAATATGGGCCGTGATGCGCCTCGGGGTGCTCCTAACGCTCGATGGAGACGACGGTGTAGGAGCGTTCATCGCCGCTCGGGGTCTTCAGCGTGCACACCTGCCCCACCTCGAGGCCCATGAGCGCCTTGCCCATGGGGGATTCGTTCGAGATGCGATGCGCGAGCGAATCGGTCTCGGTGGTGCCGACGATGGTGAAGGCGATCTCCTTGCCGGAGGCGTCCCGCACCGTCACCTTGCAGCCGAGCGAGACGGTCGACACGTCCTCCGTGGCCTCGATGATGGTGGCGTTCGCGAGCATCGCGTTGATGGCGTTGATGCGCGCGATGTTTTGCGCCTGGTCGTCGCGCGCGGCGTCGTACTCGGCGTTCTCGGAGAGGTCGCCGAATTCCTTGGCCTTGCGAATGGCCTCGGTGATCTCCTTTGCGCGCTCGCCCTCGCGCCACTCGAGCTCCTCTTTGAGCTTCGCGTAGCCTTCCGGCGTGAGGGAGATCTGCGTGTCGGGCATGGACGCCTCGCCTTTCGGTGGCAGGATCGGATGGAAAGGGACTTACTGGTTTGCGTTCGTCGTGGTGGTGGTCGTCTCTTCCTTCACGTCGACGACGTTCGAACTCTCGATCTGGGCCGGCTGCGCGGGGGTCTCGGTCGTGGTGGTCGTCGTGGTCGTGGTATCGGTGGTGGACGTGGTGGATTCCATGCCCTCGCGAATGTTCTTCACGGTCTTGCCGAGGGAGGAGCCGAGCTTCGGCAGGTTCTTCGGGCCGAAGATCAGCAGAACGACGACGAGGATGATGAGAAGCTCCCAAATCCCCATTCCAAAGATCTTCATATATATCTCCTTCGTGAGCGCGAGCGCAGTGCCCAGCCGCGATTTGCGGCATGCCCCGTAAGAATAGGCCCTTTTTGCGGCACGGGCTAGTATAGAGAGCGCGAAAATCTCACACAATCACACTTAGGTTTTTTCACTGAGCCTCCATAGATGCCCGCATCGCCCCAGCGTACGGCACGTGCCCGTCCGCGCGCTCGGGCGATCGCGCTCGCGGCTAGCGCACGAAATCCGCGGCCTCCCCGCAGGCGCAGGGGTACTCCGCCGGCATCGCCGCCACGATGGCGCCCACGAGCGCGCGCACGTGCTCGATGTTCGTGGAGAACACGCGCTGCACGTCCTCCCAGGTGACGGCCGCGTACTCGCCGAGGCCGGCGTCGTAGTCCGTGACGAGCGAGACGTTCGCGTAGTGGAGCCCGAGCTCGCGCGCGAGCCAGCCTTCGGGGTAGGCCGTCATCGACACCACGTCCCAGCCCATCGAGCTGAACCACTCGCTCTCGGCGCGCGTGGAGAAGCGCGGGCCCTGGATGGTGACGACGGTGCCCGCGTCGTGGACGGTGAGTCCGAGCTCGCGCGCGCAGTCCACGGCCACCCTGCGAAGGGTCGGGCAGTAGGGCTCGGCCGAGGAGAGGTGCTGCACCGTGAGCGATTCGCGGTGCGTGAAGAACGTGTCCTTGCGGCCGTTCGTGCGATCGACGAACTGGTCGCACACCACCACGTCGCCGGGGTGGATGTCGAGCGAGAGCGAGCCCACCGAGCACGTGCCGATGACCTGCCTCACGCCGAGCATGCGCATGCCGTAGAGGTTCGCGCGGTAGTTCACCTCCGCGGGCGGGATGGAGTGGTTGCGCCCGTGGCGCGGCAGGAAGCACACGCGCCTTCCGGCGATGGTGCCGATCGTATACGTGTCCGACGGGCGGCCGAAGCGCGTGTCGAGGAGCACCTCCTCGTAGTCGCCCTCGAAGAGCGAATAGAACCCAGACCCGCCGAAGATGCCGATTTCCGCCTGCGGAAGCTCGCTCGCCATGCTCTAGCCCTCCCTGCTCGTCGCCTCATGCGCCCCCATTATCGGCCTTCTGGCCACGCGAAAAACCACATGCTTGAAGGCAACCTGAATGCGTGGCCCTACCTGCGGCGTTTTAGAATGGGGCCTCGACGGATCCCGTTCTCTTGCCGAGGGGGGCACGTGGGGGAAGCGGCAAGGACACCTCGATGCGTGAGCCGGAGGGCGGCGCTCAAGCTCTGCGGCCTCGCCTTCGCGGGGAGCGCCTCCGCATGGCTCGCCTCCGCGCTCGCGGGCTGCGAGGCCGATCCCGCGGGCTACATGGGCCCCACCGTCGCCCCGGGCACGCTCACCACCATCTCCTCCATCAACTGGCCCCCCTTCGTGATCGACGAGGACGGCGAGGCCATCGGACTCGGCGTCTCCGTGTGCGACGCCATCAGCGAGGAGCTCGGGCTTCCCTTGGACGCGCTCAGCTGCACCACGGACGCGGAGATCTACGAGGCCCTCGAGGCGGGCACGGCCGACCTCGGCGGCGTGATCGTGGGCGCGGACGAGATGCCCGAGGGCTTTGCCCTGAGCGAGTCCATCATGCCCTGCAACATCTCGCTCGTCTCGAAGTTCGTCCTGCGTGAGGGGGATTTCGCGTACCTCGATACGCCGGACACCGAGGTGCTCGCGATCGACCAGCCCGTCGTGCGCGAGTGGGTGGAATCCACCTTCAGCGATCTCAAGGTCTCCTACGAGGAGGATCCCCTCGCCATCCTGAACGCCGTGCGCGCGGGAAGCGTGCCCTTCTGCGTGCTCACGCGCCCCGAGGCGCTCTATTTCCTGAACTCCGTCTACACCACGCTCACGGAGGGCATGTTCGTGTTCACGGGCAAGCAGTTCGCGTTCGCCACGCTCGCGGACAACCAGCAGCTCCTCGACGCGGTGGACGAGGTCATCGTGGGCCTCGAGGATTCCGGCGAGATCGCCTCGCTCGAGGCCACGTGGTTCGGCACCCAGCTCGCAAGCGACTAGCGCCCGTCCCCTCTCCGCTTCCATGCCGCGGAGCGTCGGCGGCAAAGGCGGTTGCCACGTGCGGGCCGGCGTCGCTCTTGCATAAGAAAAGCATTCCTTTTCTTGTTTCTGCATAAATCTCTCGACTGATGCGCATTAATGCGAGATTTTGGCTTGCAATATGTAATTCGGGCGCTAGACTACTCGCATCGAAGGAACGCGCCTTGGCCCCACAGGAGACGAGAGAGCGGCACATGGTGCCACGGGCGAGGCGCCCAACGTTCGAAGGAGAACACCATGAAGTGGTCCACCACCGAGGGCACCGGCGCGAAGCCGAAGCCCACGCACCTCTTCCTCGCCCTCTTCTGCTCCGTGCTCGCCGTGCTCTGCGTGGCCGTGATGGCCGGCTGCGGCGGCCAGGCGAGCGAGCCCGCCGCCACCGACGAGGCCACGACCTCCGAGACCACCGAGCCCGAGGTCGCCGAGATCACGACCGTCGAGGACGGCAAGCTCATCGTCCAGTCCGACCTCGCCTACGCGCCCATGGAGTACGTGCCCGAGGGCAAGACCGCCGAGGACGCCGAGGGCTTCGAGGTCGACCTCATCGAGGCCATCGCCGAGAAGCTCGGCCTCACGGTCGAGTGGCAGCAGGTGCAGTTCGACACCATCATCCCGGCCGTGAAGCAGGGCGGCACCGTCGACCTCGGCGCCTCCTCCTTCACCATCACCGACGAGCGCCTCGAGGAGATCGACTTCTCCGATTCCTTCATGGATTCCAACCAGGGCATCGTCATGACGAAGGCCGCCGCGGCCGAAATCCCGGGCTATGACGCCTCCCAGGACGTCGCGGGCACCGAGCGCCTCGACGCCGTGAAGGCCGTCCTCGACGTGGCCGGCGTGAAGGTGGCCGTGCAGTCCGGCACCACCGGCGAGGCCTGGAGCCAGGAGAACCTCACGAACGCCGAGACCGTGCCCCTCGCCGACGCCATCCAGTGCCTCACCGGCCTCCAGAGCGGCCTCTACAACGCCGTCATCGCCGACTACCCCGTGATGGCCTACTACTGCCAGGAGAGCTACACCGACCTCGAGGTCGTGGCCGCCATCCCCACCGGCGAGCAGTACGGCATCGTCATCTCCAAGGACAACCCCGGCCTCACCGAGGCCGTGAACAAGGCCCTCGCGGAGCTTGAGCAGGACGGCACCATCCAGGAGCTCGAGAACAAGTGGTTTGGCTCCAGCAACTAGTTGACGCCGCGGCTTCCCACGTACTTGCCACTTCAAGAGTCCGGTCTTCGGACCGGACTCTTACCGTACTCGTGCGGGCCCGGGTG
This sequence comes from uncultured Atopobiaceae bacterium, assembly GCA_947625235.1. Lineage (GTDB taxonomy): Bacteria > Actinomycetota > Coriobacteriia > Coriobacteriales > Atopobiaceae > CANRLS01. The sequence goes on along the minus strand of CANQNP010000022.1, from coordinate 145 downwards.
CCTATGGTCTCCGGCTCCCGGTGCAAGACAAAAGAACCGTCCCTTTTGTCTTGCGATCGGCTCGGCAAGACAAAAGGGACGGTTCTTTTGTCTTGCGTTTGGACGTCACGTATTGATCGCCGAGGGAGGATCCATGGAAGCGAAG
>CANQNP010000021.1 GCA_947625235.1 uncultured Atopobiaceae bacterium | reverse complement strand
CGGCGCGTAGAGGAGGTCGGTCCTTCGGGCCACGTCCTTCAGCGTGAAGGCCGCCTGGTAGATCTTGTCGAGGGTCAGCATGGGCCGGCCTGCCCTTCCGTGGTGGGGTCCTCTCGAGGGGAATCGCTTGCGGCGGGCGGCTCGGACCTGCGTGAGAGGAAGTCGCTCACAAACTGCCGGGCCGTGCGCCCCGAGCGGTTGCCGCGCCGCACCTGCCAGGTGGCGGCCTGGGCACGGAGCTCCTCCTCCGAGACGCCCTCGGCGAGCTCGGAGCGCCCGACGAGCGCCCGCACGATGGCGTGGTACTCCTCGAAGGTGGGGTTGGGATAGTAGATCTGGAGGCCGAAGCGCCCGGCGAGCGAGAGCTTCTCCTCCATGGTGTCGGAGCGGTGGACGTCGCCAGAGTGCTCGAGGTCGCTCCGGTCGGCCCACGTCTCCTTGACGAGATGGCGTCGGTTGGAGGTGGCAAAGAAGAGGACGTTCTCGGGCGTGGCCTCTCCCCCGCCCTCCATGACCTGCTTCAGCGTCTTGTACTCCACCTCGCCCTCCTCGAAGGAGAGGTCGTCGAGCAGGAGCGCGAAGCGGTAGTTCCGGCGCTTGATGGCGTCCAGGAGCGTGGGGATGAGCGCGAACTGGCGCTTGGTGAGCTCGATCACACGAAGGCCCTGGACGGCGTACTCGGTGGCGAGGGCCTGGACCGAGGTGGACTTGCCGGTGCCCGCGTCGCCGTAGAGAAGGACGTTGTTGGCCCGGTGGCCGGCGAGGAAGGCCTCGGTGTTCTCGCGCAGGAGCCGCTTCTGGCGCTCGTAGCCAACGAGGTCGTCGAGGGCGACCGGTCTTTGGCCCTCGACGGCGACGAGCTCGGGCGCGAAGCCCCCCTCGCCCGCCACCACGCGGAAGAGCTCGCCTTGGCCGAGCTCGCCGGTGCCATAGTCGTGGTGGAATGCCGCCACCTGCCGAAGCATCGCCTCGGCGTCGTTCGCGGAGACGGCTTTAGCGAGGGAGCGCGCGAGTCGTTTCAGGCGCCTCCCGGCCTCGGCCTTCGGCGCCCCCGAGGGATCGTGGGTGAAGTCCCTCGCCACGGCGAGGGCCGCCGGGAGCCTGAGGTCGAACCAGCGCAGGTAGTGGGCCATGTCGTCTTGCGCCAGACGCCAGAGGCTGTCCTCGGCGGCGTCTCTGCGCTCCGAGGCGAGCGAGAACGGGTTCACGCTCTTCGCGAGGGACTCCGCCAGGGCCGCGTGCCAGAGGTCGCCCTCCCAGCCGTAGGCGACGGCCGCCTCGACGAGGGAGCGGAGCGCCGGCGCCCAATCGGCCCTGCCGGCGGCGGCCTCCAGCACCTGTGCCACCAAAGGGCTCGCCCCGTAGAGGACGGGTAGCGCTTCCCGTGCGTTCCCACCGCCCATGGCTACGAGAGGACCGCGCCCTTGTCGGCCGAGGAGACGAGCTTGGCGTAGCGAGCGAGGTAGCCGCCCTTGACCTTGGGCTCCGGGCACGTCCAGGCCGCTCGGCGCTCGGCGAGCACGTCGGGCGGCACGTCGAGGAAGATCGCGTGGTTGGGGATGTCGATGGAGATGAGGTCGCCCTCCTCCACGAGGCCGATGAGGCCGCCGGCGGCCGCCTCGGGGCTCACGTGGCCGATGGAGGCGCCGCGGGTGGCGCCGGAGAAGCGGCCGTCGGTGATGAGGGCTACCGAATCGTCCAGCCCCATGCCGCAGATGGCTGACGTGGGGTTCAGCATCTCGCGCATGCCGGGGCCACCCTTGGGGCCCTCGTAGCGGATGACCACCACGTCGCCGGGCTCGATGCCGCCGTCGTAGATGACCTGGATGGCCTCCTCCTCGGAGTCGAACACCCGTGCGGGTCCCGCGTGGACCATCATCTCGGGGTTTACGGCGCTCTGCTTCACCACGCACCCGTCGGGGGCGAGGTTGCCATAGAGGACGGCGATGCCGCCGGATTGGCTGAAGGGATCGCCCATGGGCCGGATGACGCGGTCGTCTCTGACCGTGGCATGCGCGATGTTCTCGGCGACCGTCTTGCCGGAGACGGTGATGCCGCTCGTGTCCAGAAGCCCCACGCGGGCGAGCTCGGCCATGACCGCGTAGACGCCGCCCGCCTGGTGGAGATCCTCGATGTAGGCGTCTCCCGCAGGAGCCAGATGGCAGAGGTTGGGGGTCGCGTCGGAGATCTCGTTCACCATGGAGATGTCGATGTCCACACCGGCGTCGTGGGCGATGGCCGGCAGGTGGAGCATCGTGTTCGTGGAGCAGCCGAGTGCCATGTCCACGGTCTCAGCATTGCGGAAGGCGGCCGGCGTCATGATGTCGCGGGGCCGGATGTCCCGCTCGATGAGCTCCATGATCTTCATGCCGCTCTCCTTGGCGAGCCTGAGCCTCGCCGAGTAGACTGCGGGGATCGTGCCGTTTCCCTCCAGCGCCATGCCGATGGCCTCGGTGAGGCAGTTCATGGAGTTGGCCGTGTACATGCCCGAGCAGCTGCCGCAGGTGGGGCAGCAGTTCTCGGTGTAGGTGGCCACGCCGTCCTCGTCGAGGGTGCCCGCGTGGTAGGCTCCCACGGCCTCGAACATGTGGGAGAGGCAGGTGCGCCGGCCGTCGGGGAGCGTGCCCGCGAGCATGGCGCCGCCGGAGACGAAGATCGTGGGGATGTTCAGCCTCCCAGCCGCCATGAGGAGGCCGGGGACGTTCTTGTCGCAGTTGGGGATCATCACGAGGCCGTCGAACTGGTGCGCGATGGCCATGGCCTCCGTGGAGTCGGCGATGAGCTCGCGGCTGGCGAGCGAGTACTTCATACCGACGTGGCCCATGGCGATCCCGTCGCAGACGGCGATGGCCGGGAACATGACGGGCGTCCCGCCGGCGGCGTAGACGCCGTCCTTGACGGCCCGGGCGACCTTGTCGATGTTCATGTGCCCGGGCACGATCTCGTTGAAGGAGCTCACCACGCCCACGAGCGGGCGGGAGAGCTCCTCGTCCGTGTAGCCGAGGGCGTAGAGGAGGCTCCGGTTGGGAGCGCGATCGACCCCCAGCTTCACCTGATCGCTGCGCATGCTTCGCTTCCCTTCGTACGTCGAGCGCGCGTCATGGACGCGCCTTAGTTGGATGCGGCGTCGAGGCCCTTGTCGCCCTCGTCGGCGTCCTTCCAGAGCATGTTGTCACGCAGCTCGCGCCCGATCTTCTCCATGGGGTGCGCGGCGAGCATGTCGCGCTTGGAGTTGAAGAACGTGCGGCCGTTCTTGTTCTCGGCGATCCAGCGGCCGGCGAAGGAACCGTCCTGGATGTCCGCGAGGACGGCGCGCATGTTGGCCTTGATCTGGTCGTGGGGCAAGACGCGCGGGCCGCTCACGTATTCGCCGTACTCGGCGGTGTCGGAGATGGAGTAGTTCATGGCCGCCACGCCGCCCTTGTTGATGAGGTCGATGATGAGCTTCATCTCGTGGATGCACTCGAAGTAGGCGTTCTCGGGCGCGTAGCCGGCCTCGCAGAGCACCTCGAAGCCGCACTGCATGAGGTCGACGACGCCGCCGCAGAGCACGGTCTGCTCGCCGAAGAGGTCGGTCTCGGTCTCGTCGTGCATCGTGGTCTCCATGATGCCGGCGCGGGCGCCGCCGATGCCGGCGATGTAGGCGAGGGCGATCTCCAGCGCGCGGCCGGAGGCGTCCTGCTCCACGGCCACGAGGCAGGGCACGCCCTTGCCCGCCTCGTAGAGCCCGCGGACCGTGTGGCCCGGGCCCTTGGGCGCGGCCATGAAGACGTCCACGTCCTTGGGAGGGACGATCTGCTTGTAGCGGATGTTGAAGCCGTGCGCGAAGGCGAGGGCGTTGCCGGCCTCGAGGTTCTCGGCCACGGACTCGCGGTAGATCTGGGCCGCGCGCTCGTCGTTCACGAGCATCATCACGATGTCGGCCGCCTTGGCGGCCTCGGCTACCGTCATGACCTCGAAGCCGTCGCGGGCGGCCTTATCCCAACTCTTTCCGTGGCGAAGTCCCACGATGACGTCGCAGCCGCTGTCGCGAAGATTGAGGGCATGGGCATGGCCCTGGGAGCCGTAGCCGATGATGGCGATCCTCTTGCCGTCGAGGACGTTCAGGTCGCAGTCTTGCTCGTAGTACATGTGCGCCATAACAGGTCTCTCCTTCTCCTTGCCGGTATGGCCCGTCTCTTCCGTCTCCACCGTCTCTTCCGGTCGGCTTGGTTTTCGTGCGGTGCCCGTCCGCCTGCCGCTCGCGCGTCAGCGGACGTTCTTGCCGTAGTCGAACTCGTCTCTCACCTTCGTGTCCTCGTCGATGGTCGCCGCGCCGCGCTCGAGCGCGATGACGCCCGTCCTGGCCAGCTCCTTGATGCCGTGGAGCTCGATGAGATTCATGAGGGCGTCGTTCTTGCCCTCCTCGCCGATGACCGCAATGGTGAGCGCCTCCGGCGTGACGTCGATGATGTTCGCGCGGAAGACGTTGGCGAGCTGGATGATCTCGTTCCTCGCCTCGGGCGTCTCGGCGGCGACCTTCACCAATAGAAGCTCGCGCCTCACGGAGTGCGCCTGGTCGAGGAGCTTCACCGTGTGCACCGGAAAGAGCTTGCTGAGCTGGTTCACGAGGAGCCGGATCTGGGGCTCGGCCTCGGCCAGGACCTCGATGGTCATGCGGCTCACGGCGGGGTCGTCGGTGGTCCCCACGGCAAGCGACTCGATGTTGTAGCCCTTGCGGGCGAAGAGCCTCGAGACCTGGCTCAAGACGCCGGCCTCGTTGTCCACCAGGACGGCCAGGGTATAGCGGAGCCTCTCCACGATTCGATGCCTCCTTCGCCTCGCTAGTTGAGGATGAACTGGGTGATGGGATCGCCGCCCTGGACCATGGGGCGGACCTTCTCGTCCTTGTCGATGGCGCAGTCGATGACGTAGCCATGGCCCGAGGCGAGCGCCTCCTTGAGCGCCTCCTCGAAGTCGCGCACGTTCGAGACCCTCTTGCCCGAGAGCCCGTAGGCCTCGGCGAGCTTCACGTAGTCGGGCTCCTTCGCGATGTCGGTCTCGCTGTAGCGCTCGTCGTAGATGAGGGTCTGCCACTGGCGCACCATCCCCAGCGTGCGGTTGTCGAAGATGATCGTGGTGATGGGGAGGTCGTAGTAGGCCACGGTGGCGAGCTCGTTGCAGTTCATGCGGAAGGAGCCGTCGCCCGTGATGTGCAGGACGGTCTTTTCTGGGTGGCTCACCTTGGCGCCAATGGCGGCCCCGAGGCCGAAGCCCATGGAGCCGAAGCCGCCCGAGGTGAGGAGCTGGCCCGGGTAGTCGTAGTGAAAGTGCTGGGTGACCCACATCTGATGCTGGCCCACGTCGGTGGCGACGATGGAGTCCCAAGGGGCGATGCGGGCCACGGCGTCCGAGATCTGCTTGGGGGTGAGGGCGTCGCCGGCGAGCGAGTACTTGGTCTCGGTGGGGAAGCTGAACACGTAGTTCTTCCAGGCGAAGTTGTACTTGCGCTGCACCCGCTCGTTCAGGAGCTGGAGCACCCGGCGGACGTCGCCCACGATGTGGTGATCCGTCTGGACGTTCTTGTTGATCTCGGAGCGGTCGATGTCAACCTGCACGATCTTGGCCTGGGCGGCGAAGGTCGCCGGGTCGAGCGCCACGCGGTCGGAGAAGCGGGTGCCGAGGGCGATGAGGAGGTCGCAGCTGTCCACGGCCTGGTTGGAGGCCATGGAGCCGTGCATGCCGATCATGCCCGTGGTGAGGGGGTTCCTCCCGTTGAAGCCGCCGGCGCCCATGATCGTGATGGCCACCGGGGCGTCCACGAGCTCGGCGAAGGTCGCGAGCTCCTCGTGGGCCCGGCCGCGCACGACGCCGCCGCCGCAGATGATGAGCGGCTTCTCGCTCGCCTTGATGAGCTCCACCAGACGATCGATGTCGGCGAGGTCGGGCTCGGGAGCCGTCATGTCGTGGCTCGCGCGGCCCAGGAGCTGGGCCAGCCTGCCGTGGCGGTGCTGCTCTTCGAGCGGCAGGCGCTCGTAGTCGGCCTCCTCGGCCGTGGCGTTCTTGAGGATGTCGATGAGGACGGGGCCCGGCCGGCCGCTCCTCGCGATGGCGAAGGCCTCCCGGATGACGTCGGCGAGCTCGTCCGCTTGGTGGACGAGGTAGTTGCACTTGGTGATGGGCATCGTGATGCCGGTGATGTCCACCTCCTGGAAGGAGTCCTTGCCGATGAGGCTCTCGCCCACGTTGCAGGTGATGAAGACCACGGGCGACGAGTCCATCATGGCCGTGGCGATGCCGGTGACGAGGTTCGTGGAGCCCGGCCCCGACGTGGCGAGGCACACTCCCACCTTGCCGGTGGAGCGGGCGTAGCCATCGGCTGCGTGGGCCGCGCCCTGCTCGTGAGCGGTACGATAGTGGCGGATCTTGTCCCGGTAGTCGTAGAGGGCGTCGTAGACGTTCAAGATCGTGCCGCCCGGATAGCCGAAGACCGTGTCCACGCCCTGCTCGAGCAGGCACTCCATCACGATGCGCGCGCCGGTGAGCCTCATGCCTCCGTCCGCTCCTCTCCCGGCACCCCCAGGTGCCGTGCCGCTCGATTGCCGATCGTCTCGTTGCGGGAACACCCCGCGCTCCATTGTCCCTCAGGGGCCCTGCCGGTGGCGGCAGGGCGCGCGGATCCACTCGCCCCTAGCCCTGCTCGCGCTCGGCCGAGAGGAGGCGGTTCAGGGCGTTCAGGTACGCGCGGGCGGAGCTCACGACGATGTCGTTGTCGGAGCCGTGCCCCACGAAGATGCGCCCGTCCTGGGCGACGACGCGCACCGTGACCTCGCCCAGGGCGTCGATGCCTCGGGTGATGGCCTTGACCGAGAACTCCGAGAGGTCGTTCTTGATCCCCACCACCTTGTCGACGACCTTGTAGACGGCGTCGACGGGGCCGTTGCCCCAAGCGGCCTCCTTGTGCTGCCTTCCGCGCTCGTCCTCGAGGATGATCGTTGCCGTGGGCGTGAGGGGGAAGCCGCAGGAGACCTGCACGGCCTTGAGCTTCCAGAGGGCGCGCTCACTCCGGCGCCGCTCGTGGACGATGGAGACGAGATCCTCGTCGTAGACGAGGCGCTTCTTGTCGGCTACTTCGAGGAAGGCGTCGTAGACATCCTCGAACTCGGCGTCCTCGAAGGAGAAGCCCAGCTCGGCCATGCGATGGCGGAGCGCCGCGTGGCCGCTCCTCGCCGAGAGCACGATCTGCGAGCCGCCGGCGCCCACGTCGGCGGGATCGATGATCTCGTAAGTGTCGCGGGCCTTGAGGACGCCATCCTGATGGATGCCCGAGGAGTGGGCGAAGGCGTTGGCCCCCACGATGGCCTTGTTGGGCTGCACCTGAATGCCGGTGATGGAGGACACGAGCCGGCTCGCGCGGGTGAGGCGCTGGGTGACGACGTGGGTATGGGCGTCCAGCTCCTCGCCGTGCATGCGGATGGCCATGACCACCTCTTCGAGGGAGGTGTTGCCGGCCCGCTCGCCAAGGCCGTTGATGGTGCATTCCACCTGGGTGGCGCCGGCGCGGACCGCCTCGAGGGCGAGGGCGGTGGCCATGCCGAGGTCGTTATGGGTGTGGACCGAGACGGTGACGTCCTCGATGCCGGCCACGCGGCCCATGAGGTTGCGGATGCGCTCGCCGAAGTCCCAGGGGAGGTTGTAGCCGGTGGTGTCGGGGATGTTCAGCACCGTGGCGCCGGCCTTGATGGCCGCCTCGCAGATGCGGGCGAGGAACTCCTCGTCGGCGCGGCCGGCGTCCTCGGCGTAGAACTCCACGTCCTCTACGAACGACTTGGCGTAGGCGACCGCGTGCACGGCCCGCTCCAAGGCCTCGTCCTCGGTGATGCGGAGCTTGTCCTTGAGGTGCGAGGGCGAGACGCCGAGCCCGGTGTGGATGCGGGGGCGCTTGGCGGTCTCGAGGGCCTCGGCCGCCACCTCGATGTCCCTGTCGACTGCGCGGGTGAGGCCGCAGACCACGCAGGCGTCGCCCGCGATGGCGCCCACCTCGCGGACGCTGTCGAAGTCCCCGGGGCTCGAGACGGGAAAGCCCGCCTCGATGACGTCCACGCCGAGGTTCACCAGCTCCTCTGCGACGAGGAGCTTCTCGGCGGTGTTCATGGAGGCGCCGGGCGACTGCTCGCCGTCGCGGAGCGTGGTGTCGAAGATGGCGATGGGTCGGGTCATGGCTACTCCTTGCCCTTGATGAGCACTTCAGCGAGGGTGCGCTTCGGCACGTGGTGGACGCCGTCGGGGCCGCGCCAGTAGTTGAGGTTTGCGCCGGGCTCGGCGGTTTCGAGCACGCAGGTTTCCGCCGGCACGCCAAGCGCGAGCACGAGAAGCGGCGTGAGGCCCTTTGCGCCCTCGCCCACCACGTCGCACACGACGCGTGGATCGAAGCTCGCGAGCATGCAGAGCCCCGCGCCTGCCTCCACCGAGGCGAGCGCGATCGTCTGGGCGGCGATCCCGCAATCGCACCACGTGAACTTTCCGGGATCGCCTTCGCAGAAGATCACGAGGTAGGCGCTCGGACGCTCCCCCTCGGCGGGGCCATCCCAGTCCGCGAGGGCGCCGGCCCAGCGAAGGCCGCCTAAGAGCTCCGCGCAGGCGGACGGCTCGTCCACGATCGCGTAGCGAAGGGGCTGGCGGTTCGCGGCCGAGGCCACCTTGCGCGCGATGTCCACGAGCGCGAGGAGGAAGCCCCGGCCGAGCGGCTCGTCTTCCTTGAAGCGGCGATAGCTTCGGCACGTGCGCACCGTGTCCTCGAAATCCAAGAGCCCAAGGGAGAGCTTGGCCTGGCGAAGCATCTCTCTATCCCCCATCGCCCCTCCTGAAACGTCCGCGCACCGTACGCGACGCGGCCCGCGTATTCCGTGCTAGATTGAGGTGAAAGTCTACTCCTCGCTCTCGCCGATCGCTCCCAACTCCCAGCCCACGAGGCGAGGGAGGTTGGGTAGGAAGTGAAGCATGGAAGCTGAGATCACCATCACCCTCTCCAGAGCCGCGCGCCTCACGCGCCTCTTGCCGCTGCCGGGGCAAGACCCCGCACGCGTCTATGGTGTCGTGAGCGACGGGCTTCCGCAGCCGCCAAACGGGCTTGGTTACGTGGTGGAAATCGTGGATTATCGCACGGTGCGCGTGCGGGCGTGGATCCGCGTGGGGATGAGCCTCTGGGCCTGCGATTCGCCGCTCTCCGAGGAGCCGTTGCGCGAGCCCGACCTCATGTTCTTGCGTGAGAGCGCCCGGAGCGCACACGGGGTCGTGCGCCTCGCCCAGTGCGGCTCGATGGACGTCGCGCGCTGGAACACGAGCGAGCGCGAGGTGCGCTATGCGCTCGAGCTCTCCGAAGACGTCATCGGGCCCTACGCCAAGGCGCGCCCGACGCTCGCCGTCCGCACCCTCGCGGCGCTTGCGTGGGTGGCGCTCGTGGAGCTGCATCCGGCCTTCGTCGACGCCTTCGCCGTGGCCGATGCGCTCACGCTCCTCTCGCGCGAGACGCTCCCCGACGCGCTCGACCTCATTTCGTGGCACGGCGAGGAGAACTCCGGGATCGCGCGCCTTGCGGAGTCGCTCGACGCGGCCGGCGCCGGCGAGGTGCGCCGCATCTGCGCCACGCACGGGGCCGAGGGGATCTACCTCCACACCACGCACCTCTTCTGGATCCGCTTCGACGAGGAGGCGCTCGACGCCCATGATTGCGCCTGCCTGCACGCGGTGGAGGCCGCGATCAACCGCGCCATCCTCGCCATCGCCTGGCTCCTCGAACACGATCTCGGCGGCGGCCCCCTCACGAAGGAGCGCTGGGCCGTGGCGGAGCGCCAGGCGATCCTCGGGATCCTCTCTCAGGCGCCCCTCCTCTTCGACACGCAGGGCGAGGGCAATCCGCGCCGCACCATCTACGGCACCACCTGCGAGCGCGGCGGCGAATGGGACGTGCGCACGAGGATCGCGCGGATGATGGAGGCGCTTCGCCTCCCCACGCGCATTCCCGGGCGCTTTGATTGCGATGCGCGTTGCGGCGTCGTGGCCTTCGAGCTCGCAATTCCCGATGCGCGAGAACTCGGCGAGGCGGGGGGCGGCGAGGCCGGAGCACGCCTTCGCCGCACCTACGCGAAGCGCGTGGCCCTTCTCTACTGTGCGATGGGCTTCGGCGGCTCGGTGGGCGTCACCCGCGTGCGCGTGAGCTGCTTCGAGGACTCCCTCGCAGGCAAGCCCTTCCTCGGGCTCGACCTCTCCCGAGTGGACTTCGCCGCGAGCATCCTGCCCGTCCTTCGAAAGTCCGCGGAGGAGCAGGCCGATTCCGAGATCGAAGGGCTCTTCCGAGCCCTCGAGGAGGCCGGGGACCTTCGCCAAGGAGGCGACGCCCTCGACTTCGAGGCGCTCGACCTCGAAGCGCGCCACGGCGAGCGCGCCATCGACGAGCGTCCGCTCCCCCAACCGCTCGCCGATTTCCTTCGCGCCGACGTGGTGAGCGATCTCTACGTCTACGGCACCACCAACGACCCGCTCATCTCCGAGGTTACGCGCATCCTGGAGGAAAACGACGATTCCGCGCTCATGGCCGTGATGGAGCTCGAGGGCCTTCTCTCGAGGGTCGATCATGAGGAGGAAGGCGCGCGTGCGCCGCTCTATTGCTCGAGCGGCACCGATCGCCTCGTCGTCTCGCTCTCCGGAAGCAGTCCCGCCACGCGCTACGAGCCCGTGCGCGACGTCACCTACGCGGCAAAGCTCCAGCTCGCACGCCTCTACCTCGAGCTTGGCGATGCGCTTCGAGCCCTCGAGGCCGCGGAGGTGTGTGTGCGCCTCGCCCCCACCTCCCCCGCCTCGCACATCACCCTCGCCGACATCTACGCTCGGCTCGAGCGCTACGACGAGGCCGCCCACTCGCTCATCCACGCGCTCGGGCTCTACCTCACCCCCTCCGAGGCCTCCTACGTGTTCTATCGGCTCGCCTACTCGCTCTGGAAGACCGATCGCACCCAGGCGGCCGAGGCCGCCTACACGCTCGCCGTGGACGACCCCATCATCGGCAACCAGGCGATGCTCGAGCTCGCGGAGCTGCGCGCCACCTGCGGCTTTTCCGGCGAGTACTCCAAGCCTGCGGCGCGCGTGATCCTCGAGACCGAGGGCATTCCCGTGCCGCTTTCCATGGACTTCCTCCAGACGCTCGGAAAAGCCGTCGTCGACCTCACCGACGCGGGTGTCTTCGACCCCACCTGGCAGGGCCTTCGCACCCTCATCCCCGAACTCGGCGGCGACGACCTCGCGAATCTCCTCCTTTCGTTGAAGGATGGGGTGCCGAGGACCCCTTAGCTGACACCTTGCGATTTGCCGCGCGGCGATCCTCTATCCTTGATTGCGCGGGCTCTGAGGGCCCGCGTTGAGGTAGAGCGGCAATCGCCATGCGGCCGTGCGCAAGGCGCACCTGCGGCCGCGAACCTACGAGGAGGAGAGGTTTTCTGTGGCAGGGAAGAAAGGCTTCGTAGCGGAGTTCAAGGAATTCATATCTCGCGGGAGCGTCATCGATCTCGCCGTCGGCGTCATCATCGGCGGCGCGTTCCAGCAGATCGTGAACTCGCTCGTGAATGACGTCGTCATGCCCCTCATCGGCATCATCCTCGGCGGTCTCGACTTCACCCAGCTCTCGTTCGGCTTCATGGGCGCGCAGATCATGTACGGCAACTTCATCCAGGCGTGCATCAACTTCCTCATCTTGGCCCTCGTCATCTTCTGCATCGTGAAGGCCATCAACACGGCCCACGACGCGATGGAGGCCAAGCTGAAGCACGAGGCCGCCGAAGAGGCTGCGGAAGAGGCGCCCGAGCCCTCCGATGAGGTCAAGCTCCTCACCGAGATCCGCGACGCCCTCCTCGATCGCGAGTAGGGCTCGCACGCTCGCCGGCCCATTCGCTCGCATGAGCCCCCGCAGCGTGCGGGGGCTTTTTCGCGCACCTCCCACACGGGTACAAGCCAAGAGGCTTGACCGTACGGCGGAAGGCATCCCATGGCGAGCACCCTCAGCGCAAACACGAATGCAAGCGTAAACCTCGAGCATGGGAGCCCGGAAGCGAGCCCCCGACGCGCGATGGACGGCATGACGGCCGCCGCGCAAGCCGCCTACGCGCTCTCCGAGGCGGCGGTGATCTTCCCCATCACGCCCGCCTCCCACATGGCGGAGACGGTGGAGGCGTGGAGCGTCGCCGGCAGGAAGAACCTCCTCGGCGAGACGGTCGACGTGAAGGAGATGCAGAGCGAGAAGGGCGTCGCGGGCTGCGTGCACGGCTGCCTCGCGGGCGGGGCGCTCACCTCGAGCTTCACCGCCTCCCAGGGCCTCATGCTCATGATCCCAAACCTCTATAAGATCTCCGGCGAGCTCTTGCCGGGCGTCTTCCACGTCACCTGCCGTTCGCTCTCCGCGCACGCGCTCTCGATCTTCGGCGACCACCAGGACGTGATGGCCGTGCGCCAGACGGGCGTGGCCATCCTCTTCTCCACCTCCGTGCAGGAATGCATGGACCTCTCGCTCGTGGCGCACCTCGCGGCCATCGATGCGTCGCTCCCCGTCATCCACGCGATGGACGGCTTTCGCACCTCCGACGAGATCGAGACCATCGACGTCATCAGCCAGGAGGCGATGCGCCCGCTCGTCGACTGGAAGAAGGTGCAGGAGTTTCGCGATCGCGCGATGAACCCCGAGCACCCGATGATCCGCGGTACGGCGCAGAACGCCGACGTGTACTTCCAGAACCGCGAGGCGCCGAACCGCTTCTACGACGCGCTCCCGGGCATCGTGCAGGCGGCGATGGATCGCGTGGCGAAGGTGACGGGGCGCCCCTACCGCCTCTTCGACTACGTGGGCGCGCCCGACGCCGAGCGCGTGGTCGTGTGCATGGGCTCGGCGGCCGACGTGGTGGAGGAGGTCGTGGACTACCTCGTAGCCAAGGGCGAGAAGGTGGGGCTCGTGAAGGTGCGGCTCTATAGGCCCTTCTCCGCGAAGGACTTCGTGGCCGCCATCCCGCCATCCGCGAAGATCGTGGCCACGCTCGATCGTACGAAGGAGCCGGGAAGCCTCGGCGAGCCCCTCTACCTCGACGTGGCGTGCGCGCTTGCCGAGGCGGGGCGCGAGGTGCGGGTGATCGGCGGGCGCTACGGGCTCTCGTCGAAGGACTTCTCCCCCACCATGGCAGCCGCGGTCTTCGCCAACATGGCGAGCGCGGAGCCGAAGCGGCGCTTCACCGCAGGAATCGACGACGACGTGACGCACCTTTCGCTTCCCCTCGGGCCACGCGTGCGCACCATCCCGAACAATCCCCTGCAGTGCGAGTTCTGGGGCTTCGGATCCGACGGCACCATCGGCGCGAACAAGCAGGCGGCCAAGATCATCGGCGACGAGACCGGCAAGTACGTGCAGTGCTACTCGTACTTCGATTCCCATAAATCGGGCGGAATCACCATCTCCTACGTGCGCTTTTCGGAGGCGCCCATCCGCTCGCCCTACCTCATCGACGAGGCGGGCTACGTCGCCTGCCACAAGAGCTCCTACCTCGAGCGCTATCCCCTCGCGCGCGACTTGGCGGACGGCGGTACCTTCGTGGTGAACTGCGCCTTTGCCGACGCAGAGCTCGAGCGGCGCATGCCGGTGGCCTTGAAGCGCGAGCTCGCGAGGCGGCACGCGAAGCTCTACGCGATCGACGCCGATGCGATTGCCGCCGCGCACGGGCTCGCAGGCCGCATCAACATGATCATGGAGACCGTCTTCTTCGAACTCTCGAAGGTGATGGATCCCGAGCTCGCCGTGGAGAAGCTCAAAGAGGACGTCGCGCGGCTCTACGGCTCGCAGGGAGCCGACATCGTGGCGAGAAACCACGCCGCCATCGACGCCACGAAGGGCGCGATCCGCGAGATCGCGGTGCCTTCGAGCTGGGCTCACCTCAAAGTCGAGGAGCCTCTCGCGCCCGTGGGCGAGACCGCCTTCGAGCGCGAGGTCTTCCGGCCCATGGAGGAGCTCCGCGGAGACGAGCTGCCGGTTTCAGCCTTCGACCCGGCGGGCTTCACCCCGCCCGGAACGGCGGCCCTCGAGAAGCGCGCCGTCGCCCTCGAGATCCCGAGGTGGGATCCCTCGAAGTGCATCCAGTGCTACCAGTGCTCCTTCGTGTGCCCGCACGCCTCCATTCGCCCCTACGTGGCCACCGATGACGAGCTCCGCGGCGCGCCGAGCACCTTCGAGACCGTGCCCGCGAAGGCGCCCGCGCTTTCGGGGCTCAACTTCCGCATCCAGGTCTACCCCGAGGATTGCCAGGGCTGCGGCTCCTGCGCCACGAACTGCCCCGGCCATGCGCTCTCGATGCACCCGCTTGAGGAAGATCGCGCGAAGGAGCGCGAGAACCTCGCCTTCGCCGAGGCCAACATCTCGCAAAAGGACGAGATACTGCCACGCGAGAACGTGATGGGGAGCCAACTCCAGCAGCCGCTCATGGAGTTCTCGGGCGCCTGCGCGGGATGCGGCGAGACGCCCTACGTGAAGCTCCTCACGCAGCTCTTCGGCGAGCGCCTCGTGATCGCGAACGCCACCGGCTGCTCCTCCATCTGGGGCGCCTACATGCCGGCTATGCCCTACACCGTGAACCGCCACGGCCTGGGCCCCGCCTGGGGGAACTCGCTCTTCGAGGACAACGCCGAGTACGGCTATGGCATCGCCAAGGCCATCCGCCTAAGGCGCGAGCGACTCTGCCGCCTCGTGGGCGAGGCCGCCTCCGACGCGAAGCTCCCCGACGAGCTCAAGGAGGCCCTCTCTGCCTGGCTGCAGGCAAAGGACGACCCGCAGATGTCCTACGCGCTGGGGCAGGGCATTCGCTGCGCCCTCGCCGAGCTGCCGTTTCCCTCGCAAAGCGCCCTCACGAAGGAACTCCTCGCCGCAGGCGATCTCTTCGGGCAGAAGAGCGTGTGGTGCGTGGGCGGCGACGGCTGGGCCTTCGACATCGACTTCGACGGCCTCGACGCGGTGCTCGCCTCAGGCGAGAACGTGAACGTCCTCATCCTCGACACCGAGGGCTACTCGAACACCGGCGGCGAGCTCTCCAAGGCCACGCAGCTGGGCTCGGTGTCCGGCTTCTCCGCGAGCGGCAAGCAAACGCCCAAGAAGAACCTCGCGCGCATGCTCATGCAATACGGCTACGTCTACGTGGCGCACGTGTGCTTCGGCGCGAACATGCAGCAGACGATCGACGCCCTCGTGGAAGCGGAGAGCTACGACGGCCCCTCGGTGGTGGTGGCGCTTTGCCCCTGCATCTCCTGGGGCATCAAGGCGGGCATGGGCACGGTGGTGCCGGAGATGAAGCGCCTCGTGAGGGCCGGCTACTGGCCGCTCTATCGCTTCGACCCGCGCAAGGCGGCGTTGGGCGAGGATCCGCTCACCATCGACTACCGCGCACCGGACGGCTCGCTCGCCGATCTCCTCCTCGGCGAGAACCGCTTCGCCTCGCTCGCCCAAAGGGAGCCCGATCGCGCGCGGATGCTGCGCTCGGAGCTCGCCAAGGAAGCGGAGACCGCCTTCACCGAGCTCTCCCGCACCGTGGACGTCTACAAGCCCTGAGGGGCGCATGGCAGATCCCTCGCATGGCCCGCGCTCGCGCGGCGCGCATGAGGGCTACCATGCGCGTAACACATCGGAAACAGCACGAGCGAAGAAGGCGCCATGTCCATAGACGGCTTTCCCTTGAAGGGCTTCACCTTCGGCAAAGTGGTGATCATCGGCGCGGGGCACGTGGGCGCCCAGTGCGCGGCGCGCATGCTCGAGGCCAACGACGCCACCGAGATCGTGCTCGTGGACGTGGACGAGGCGCGCGCGAGCGCACAGGCCGCCGACCTCGACGACCTCGGCTTCGGGCTCGGGAGCGCACCCATCGTGCGCGCCGGCACCTGGGACGACATCGCCGACGCGCACATCCTCGTGATCACCGCCGGGCGCACCCGCAAACCCGGCGAGACGCGCTACGACCTCCTCGACGGCACGATCGCCATCATGTCGAGCATCTGCGACGCCATCGAGCGCGTGGGCTTCAACGGCATCCTCGTCTCCATCTCGAACCCCGTCGATGCCGTCACCGACTACATGAAGCACCGCCTTCGCCTTCCCCGTGAGCGCTGCTTCGGCACGGGCACCGCGCTCGACACCTCGCGTCTCGCGCGGCAGATCTCCCGGAGCCTCGGCATCTCGCGCCGCGAGGTGCAGGCCATGTGCATCGGCGCGCACGGCGAGGAGATCTTCGTGCCCATCACGCACACCTACGTGGGCACGGTGCCCATCCTCGAGTACCTCGAGATGCACCCCGGCGATGCCTCCCAGTTCTCGCTCGCCGAGATCGTGGCGGAAAACGAGGCCAAGGGCGCCCACATCATCGCGGGCAAGGGCTCCACGGAGTTCGGCATCTCGGGCGTGGTGTCGAACATCGTCACCACCATCATCGAGGACATCCGTCGCATGATGACCCTCACGGTGGAGCTCGAAGGCGAATTCGGCGTGGAGGGCCTCCCCTGCGGCGTGCCCTGCATCCTCGGCCAAGCGGGCATCGAGCTCGTGATGGACATCGAGCTCAGCCCCCGCGAGCGCGAACTCTTCGACGAGGCGATGAGCTCCATCAAGAGGAGCGTCGAGCGCGAGCGCGCCTTCCTCTGATCGCCAGTTTTCAGCGCGAGAGGACTATTCCCCTTCTTGGAGCTCGAAGGCGTAGGCGGCGCCCACGAGGTTCGCCGAGCCCTTGTACGTGCAGGGCACGACCTTCGGCTCCACGAAGTGCTGGGGGATGAGCTCGCCCACGTCGACGATGGCCTCGCGCAGGTAGTCGATGAAAAGCGGCTCGTTGGAGATGCCACCGCCGATGGCGAAGACCTGAGGGTCGGTGATGACCTGCAGGTTGTACATGTGCCAAGCCGCCATGCGGCAGAACTCGCGAAGCCCGTCCTCCACGTCGGTGTTGCCCGCGCGGATCTTCTGGAAGACCTCGATGCCGGAAAGGCCCTTGAGCCCGCTCGCGCGCTCCACGGCAACCGAGAGCCCCGCAATGCCACAGTGCGCCCAGAACTCGTTTCCCGGCTCGGCCATGTGGTTCACGTCGTCGTGGATCACCGAGAACTCGCCGGAGACGAGGTGCGAGCCGAGGAGGAGCTTGCCATTCACGATGAGCGCGCCACCGATACCGGTGCCGAAGACGATGACCACCGCGTCGTCCACGCCCTTCAGGCATCCGAAACCAAGCTCGGCGAGGGCGGCGCACTTCGCGTCGTTCATCACCGCCACGGCAACGCCGTACTCCTGCTCGAGGATCTCCCTCAGGTTCACACCGTACAGGCAGCGGATGGCGCCGCCGGTCTTCGCGAAGCCGCTCTCGGGGTCGATGATGCCGGGCAGGGAGAAGGCGATGCCGTCTATCATCCCCGCCGCTTCCACCACCTCGCGAATGCTCGCGAGGAAGGCGTCGAGGTCGTCGCCGTTCGTGGGCACGAAGCCCTCATTCGAAAGCTCCCCCGCGCAGAAGATGCCGTACTTGATGGCACTTCCCCCCGCATCGAACACCAGCAGCTTGCGCTCCGCCATCTCTGCCCCTTCCATGTGGCTCGTCGAACGCCCGTGGCATGCAGTCTAGCCCTCAAAACGAGAAGGAGCCGACCTTGCGGCCGGCTCCTTCGATCGAATTACTTATAGCTGCTGCTTACTTCAGGGAGTCGATGTTCTTGATCACGCCCTTGCTCGCGAGATCCTTGATCTGGTCGTCGGTGTAGCCGAGGCCCTCGAGCACCTCGACGTTGTTCTCGCCAAGTCCGGGGGCGCGCTTGTACTCGGGCTTCCAATCGCTGAAGAACATGGGCATGCCGAGCGTCTTGAAGGTGCCGCGCTTGCCGCCCTGGTCGATCTCGACGATGGTGCCGTCGGCGATGAGCTCCTCGTCGTTCTCGATCTCGCGCCAGGTGCGCACGGGGCCGATGGGCACGCCGCAGGCGCCGATCTTCTCAGTGGCGGTGTACTTGTCGAACTGCATCGTGTACTTCTCGATCTCCGCCCAGAGGGCCTGCTTGTTCTCGTCGCGGGCCTCGGCGGTGGCGAAGCGGGGATCGTTCAGGAGGTCGGGACGCTCGATGGCCGTGCAGACTTCCTGCCAGCCGCGCTCGGAGCGCTGGACGACGATGTAGACGTAGTCGTTCGGGTCCTCTTTCCAGTTCTTGCACTTGTAGCACCAGCCGAGGACGCCGCCACCCTCGGCGTTCGCGGCGCGCGGAAGGTCCTTGCCCCACTTGTAGTTCGGGTAGCAGGCGTAGTAGGGAAGCTCGCCGAGCACGTCGAGGTTCAGCTGGTCGCGGAGCTTGATGCGGCAGAGGTTCGCGGTGGCGTTGTGCATGGACTGGTAGACGAAGTCGCCCACGCCGGTCTTCTCGCGCTTGAGGAGCGCGGCGAGGATGCCGATGCAGAGGTGCATGCCGGAGTTCGAGTCGCCGAGGGCGGCGCCGGACTGGGTGGGGACGTTGTTCTCGCCGTCGAACCAGCCGGTGGTGGCCGCGGCGCCGCCGGCGCACTGGGCGACGGGCTCGTAGGCCTTGATGCTCGAGAAACGCGACACGGGGTTGAAGCCCTTGATGGTGCCCATGATGAGCTTCGGGTTCAGCTTGTGGACGTCCTCCCAGCCGAAGCCGAGCTTGTCGACCGCGCCGGGGTGCAGGTTCTCGATGAAGATGTCGGCATCCTTGAGGAGGTCGGTGAGGATCTGCTTGCCCTCGTCGGTGGCGACGTTGAGCTCGAGCGACTTCTTGTTGGCGTTCAGCTGCAGGAAGTAGAGGCTATCGGCGCCGGGCATGTTGTTCACCTGGCTGCGGGTGGCGTCGCCCACGCCCGGGCGCTCGATCTTGATGACCTCGGCGCCAAACCAGGCGAGCATTTGCGAGCAAGACGGGCCGGACTGGACCTGCGTCCAGTCGACGACTTTGATTCCCTCTAGTGGTGCGGTCATGGGATTCTCCTTCACTACGCTGCGCCTTCCAAGGTTTCTCGAGAAGACGTCTTTTCCCGGGGGCACGCGCACACGGCACGGTCTCATTGATCAAGGGGCTCTATTCCCCAAGGCCTGGAAGTTTTGACAGGGCGCGGGCTATACGGCCGCTCCGCGAACTCCACACCCCGTTCAACTTCGCCGGAAACGCGGGCGAGATCACGGGGAACAAGCCACACCGATATGCGTTCCAATCAAGGAGGTATTCCATGGCCACAGAGACCACGAACTTGACCGACGGCATGCACGTCCTCGCTGACGCGCTTTTGCTGAACGGCATCGACAAGATGTACGGCGTGGTGGGCATCCCCGTCACCGACCTCGCCCGCATCGGCCAGGGCAAGGGCATCCGCTTCATCGCCATGCGCCATGAAGCTGACGCGGGCAACGCCGCCGCCGCCGAGGGGTTCCTCACCGGCAAGCCCGGCGTCTACCTCACCGTCTCCGCCCCCGGCTACCTGAACGGCCTTCCGCCCCTGAAGGAGGCCACGGTCAACGGCTTCCCCGTGATCATGATCTCCGGCTCCTCCACGCGCGACATCGTGGACATGGGCTCCGGCGACTACGAGGGCATGGACCAGTACAACTACGCGAAGCCCTTCTGCAAGGCCGCCTACCGCATCGACGACATCAAGGACATCGGCCTCGGCGTGGCGCGCGCCATCCGCACCGCCTGCTCAGGGCGCCCCGGCGGCGTCTACCTCGACGTCCCTGGCGAGATGATGGGTATGGCCATGGATGCGGCCGAGGCCGAGGCCACGCTCTTCAAGGTCGTGGATCCCTGCCCTGCCATGGTGCCCTCCCAGGAATCCATCGATCGTGCCGTGGAGCTCCTCGCCTCGGCGAAGTACCCGCTCGTCATCCTCGGCAAGGGTGCCGCCATCGCCCAGGCGGAAAACGAGGTCGCGGAGTTCTTCGAGAAGACCTCCATCCCCTACCAGCCGATGAGCATGGCCAAGGGCCTCATGCCCGACACCTCGCCGCTCTCCACCGCGAGCTGCCGTGGCCTCGCCCTTCGTTCCGCCGACGTCGTGCTCCTCATGGGCGCGCGCCTGAACTGGATGCTCAGCTTCGGTCGCGAGAAGCCGTGGAACCCGGACACGAAGTTCATCCAGATCGACATCGACCCCACCGAGATCGATAACGCGCGCCCGATCGCCGCCCCCATCGTGGGCGACATGAAGAGCGCCCTCAGGCTCCTCAACGCCGCGCTCGACAAGACCCCCGTCAAGGCGTCTGACGAGTGGCTCGCCATGCTCAACGAATCCAAGGAGAAGAACAACGCGAAGTTCGCCGCGCGCACCGAGGCCGACACCGTGCCCATGAACCACTTCAACGCGCTCGGTCGCATCAACAAGGTCATGGCGAAGCACCCCGACCTCTACCTCGTGAACGAGGGCGCGAACACGCTCGATGACTGCCGCAACATCGTGAACATCTACAAGCCGCGCCACCGCCTCGACTGCGGCACCTGGGGCGTCATGGGCGTGGGCACCGGCTACGCCATCGGCACCGCCGTCACCACCGGCGGCCAGGTGGTCTCCATCCACGGCGATTCCGCCTTCGGCTTCGACGGCATGGAGGTCGAGACGGCCTGCCGCTTCAACCTCCCGATCGTCTTCATGGTCTTCAACAACGGCGGCATCTACAAAGGCGACTTCCAGAACATCGGCACCGACGGCGACCCCTCGCCGCTCACGCTCATGGCGAGCGCCCACTACGAGAAGATGATCGAGGCCTTCGGCGGCGTGGGCTACTACGTCGAGACTCCGGACGAACTCGAGAAGGCGCTCGAGGAGGCCATCGCCTCGAAGAAGACCTGCCTCATCGACGTGCAGATCGACATCCACGCGGGCGTGGAGAGCGGCCACATCGGCAACCTCAACCCGGTACCGGTCGTGGGCCCGCTCGCTCCCAAGCCCAAGGAATAACTCGTCTGCGCCGATAGCAGACCTTTAACGGATTGGCGCCAAACCACCCCTCGCAATCCGCGAGGGGTAGGTACTAAGAAGGCAAGGAAGAAAAGGTGGAGCGCACTCTATAAGGCTCCGAACACAGGCCGGGAATGCAGCGCCACGCGCATCGGGAGATGCCTAGTTGAGGGAAAGAGGTGCGACCATGGAAAAAATCATCATCAACGATATCATCCCGATACTCGTCATCATGGTCCTCGGTTATGTGTTCGGAAAGATCACGTACTTCACGAACGAGCAGCGTCAGGGCTTCAACAAGCTCGTGCTGAACGTCGCGTTGCCGGCGGCGCTGTTCGTCTCCATCGTCAAGGCGACCCGCGAGATGCTCGTCGAAGACATCACGCTCACGCTCATCAGCCTCATCGGCACCGTGGGCATGTTCATGGTGAGCTTCTTCCTGTGCCGCCTTTTCTTCAAGCACTCCATCCAGGAAGCAGCCGTCTGCGCCCTTATCGCCGGTTCGCCGACCATCGGCTTCCTCGGCTTCGCCGTGCTCGACCCGATCTATGGCAACACCGTTGACACGAACCTCGTCATCGCCATCGTCGCCATCATCGTGAACGCCATCACGATCCCGATCGGCTTCTACCTCATCAACATCGGCCTCTCCCGCGACGCCGCCATCGCCGCCAAGAAGGCCAGGGAAACCGAGGCCGCGCCCGCGACCGTCGCCGCCGCGTCCGCCACGCCGGCCCTCGCCGGTGCCACCGCCGCTGGCGGCTCCGTAGCCGTCCCCGTCTCCGACGAGCGCCCGCCCAAGGGCTCCGAGGAGGAGCGCGAGTGGAAGAAGGTCCACAAGGCTGAGGAGAAGATCGAGAAGGCCGAGGCCCACCTCGAGAAGGTCGAGGCCAAGGAAGAGGCCCACAAGGACTACCTCGCCAAGAAGGCCGAAGACCCGCACTACAAAAAGCCGCAGAGCCAGAACGTGAAGGCCATCACCGACGCCCTCAAGGAGCCGGTCGTGTGGTCGCCCATCCTCGCCGTCATCCTCGTCATCCTCGGCGTGCGCGTCCCCGAGGCCTTCGACCCCAGCTTCGAGCTCATCGCCAAAGCCAACTCCGGCGTCGCCGTCCTCGCAGCCGGCCTCGCGCTCTCGACCGTGCGCTTCAGCCTCGGCGCCGAGACCATCTGGAACACGTTCTTCCGCCTGATCCTCACGCCCGCCGTCATCCTGGCCGCCGGCCTCATCTTCGGCATGGC